>JBASAZ010000074.1:0-2110 GCA_049650845.1 Ornithinimicrobium sp.
CCCTAGGGCTGCCTCAACGCATCGACCACGGCGCCGATGACCGTCACGGCGGGCGCGCTGACCCCGGCGTCGGCCGCCACCTTCGCGATGGACTGCACCGTTCCGGTGGCGCTGCGCTGACTGGGCATGCCGGCATCGGCCACCGACATCGCCGGGGTCGCCGGGTCCATCCCGTGCTCTTGCAGAACTGCGCTGATCTCCTCCAGAGCCGCCACACCCATCAGAATGACCAGGGTCAGCTTGAGACCGGCGAGGCGGGCCCAGTCCACGTCGCAGCGTGGGTCGCTCGGCGTCACGTGGCCAGAGACCACCACGTAGCCCTGGCTCAGATGCCGGTGGGTGACCGGAACCCCCGCTAATGCCGGCGCCGCGATCGAGGACGTCACCCCCGGCACCACGGTCACGGGCACCCCGGCCTCGACGCAGGCGTTCCACTCCTCACCGCCGCGCCCGAACACGTACGGGTCACCGCCTTTGAGCCGCACCACGAAGCGCCCGGCCCCGGCGTGCTGCACCAGCAACGCGTTGATCTGCTCCTGCGGGGTGAAGTCCCCGCGCGGGATCTTGCCGACGTGGATGACCTCGCAGTCCGGGCGTGCCTGCGTCAACAACCCCAGGGGGGCCAAGCGGTCGCACACCACCACATCGGCCGCTCGGATCGCGTCCAGCCCGTCCAGCGTCATCAACCCCGGTGCACCCAGACCCCCACCGAGCAGGACGACTCGTCCCGTGCCCGCCGTGCCGTGGCTGGAGGACTCCGGGTGAGCACGATCCTGCGCGGGCAGGGCTCCGTGGGGGTCACGCAGCACCACGTCGTAGGCCGACAGGTCCGGATCGACGGCCACCGTGACCAGATTGCGCGCGAGCAGATCGGCCACTCGCGGGTCGAGCGTCAGTGACGGCGCACCCGGGGCGGCCGCCAGAGTCACGCTCGCCCCCTGGTCGATCAACGCGTGCACGGTTTCGCTCACCCGCGGGCCACCGTGGGTGATCAGCACGTGCGCAGCCTGCACCGGCACCACCAGACTCATGCGCTGTGCTCCAGTGAGGCACCCGGAGCGTCACCGACGACCGAGGCTGTCGCACCGGCCGAGGCTGTCGCACCGGCCGAGGCTGTCGCAACGGACTGAGGTTTCGCGACAAACTGGACGATCTGGGCCAGCAGCGCATCGGTGGCGGCGACGGGCCGAACGGCGATCCGGACCCAGGTGTCGTCGAGGCCGGGGAAGGTGTCACACCGGCGCACCGCGAATCCAGCGGCCCGCAACGCGCGGTGAGCCCCGGCCCCGAGCTGCACCAGCACGAACGGCGCCACCCCCGGCACCGGACTCCGGCCGAGTCGCCGCAGACCAGCGACCAGGTGCTCGCGCCAGAGCCGTTGCTGGGCGGCGCCCTGGTCCGCCTCGCGCACTGCCTCCGGTGTGCTGGTGGCCCCCATGACGGCCGCGGCGAAGGAGGACACCGACCAGGGGGACTGGACCGCGGCCAACTGCGCGATCAGGGCCGGGTCGCCAATGACGTACCCCGCGCGCAGCCCGGCCAGACCCCACGTCTTGGTCAGCGAACGCACCACCAGCAGCCCCTGCATCTCGACGTCGATCATCGACTCGGGCTCCCCCGGCACGGCGTCGCCGAACGCCTCGTCGACCACCAGGGTGCGTCCGCTACGTCGCAACGCGTTCACACTCTGGCGCGAGTGCTGCACTGCGGTCGGGTTGGTCGGGTTGCCCACCAGGACCAGATCGGCGGCCGCCGGCACGGTGTCGGGGTCCAGCGCGAAGCCGTGGTCGCTGCGCAGCAGATGCCGCTCCGGCAGTCGTCCGAGCCGGCGCAGCGCCGCCTCGGGCTCGGTGAACTGCGGGTGCACCACGAGCGGGTGGCGGCCGGTGATGGCCTGCGCGATTAGGGTGAACGCCTCGGCCCCTCCGCTGGTAGCCAGCACCATGTCCGGCCTGACTCCGTGCCGGGCCGCGAGCGCAGCGCGGGCGAGGGAGGGGTCGGGATAGGCACCCAGGTGGCCAATGGCTTCGCTGATCACGTCGGCCAGCCACGGCGGCGGATGGTTCAGGCGGACGTTCACGGCGAAGTCGACCAGCCCTGGCCCCACCTC
>JBASAZ010000075.1:0-1534 GCA_049650845.1 Ornithinimicrobium sp.
GGGCAACGCCACCGGCGCGACCTCCACGTTGGGGTAGGGGCCCCGGTAGGGCCCCACGGGGAGCACGGTGCCCGGTGCCACCGGCTCGGGCCCGAGCTGGGCGAGCGTGTCGGTGGATCGAGAGCCCAGAATCTGTGGCACGTCCCAGCCCCCACGCACGCTGAGGTACGTCCGCAACCCGGCGGACGGCATACCGAGACGGAGTTCTTGACCATCATGCAGATCCAGCACCGCGGTGTGGGCCACGGGCTGACCGTCGAGCGTGGCGTGGGCGTCGGCGCCGGTCAGTGCCACCGTCATCGAGCCGTGCACCCGCGCGACCAGACCGCCGAGCGTGACCTCCAGAGCCGCCATCCCGACCCCGTGCGCCACCAACCTTCCCCCCAAGGCGTATGCCGTCTGGTCCGCCGCCCCGGACCGCCCCACCCCGATCGCGGCCCAGCCTGGCCGTCCCGCATCCTGGATGAGGGTCTGGGCGCCGGACTCGACAATGCGCAGTGCGCTCACGGTTCGTGCTGCCGCACGAAACGGACCTGCTGACCGGGTTGCAGCGCCGAGGGCGGATCTCGCTCGGCGTCCCACATCAGGCGGTCGGTGTGCCCGATGATGTGCCACCCTCCCGGGGACCGCCGCGGATAGACGGCGCTGAACTCTCCGGCCAGCCCCACTGCGCCGGCCGGGACCGCGGTCCTCGGCTCGGACCGCCGGCCGACCTCCAGACGGGGGTCGCCCCCGGCCAAGTAGGCGAAACCCGGTGCGAACCCGAAGAAGGCCACGGTCCACCTGCTGTCGGTGTGTGCTTCGACGACCGCGTCCCGGCTCATCCCGGTCGCTGCGGCGACGTCATCCAGGTCGGCGCCGTCGTAGGTGACCGGGATCTCGACGTCGACCTCGGCATCACCATCGACATCGGCGTCGGGGCCCTGGCGGTCATGGGGGCCAGGGCGGCCGTGGAGGGCATGCGCCGCGTGGCTGAGGTCTCGTGGGGCCGAGATCGAGGCCGCCAGGTCGAGCGCTGAGCGGCGCAGCTGGGTCAGGTCGGCGCCCGCCGCCGCGAGCAGCAGCACGGTCCGGGCCGCCGGCACCACGTCTTCCACCCATCCCCACGGTTCGCTGCCACGCTCCTCGCCCGGATCGGCCGTGGCCATCTGTTCGCGCACCGACGCATGCAGCGCCAGCACCGCGCTGAGATCGGCCACTTCGATCAGCACCGCAGCATCACCCATCGGCAGCGCGCGAGCCTGCATCAGGGGTCCTGCACGAAAGAGCGGATGCTCACCCCAGCCTCGCGGAGAGCCCCCGCGACCGCGCCGGCCATGGCGACGGCGCCTGGGGAGTCACCGTGGGTGCAGATCGAACGCGCCATGACCTCGACATCGGTGCCGTCGGGGCACCGGATCAGCCCCTCGGTCACCAACCGCGTCATCCGCGCAGCCACGTCCACCGGATCGTTCAGCACGGCACCCTCGTGGCCACGCGGGATCAACCGACCGCGCGTCGTGTAGCCCCGGTCGGCGAACGCCTCGGTGACGGT
>JBASAZ010000076.1:0-1695 GCA_049650845.1 Ornithinimicrobium sp.
GAGGTGGCCTGTGCACGGGCGGCCCGCTTGGTGCAGGTCAACGGGGCACAACTCGACGACTGCCGGGTGACCGGCGGGTTGGCCCAGGCTCGAGTCATCGAGGACGGCGCTGCCGGGGCCGGCCCCGAGTTCAGCATCCGGGTCCACCGGGCAGTGGCCGGACATCCGGACTGGGTGGCGCACGTCTCAGCCGACGCCGGCTTGGTGCCCGGTGGGGAGTGAACGTCGCGAAGTTCAGCGGTGGGGCGTGAGACGTCGGGTGCGCTGACCCGGCTCTGCCACGGCCTTCACCCACCCGAGCGCGGCGGGGGCGTCGAGTCGCGTGGCGGCACCGGCGGGGGCAGCTTGGCGGTGTGCTTCGGTGGGGTGCTCGAACTCGGGGAATCGGTGTCATCGCGCGTGTCACCGCTGACCGTGTCGCGACTCGGTGAGCGCTCGGCGGTGTCCTTCGTCGAGGTCTTCGACGGCGGGTCGTCGGTCGCGGAGCGGGAGCGCGATCCATCGGATACGGCTGAACCATGCTTCTTCGGCTGCTCGGAGTGGACCTGCTCGACCTCTTTGCGCAGTCGCTTGACTTCGGCCCGCTTGGCACCCTGGCTCTTCAGGCCGATGCTGAACATCACGGCCCCGATCGAGAGCACGAGAATGGCCACGGCACCGAGAAAGAACAACTGCAGAGGGGTGAGCGCGGCGGTGAACGGACCCCAGTCGATCGACAACGGGTCGAGGTTGCGGGTGGCGAAGGTGACATAGATCACGACGATGATCGCGAGCACGATCAGGATGGCACCGACGACGAACATGATGGCCTTTCCACGGCGAGGACTGCGTGGAAGCAGCCTATCCGAGCGGGTCGGCATACCCGCTGATGAGGTGGGTCAACACGGACACGGCGCCGGCCTTGTCCAGGGGGTCATTGCCGTTGCCGCACTTCGGAGACTGCACGCACGAGGGGCAACCGGTGGCACACCGACAGTCCCTGATCGTGTCCAGGGTGGCGCGCAACCAGAGCAACGCCTGGTCGAAGCCGTGACGCGCGATTCCTGCGCCACCCGGATAACCGTCGTAGACCATCACCGTCGGCAGATCGGTGTCCGGGTGATGCGCGGTCGACACCCCGCCGATGTCCCAACGGTCGCAGGTGGCGATCAGAGGCAGCAAGCCGATCGACGCGTGCTCGGCTGCGTGCAGCGCACCTGGGATGTCCGCCTCGCCGACCCCGGCCACCGCCAGCTCCGCGGTCGGCACCGTCCACCAGATCGCCTTCGTGCGCAACGTGCGCACGGGTAGGTCGAGGGCGTGCCGACCGATCACCTCTCCGCTGGGCAGCCGGCGCAGGAACGACGTCACCTGGGAAGAGACCTCGACATCGCCGAAGCTCACGATCGCCGGACCCCACTGCTTTCTCGATGCGCCCTCGGGATCGACGATGCGGAAGTCGCTGACCGAGGCCGCCTGGGTGCTCCACCCAGGGTCTCCAGCCACCACCACAGCACTCCCCTCCTCGAGGTCGAGCTCGGTCACGACATAGGGCTGTCCTTGGTGGAGATAGACCGCCCCGGTATGCACGGCCGAGTGCGCCCGGGACTCATCCACCGTGCCCAGGATCCGCCCGGTGCGAGACTCCACGATGCCCACGCTGGTGCCGATCCCCCGCAGCTGCACGTGGTCGACCGCCCGGTCCTGCCGCGCCCA
>JBASAZ010000077.1:0-31738 GCA_049650845.1 Ornithinimicrobium sp.
CCAGCGACCTGGCCCAGGGCAGCAACTTCACCCAGCGGCAGGTCACCACGTATGCGGACGTTGCGACCACCCCCTACGTCTTGGAGCCCGTGATCGAGACGCTGGGCCTGGATCTCACTCCGCAACAGCTGGCCGCCAAGGTCACCACGCAGGCCCCCGCCAACACGGTCTTGCTCAACGTGGCCGTGACCGACCCGGACCCCGACCGGGCTCTTGAGATCGCCGCCGCAGTGAGTGACCAGCTCGTGCAGAGGTTGGCAGAGTTGGATCAGGTCGAGGATGGTGGGACCAGCCCGGTCAAGGCCACGGTCGTTGCGCCCGCTGCCGTCGGCGCCAGCCCGGTGTCTCCACAGTTGGTGCGCAATATGGCGCTGGCAGCAGTGTTGGGACTGTTGATCGGGATCGGCTTGGCCCTGGCGCGCGACCTCCTCGACACCTCTATCCGCAGCGAGCAGGACGTGCGAGCGTTGACTGACGCTCCGGTGTTGGGTGGGATCACCTTTGACAAGCAGGCGGCGAGTGCGCCCATGTTGGTGGTGGAACAACCGCACCACACGCACTCCGAAGCCTTCCGCACCCTGCGCACCAACCTGCAGTTCGTCAACGCCGGTGATCCCGCGCGCTCCATTGTGTTCACGTCATCACTGCCCGAGGAGGGCAAGACCACCACGATCTCTCACCTGGCCATGACCCTGGCCGCAACGGGCCAGCGGGTGTGCGTCGTGGAGGGGGACCTGCGCCGACCCCGACTGATGAAGTATCTGGGCATGGAGGGCTCCGTCGGTTTGACCAACGTCCTCATCGGCGAGGTTGAGCTCAGCGACATGCTGCAACCCTTCGGCGACACCAACCTCACCCTCCTCGGCTGTGGTCCGCTGCCGCCCAACCCCGCGGAGCTGCTGGGCTCGGAGCGGATGAAGGCAGTGATCCACGAGCTGGAGGAACAGTTCGACATCGTGATGATCGACGCCCCGCCGCTGCTGCCCGTGACGGATGCTGCCGTGTTGGCCGGCGTGACCGACGGCGCGATCATCGTCATCGGCGCAGGGGTTGTGAAGAACGAACATCTGAGCAAGACCCTCGAACGCCTCGACCAAGCGCAGGGCAAGACGCTCGGGCTGATCCTCAACCGGCTGCCGACCACCGGAGCAGACGCCTACTACGAGTACGGCGCCCACTACGCCCCTGACAAGCCGGTCTCCGGGTAGCCGACAGGCCGTCTTCGGGTAGCCGTCAGGAGTTGATCATCCCGGCCCCGACCGTGGCGCCGGTGGCCTCATCGACCAGGATGAACGAGCCGGTAGCCCGGTTGGTCGAGTAGTCATCACACAACAGTGGCTGGGTCGTGCGCAGCGTCACTCGTCCGATCTCGTTCAGTCCCAGCTCCGTCGCGGCCTGATCGCGGTGCAACGTGTTGATGTCGAGGCGGTATTGCACGTCCTTGATGACCGCACGCGCAGTGCGGGTGGTGTGCTTGATCGCCAGCTTGCGACGCACGCCCAGCGGCTGCGGCACCATCCAGGCCACCATCGCGTCGATGTCTTGGGAGACCCGTGGGGCGTTCTTGGGCCGGCAGATCATGTCGCCGCGAGACACGTCCAGGTCATCGCTGAGTCGGACCGTGACCGACATCGGCGGGAAGGCTTCCTCGACCTCGCGGTCGAACACATCGATGCCGGCGATCGTCGAGGTCAGTCCGCTGGGCAAGACCATCACCTCATCACCCTTACGGAGCACTCCCCCGGCGATCTGCCCCGCATACCCCCGATAGTCGTGGAACGCCTCCGACTTCGGCCGGATGACGAACTGCACCGGCAACCGGGTGTCGATCAGATCGCGGTCCGAGGCGACATACACGGTCTCCAGGTGATGCATCAACGATGCCCCCTGATACCACGGCATGTTCTCCGAACGGGTCACCACGTTGTCGCCCGCCAGCGCCGAGATCGGAATCACCTGCAGATCCGGAACGGCCAACTTGCTCGTGAACGCGGTGAACTCGTCACGGATCTTCTCAAAGACGCCCTGGTCATAGCCGACAAGGTCCATCTTGTTGACCGCCAGCACCATGTGCGGCACCCGCAGCAGCGACAACAGCACCGCATGGCGCCGTGACTGCTCGGTCATCCCGTGACGCGCGTCCACCAGCACCAGACCCAGGTCGGCGGTCGAGGCCCCGGTCACCATGTTGCGGGTGTACTGCACGTGCCCAGGAGTGTCCGCGATGATGAACTTGCGCTTCGGGGTCGCGAAATAGCGGTAGGCCACATCGATCGTGATCCCCTGCTCCCGCTCGGAGCGCAACCCGTCGGTCAGCAGAGCCAGGTCGGTGTAGTCGTATCCCTTGTCCCGGGACGTCCGTTCCACCGACGCCAACTGGTCCTCGAAGATCGCCTTGGCGTCCAGCAGCAAGCGTCCGATCAGGGTCGACTTGCCGTCGTCCACCGAGCCGGCGGTCGCAAAGCGCAGAAGATCCATCGCCATTAGAAGTACCCCTCCTTCTTGCGGTCTTCCATCGCCGCCTCCGAGAATCGGTCGTCCCCGCGGGTGGCGCCACGCTCGGTCACCCGGGCCACCGCCACCTCGTCGATGATCTGGTCGATATTGCTCGCGGCGCTTTCGACGCACCCCGTCATCGTCAGGTCCCCCACCGTGCGGAAGCGGACCGTGCGCTCGACAGCGACCTCGCCGGCACGACACGGGTTGTGCTCGCTCTCGCTGAGCAACATGCCGTCCCGTTCGAACACGCGGCGCTGGTGGGAGAAATAGATCTCCGGTATGTCGATCTGCTCGCGACCGATGTAGGCCCAAATGTCCAGCTCGGTCCAGTTGGACAGCGGAAAGATCCGCATGTGCTCGCCCTCATGCACGCGACCGTTATATAAGGACCACAGCTCCGGGCGCTGGTTCTTCGGATCCCACTGCCCGAACTCGTCGCGGTGAGAGTAGACCCGCTCCTTCGCCCTGGCCTTTTCCTCATCGCGTCGCCCGCCACCGAAGGCGGCGGTGAAGCCGCCCTCCTCCAGGGTGTTGAGCAACGTGCCGATCTGCAGCCGGTTGCGGCTGGTCTTGCCGTCGTCGACCACGACGCCATCGGCGATGGCCTCCTCGACCGAGGCCACGATCATGTTCACCCCGAGCCGGTCCACCCACCGGTCACGGGTGGCCAGCACCTCGGGGAAGTCGAACCCGGTGTCCACCTGCAGCACCGGGAAGGGCACCTTGGCCGGATAGAACGCCTTTTCCGCCAGCCGAAGCATGCAGATCGAGTCCTTGCCTCCGGAAAACATCAGCACGGGCTTCTCGAACTCGGCGGCCACTTCGCGGAAGATGTGGATCGATTCCGCCTCCAGATGGTCCAGATGACTGAGGGTGTAGGTGGCGTGTGCTGGCACAACCGGAAACGTTACCGCGAGGCCGGGGCAGATCCCATTTGGTCGTGCGCGAGGAAAGTTTGAGTGTCACGCAGTAGTGACCGAGACTTATCCCCGTGCCCGCTCCCGAATCCGTGTCGACCATGGTTGGCGGGGCGTTTCTGCTGGATGATCTCGATCTCCTGCGCGCCGGAGTCCCGGTGTTCGACGACCTCGATGCCCCGGTGCTGATGAACGCACCGGGAACGGCCACCGACGTGGTCGTCCTGGAGCCCGAGGGTGTGCCGATCGCCTTGGTCCGGTGCACCGGCGATGGGTCGTCGACTGATCGGCGGGTCGTACGGGTTGAGCGCTGGCTTGAACCGAGGCCGCAGCGCCCCTTCGAAGAGCTCCACCTCAGCGTCGCGGCGACCCCGGTCACCGAGTGCACGGTGGTGGTCGACGACGGTGTCGACGCGGCCCGGATCGCCAGCGAAATGCGGGCTCACGACAGCTCTACTGCCCTGCTCCTGCTGCCCGTAGCGCTCGAACGCGACGGTCAGAGCGACCAGCTGATGGTGGATCGAGCCCGCGTGCTGCACCAGAAGGTGGCTGAGCTGCCGGTGGAGCTGCAGGAGCGGGTCCACCTTGTGCTCGTCCCGATTGCGGATGACCACCCCTATCGGGAGCGTCGACTGCACGCTTGCGCCACGGCATACGCACACGGCGGTGAGGTCATCGACCTGAGGACCGCCCGGGCCCGGGAGCAGGCCGGCCGGGGCGGGGTGGTCGTGTTGTTCACCGGCCTGTCGGGCTCAGGCAAATCCACCGTGGCCCGTGCGCTGCGCAACCGGCTGCTGGAGCGCACGGATCGCGCGGTGACCCTGCTCGACGGAGACGTCGTCCGCCGACACCTCAGCGCGGGGCTGGGGTTCGGCGCCGTCGACCGAGACACCAACATCCGCCGAATCGGGTGGGTCGCGGCCCGCATTGCCGAGCACGGGGGTCTGGCCATCGCGAGTCCGATCGCCCCGTATGCCGCCACCCGCGAGGACGTCGCAGCGATGACCCACGCCGTCGGCGGTCGATTCGTGCTGATTCACGTCTCGACGCCGTTGGCCGAGTGCGAACGGCGTGACCGCAAGGGGCTGTATGCCCGTGCTCGCCGGGGCGAGATCGCCGACTTCACCGGGATCTCGGCTCCGTACGAGGAGCCCGTTGATCCGGACCTGCGGTTGGACACCACCGACTCCGACGTTGCCGAGCTTACCCAGCAGATCATCGACCTCGGGGTCGATCGAGGCCTGTGGGGTCAACCCCTGGACTCCCGCCTGTGACTGCATCACCCACGGGCGATGCCCTCGCCGCCGTCGAGCTGGCCGACCTGGCGGGCGAGCGCCTGCTCGAAGTGCGCCGACGCCTGATGGACACGGGTCTCACCGGCGTCGAGGTGAAGGACGCCGGTGACGCCGCCGCCCAGGAGGTGTTGGCCCGGGCCTTGGCTCAGCGCTTCCCCGACGACGCCGTGCTGTCCGAAGAAGCCGCCGATGATCTGCAGCGCCTGCAGGCCGACCGCGTCTGGATCATCGATCCGCTCGACGGGACTCGAGAGTTCAGCGAACCCGGCCGCGACGACTGGGCCGTGCACGTCGCCTTGTGGCAACGCGGCGCGTTGACCGACGCCGCGGTGGCGTTGCCCGCTCGAGGCGTGACCTTCTCGACCGCGATGACCCCAGCGGTCGACACGTCGGGGCAGGACGGCGCGCTGCGGCTCGCCGTCAGCCGGTCGCGACCGCCCGCGTTTGTCACCTCCCTGGCGGAACGCATCGGCGCCGAGCTGGTGGCCATGGGCTCGGCCGGGGTCAAAGCGATGTCCGTCCTCACCGGCGAAACCGACGCCTACGTGCACGCGGGCGGGCAGTACGAATGGGACTCCGCTGCCCCGGTGGCGGTGGCCCGCGCCGCAGGCTTGGCGACCAGTCGCCTCGATGGCTCACCGCTGACCTACAACAATGCCAATCCGTATCTGCCCGACCTGGTGATCTGCCGAGCGCAGGTCCACGACATGCTCTTGCAGCAGATCGCCGGTCTCCAGCCCTAGCCGGCGAATCGGCCCTCAGCCGGGCCAGATCACCGGGGTCAGGGCGACCGTGAAGACGAGCACCATCAGCGAGAGCGGCCACCCGAGCCGGGCGTAGTCACCGAAGCGGTATCCGCCGGGGCCGTACACCATCATGTTGGTCTGATATCCGATCGGAGACAGGAAGGACGCCGACGCGGCAATCGCGACTGCGATCGCCGCTCCGCGCGGATCCAGTCCGGTGGCCTGGGCAGCCGTCACGGCAATCGGCAGCATCAACAGCGCCGCGGCGTTGTTGGTGACCATCTCGGTCAGCACCATGGTGGCCAGCACGATGCCCAGCAGCACCCCCCGATGCCCGAACGCGTCGAACAGGTCGACCAGCCCGGTGCCGATCGTGAGGGCCAGGCCCGAGGATTGCATCGCGGACGCGAGACCGAAGGCGGACGCGATGACGATGATCACCTCGATATCGATGGCCCGCCTGGCCTCCACGGCCGTCAGCACGCCGCTGCCCACCAGGATCACCGCCGCCACCAGGGAGCCCTCCAAGATAGGCAGGAGCCCGCTGGCCGCAAGAGCGACGACGGAAACCAACAGCCCCACCGGGATCCAGGCCCGGGCGGTGACCGTGGGCGGCGTGCCGTCCACGCTGGCCACGAGCAGGAAATCGGCGCGATCGCGCCAGCGATCTCTAAACCCGGCGTCGCTGATCAGGATCAGGGTGTCCCCGAGACGAATGGTCTCCGTGCCCAGCTGCCCTTCGACCAAATGCCCGGCCCGATGGATGCCGATCACGGCGGCCTGATAGGTCGAGCGGAAGCCCATGCCCCGCAGCGTGTTGCCCACCAGTGGGGACCGAGAACCCACCACCGCTTCGAAATAGCGGACGCTGGGATTGCTGAGGTCCATTGCGTGGTGCAGCTCGGCCGAGCGCAGACCGCGCCGCTCCTGCAGCTCGACGATCTTGGACACCGCGCCGACAAAGTGCAGCCGGTTGCCTCCTCGCAGCACCGTGTCGGGACGCACTGGCGCAATGGTGGTGTCGTCCCGGTCGACCGAGGTGAGAAAGAGGCCGGACAGGTGGCGCAGTCGGGCCTGCTCGACGGTTTTGCCGTCGAGCACCCCGCCGCGCTCCACCAGCATCTCGATGGCGAACCGTCGGCTGTGCTCTTCCAGCTCCACCCGAGCCGAACGACGCCCCGGCAACACGGTCGGAGCAATCAGCAGGATGATGCCGAGGCCGACGACCGCGATCGGCAGGCCCAGCAGGCCGATCTCGAAGAACTGAATTTCCTCCAGCCCCAGGCTCCGCATCTGCCCGGACACCACGAGGTTGGTCGATGTGCCGATCACCGTGAGCAAACCGCCGAAGATGGCCGCAAACGAGACCGGCATCAGCAGCTTGGACGCTGACAGCCCACGCCGTTCAGCCCACGACACCACCTGCGGGACCAACATGGCCACGATCGGTGTGTTGTTCAGGAAGCCCGAAGCCCCCGCCGTGGGCAGCAGCGTGCGCAACAGTGGCAGTCTGTAGTGGCCCCGCTCGCCGAGCGTCCCTTGCAAGACGGGGGTCAACGCGCCGGTCTTTTCGATCCCCGCGGCCAGCACATACAGCGCCGCCACCGTAATAGGAGCAGGATTGGAAAAACCCGAAAAGGCTGCCTCGGCCGGGATAACCCCGAAGACCAGCAACGCAACCGCTCCGGCGAAGGTGACTATTGACGGGGCGTAGCGCCCGCGGACCAAGGCGAATAGCACTAACGCGAGCACGACCAGCGTCACCCAGGCGTTCAAAGTCACCTACACGCCTTCTTTCTTCGCAGTCTCGGAGACTCTACCGGTGCGTATTCTTGTGCGCCGGCGAGCGCGGCAGAATGAAAAGCGCAGAATGTCGCGGCTAACCGCGGGTGGGTGGCTGACGCAACAAGTCCAAGAGGTAGGAGCCGTAGCCGGACTTCACCAGCGGCTCGGCTCGGGCCGCCAGCTCTTCGTCACTCAGGAAGCCCCGCCGCCAGGCAACCTCCTCCGGGGCTCCGATCTTCAAGCCCTGCCGGTCCTCCAGGGTGTGGACGTAGTTGGAGGCGTCGTTCAACGAGTCAAAGGTGCCGGTGTCCAACCAGGCGGTGCCGCGCGGCAGCACCTCGACCTGCAGCTGTCCGTCCTCCAGGTAGGTCTGGTTGAGGTCGGTGATCTCCAGCTCGCCGCGAGCCGACGGCCGCAGACCCCGCACCCGCTCCACGGCCTGGTCGTCGTAGAAGTACAGCCCCGGCACGGCATACGAACTGCGCGGATGGGCCGGCTTTTCCTGCAACGACAAGGCGGTCCCGTCGTCGTCGAACTCGACCACCCCGTAGGCCGTGGGGTCGCTGACCCGGTAGCCGAAGATCGCGGCCCCCTGCAGGTTCTCGAAACGGCTCAACCGATGCCCCAGGCCTGGCCCGTAGAAGATGTTGTCACCCAACGCCAGCGCACTCCTGTGCCCTTCGACGAAGTCGGCGCCGATCACGAAGGCCTGCGCGATGCCGTCGGGGCTGGGCTGCTGGGCATAGCTGATCGAGATCCCGAACTGCGAGCCGTCGCCGAGCAACCGCTCGAACTGGGCGGCATCGTGCGGCGTGGTGATGACCAGCACATCGCGGATCCCGGCCAGGATCAGGGTCGACAGCGGGTAGTAGACCATGGGCTTGTCGTAGACCGGGAGCAACTGCTTGCTGACCCCCAAAGTGATCGGGTGGAGTCGGGAGCCGGTACCGCCGGCCAGCAGGATGCCTCGCATAGCCAGTTATCGTATTCGTCCCTACGCTCATCGGTGTGATTAGCATGGGCGCCATGCGACAGATCTTGGTAACCGGCGGGGCCGGTTTTATCGGCTCCAACTTTGTCCACCACCTCCTGCAGCACACCGAGGCATCGGTGATCGTGCTGGACAAGCTGACGTATGCCGCATCGCGAGAGTCCCTGGCCGGCTTGCCTGAAGACCGGGTCCAGCTGGTGGTCGGCGACGTGGCTGACGAAGTCGTGGTGGAGCAGCTGGTCAGCGGACTCACCGGTCCGGACGACGCGGTGGTGCACTTCGCCGCTGAGTCACACAACGACAACAGCCTGCGCGACCCCTCACCGTTCGTCACCACCAACATCGTGGGGACGTACGTGCTGCTCGAGGCGGTCCGGCGGCACGATGTGCGGTTGCACCACATCTCCACCGACGAGGTCTACGGCGACCTGGAGCTGGACGATCCGGCCAAGTTCACCGAGGCCACGGCATACCGACCGTCCTCGCCCTATTCGGCGAGCAAGGCCGGGGCCGACCACCTGGTGCGGGCATGGCAGCGCTCCTTCGGCGTGCGCGCGACGATCAGCAACTGCTCCAACAACTACGGCCCCTGGCAGCACATCGAGAAGTTCATCCCCCGCCAGATCACCAACGTGCTGCGTGGCGATCGCCCCAAGGTCTACGGTGCCGGGGCCAACGTGCGTGACTGGATCCACACCGCTGACCATTCCAGCGCAGTCCTGACCATCCTGGACCGCGGCACGCTCGGCGCGACGTACCTGATCGGCGCCGACGGTGAGCGCTCCAACCTCGAGGTGGTCCGGGCCATTCTGCGACTGTGTGAGCGCGCTGAGGACGAGATCGACTTCGTGACCGACCGCGCGGGCCACGACATGCGCTACGCGATCGACGCCACCCGGCTGCGCACCGAGTTGGGTTGGGAGCCTGCCTACCCCGACTTCGACGCGGGCCTGGCCAGCACGGTGCGCTGGTATGCCGACCACGAGGCGTGGTGGGGCCCGGTCAAGGACGGCGTCGAGTCCGCATACGCGGCCCGGGGCCAGTGATGGCAAAGGCGACGGAAAGTCACGAACTGAGCGTCGAGGGCACCGCCATCCCGGGGTTGATGGTGCTGCGGTTGCCGGTGCACGGTGATGCCCGCGGGTGGTTCAAGGAGAACTGGCAACGAGCCAAGATGACCGACCTCGGTCTGCCCGACTTCGCTCCGGTGCAGCACTCGGTGGCACACAATGCCGCGGCCGGGACCACGCGCGGCATCCACGCCGAGCCCTGGGACAAGTTGGTCTCGATCGCCGCCGGCCAGGCCTTCGGTGCCTGGGTCGACCTGCGCGAGGGACCGAGCTACGGCGCGGTGCACACGCAGACCCTCGACGAGGCGACGGCGGTCTTTGTCCCGCGGGGCGTGGGGAACTCCTACCAGACGCTCGTGGCGGACACCGTCTACTCCTACCTGGTCAACGCACACTGGTCCGCGGACGCCTCCTACACCCTGTTGAACCTGGCCGACCCGAGCGTCAACGTTCCCTGGCCGATCCCGCTGCACGAGGCCGTCATCTCGGACAAGGACCAGGCACACCCGGAGCTGACCGCACTGGCACCGGTCACGGCGCCCGGCACGGTGATCCTGGGCGCCGGTGGCCAGCTAGGGCGGGCCTTGGCCCAGGCGATGCCGAGCGCGCGTCTGATCGGCCGGGCGGAGCTGGACCTGGCCGACCCCGAGGCGATCGCGCGCTTCGACTTCGCCGACGTGGGTACGGTACTCAACGCGGCGGCATACACCGCCGTTGACGCGGCACAGAGCGACGTTGCCGCAGCCTGGGCCACGAACGCCGGCGCGGTCGGCGCCCTCGCACGCGCTGCGCTCCAGCACCGATTCACTCTGGTGCACTACTCGACCGACTACGTCTTCGACGGCACCGGTGGCTCCGGCCCGGGCGGCGCATACCGGGAGAACGACCCCATCGCCCCCCTCGGGGTCTACGGCCAGTCCAAGGCCGCCGGTGAGCTCGCCGTGGCCAACCTGCCTCGGCACTACCTGATCAGGACGTCCTGGGTGGTCGGAGACGGACACAACTTCGTCTCCACGATGCGCCGACTGGCTCGATCCGGAGTCAGCCCCCGGGTGGTGAACGACCAGATCGGCCGGCTCACCTTCGCCGGCGAGCTCGCCCGCGCCACCGCCCATCTGCTGGACACCGGTGCTACCCCTGGCACCTACCACGTCACCAACGCCGGCGACCCGGCCAGCTGGGCCGACATCGCGTCCTGGGTCTTCGCCGAGGAGGGTCGCGATCCCCACGACGTGACCCCCGTCAGCACCGCCGAATACCTCGCCGACCACAGCGGCCAGGTGGCTCCTCGGCCGGCATCGAGCGTCCTGGACATCAGTCGCATCCGCGCCAGCGGGTTCACCCCCACCGACCAGACCGAAGCGCTGCGCGAGCACCTGACCCGCTCCGCGGCGGCGGATGGGCATCCCACCCCGTAACCTTCACGCGTCACCGTCAGGCGTCGACTCAGGGTGGACCGGGTGACTCGCGATCTGCTGTCGGTGACCCCCAGAACGGGGTAACGAGACGTATAGCCCGCAGCACGATGGGTCATTTTTGCCTTGGCCTTGGGCCAATACTGTGCCAAAACGCGCGAAAGGGTCCTCCGCGGACCGCATCCTGGTGCTCCATCCCCAAGGAGTCCCCCACGTGCGTGCCATTGTTTCTCTGCTGCTCGCCGGCGCCCTGTGCGCCACCGCCAGTCCCGTCAACGCAGAGCCCAATGCCGCTGCATCCGTGGCCGCGCAAGCCCAGTTTCAGGCACAGGCCCGCACCCAATCCGGGGACGGGAGCGGCCTCAACCGCTTGGCCGGCGACGACCGTTACGACACATCGGCCAAGGTCGCCGAGGCGTGGCCTGCTGGGGTCGACGTGGCCTACGTGGTCAGCGGACTCGACTTCCCCGACGCCTTGGCCGCCGCCGCGCGCGCCGGCAAGGATCGGGCACCCGTCCTGCTCAGCGATCCGGCATCACTGCCCGACCAGACCCGCCGCTCCCTGAGCCGACTACGCCCGACAACGATCGTCGTCGTCGGTGGCTCCGCTGCCGTCTCCGGCAGGGTTGTGGACCAGCTACGGCCCTTGGCTTCGAGCGGCACCGTGAGGCGGGTGGCCGGACAAGACCGCTACCGCACCGCCGCCACGCTGGCCGGCCAGTACGGCGCCGGGGTCGACCGCGTCTATCTGGCCAGTGGGGAGAACTTCCCCGACGCGCTGGCCGGGGCCGCACTGGCGGGACACCAGCGTGCTCCGCTGCTGCTGAGCGACGGCCGCTCGCTCGACCGCTCGACCCAAGCCGAGCTGGCGCGCCTTCGCCCCCGCGAGGTGGTGGTCCTGGGGGGCACCACCGTCGTCTCCGACCGGGTCGCCCGACTGGCTTCTTCGGCTGCCTCCACCAACACCGTCTCGCGGCTCGCCGGGAAGGGCCGTTACGGCACCTCTCGGCTCATCGCCGACAGGTTCTCACCCGGCGGGACGGTATACATCGCCTCCGGCACCACTTTTCCCGACGCCCTGGTCGGTGCGGCCCGCGCCGCTCGCGACGGGAGGCCCGTGGTCCTGACCGACCCCAACGGCATGCCTGAGGACACGGATCAGGCCCTCACCCGACTGCGGCCCGATGCCATGTGGCTCCTCGGGGGGACGTCCGTGGTCTCGGGAACCGCCGCCAGCGCCCTGTCCACCCACCTGCCCGCCTCTGCTGCTCCGGTTCTGCGCACCCCCGGAACAACGGGGGCCCTTCCGGTGGGCGAGGCCCGCTACTCCGTCCCCTCGGGAGCAGTCTTCGTCTCACCGTCCGGGTCGGACAGCAACTACGGCACGCAGAAGTCCCCCCTGAAGACGGTGCGCGCGGCCATGGACAAGGCGCCGACCGGAGGCACCGTCGTGCTCCGAAAGGGCACCTACCACCAGCAGTTCACGATCAATAAGCGACTGACGATCCAGAACTACCCGGGCGAGGCCGTCTGGTTCGACGGCAGCCTGCCCATCTCGACGTTCGAACGCACCGACCGCGGTTGGCTGCATCGGGAATGGACCACCGAGTTCGACTCCAGCCCGAGCTACACGCGGGGTTCCGAGGGCCGCACGGACAGCGGTTGGGGATTCGTCAATCCCGACTACCCGATGGCCGCCCACCCCGATCAGGTGTGGGTCGATGGCACCGCTCAGCGGCAGGTCGAGCGAGTCAGCCAACTGAAGGCGGGCACGTTCTTCGTCGACGATGCCCAGGACCGGCTCTACCTCGGGACCAACCCCCAAGGGGCCACGGTGCGCGCCTCGAGACTGGACCGGGCGATCGAGGTCCGGGCCGACGGGGTGCGGCTGCGCGGCTTCGGGGTGCGCCGTTACGCGCCGTCGGTCCCCGACATGGGCACGATCACCATGGAGCGCCCCTCGATCACCCTGCAGAACCTGCACGTCACCGACAATGCGACCACCGGCGTGAGCATGCTGGCCAAAGACCAGCGCCTGGATCACGTCACGGTCGCACGCAACGGCCTGCTCGGTGTGCACGGCAACCACGCCGACAACGCCGACGTCCGAGACCTGCTGACGTTCGGCAACAACACGGAGCGATTCAACAAGGCACCGGTCTCCGGTGGCCTGAAGATCACCCGCGCTCGAGGGGTGCGCATCTCGGACACGACGGCGCGGGACAACAGGGGCCCAGGCCTGTGGCTCGACGAGTCGGTCTATAACGGCCGGATCAGCAACAGCGTGATCCGTGACAACACGCACCACGGGGTCTCGTTGGAGATATCGTCCACGATGCTTTTCGTCGGCAACGTCGTGCAGGGCAACACCGGCCACGGGATCAAGATCAACAACACCAGTGACGTTCAGGTCTGGAACAACACGTTTGCGGACAACGGCCGCCCGATCAACATCGTCCAGGACCAGCGGCGCGGGGATGACCGTTCCGTGCCCGGCCGTGACCCCCGCCGCCCCTTCCCCGACCCTGACCAGCCCTGGATCAACGGTCCGGTGAGGGTCAGCAACAACATCATTGCCGGCTCCAGCGGCAACTGCCTGCTGTGCGTGGAGGACTACTCCCACGAGTTCAGCGCGGCGCAGATGGGCATCCGCGCCGAAGGCAACGTCTATCAGCGGGATCAGACCGCAGACCCACGTTGGGTGGCCGTCTGGTCGCGAGGCAAGGGTGACCCGTCGGTCTACACCACGCTGACAAAGTTCCGCGAGGGAGCTGGCCAAGAACAACGCTCCTTGGAGCTCGCCGGCTCTGAGGCGGTGGACGCCGGAGCTGCGCCCCGCAGCCCCGTGACTCGGGCCGTGGGCACTGTCGCTCAGCCTCTCCCTGCCGAGGCTGCCGCGCTGGTGGAACAGAAGGCCGGCGTCCGGTACCTCGGGGCGTTCATGGCTGCCGCCAACTGACCGTCCGTCGTGACGAGCCGGCCGCGACTCAGGCCCGGTGCTGAGCCGGTGGAGACTGCGGACGGGGCGACTTCATCCGGTCGACGGCACGAACCGTTTCCGGGTTTGAGGGCGCGTCAGACTCGGGCCTGGCCTCGTAGGAGTAGTGCGCCGCCGTGCGACCATGTTGACCCTTGGTCGGCACCCTGTTGAGTACCACTCCGAGCACTCTGGCTTCGATGGTCTCCAGCGAGCCGATCGCCTCGGACAGGCCCTGCCGGTTCACGGCCTTGGAGCCGAAGCCCACGACCACGATCGCTCCCGTGCAGCGCTTAGCGAGGATCGCCGCATCGGTGACGGGCAGCAACGGAGGTGCGTCCACGATCACCACGTCGTATGCAGTCTCCAACGTGGTGAGCAGCTCATCCATCGCGTGACCCGCCAACAGGTCCGTGGGGTTAGGAGGGATGGCCCCGGCCAACATCACGTCGAGATTGGGACTCCACGGTTGCACCATGTCCTCCCACTCGGCGGCCCCGATGAGCACATGGGTGAGACCGACGGCCCCTTCCAGCCCCAGGTACTCCGCCGCCGAGGGGCGGCGTAGATCGGCTTCCAGGAAGCAGACCTTGCGACCGAGCTCGGCCAGGGTGATGGCCAGATTGATCGCGGTCACCGACTTGCCCTCCCCGGGGATCGACGACGTGATCACGAAGGACCGCTCCGGTGTGGCAACCTCGAGGAACTCCATGTTGGTGCGCAGCTGTCGCAAGGCCTCGGCCCGCAGACCCTGGCGAGCGCTCTCCCGCAGGACCGGATCGTTCGCGGCTTCGGGATCGAGGGGGATGTGGCCCAACACCGGCGCAACGGTAAGCGCCCGCACGTCGTTCTCCTGCTTCACTCTTCGGTCCAGCGTCTCCCGTCCCACTGCCGCGGCGATGCCTGCGGCAAGACCAAGCAGCAGACCCAGAGCCAGGTTGAGGATCGGGCGAGGACTCGTCGGGGTCAACGGCACGCGCGCGGGGTCGGTCACGGTGACCCTGACCACGCCGCTGTCGTCAGCGCGGCGGGGCTCCAAGGAGGGCGCGATCGACTCGAACTCGGCGGCCACGCTGTTGGCGATCTGAGCCGCTTCCTCGGCGGAGCCGGAGTCGACGGAGATCGCCACGACCACGGTTTCCTCCACGACCGTCGCGCTGACGTGGTCGGACAGTTCGTCGATGCTCATGTCCAGGCCCAGGTCTTCGATCACCGGAGCGAGGACGACATCACTGTCGATCACCTGCACGTAGGACTTGACCCTGTCCCGGACGAAATCCGAGCCTTGCATGAGCTCGGAGCTGCTGCTTCCGGCCTGCGGCGCCACGAAGACTTCAGTGCGTGCCTCATACGTCTTCGGCACGACAAGCGTGAAGACCGCAGCCAACAGGACCCCGAGCAGAACGCACGCCGCAAATAGTCGCCATCGCTGGCGCAGCGCTTGCATGTAATCCTTGAGCTCCACGCTGTCTCCTGCCGCGCTACATATTGTCGATACCGGGCTCCCCCGCTGCGTATCGTGCCGATACGACTGTCGAACAGTAGCAAGAACAGTTCTGGTCGGCGGCCAGGAAAGGCACAGACCGTTACCGTATTGTCGCTAAGTTCTCTAACCGCTTACCCGCACCGCTGGGGAGGAAGTAATGGTCGCCAATGCGTCGATGCTTCCCACTCATGAATCATCTCGACGCTGGATGACAGCATCACGGTGGATCATGCTGATGCTGGTCCTGTCCACGGTGACCTGGCGCTCGGCCTCCATCTACGGCGGCGGGCTCGACGTCATCGTGGCCGCCAAGGCCGCGCTCGCGCTGCTGGCCCTGGCGCTGGCGTGGGCCGTTCGGATCAATACCTCGGCACCCCGGCCGATGGGGACCACGTTCGTGTGGTTGCTGATCGCCTACGTCACGGTGTCGAGCTTCGGCGCCTGGACGGCCGATGAGTTGGCCGTCTCCGGGGTGCTCTCGGTCCGGCTGCTTCTCGTGGCTGCGGGCGTCATTCTGCTGGTCAAGACCTTCCCCGCCGAGCAGCTGATGCGTGACCTGATGGCTTCGATGACGGTGGTCGCGCTGGTAGCAGCCGTCACCGGCGTGCCCAGCTATCTCGCTGACGGTCGGTTGAGCGGCGGCGTGCCCGGTATGCACAGCAACGAACTGTCCCTGCTGTGCGCCCTCACGGCGATCGGCGGGATCTATCTTGTGCTCACCAACCAGGCACGACCCCGCCACATCCTCATCCTCGGCGCCCTGCTGATCGCTCTGGTGGGCACCGGATCCAGAACCGCGTTGCTGACCGTGGTGCTTGCTGCGCTGGTGATGCTTCCGCAGACCAGAAAGCTGAACCCGTTTGTCAGCATCGTCCTGCTGGCCTGCATTCCGGTGACGTTGTTCGTCATGCTCGGAACCGGGGCCTTTGAGTCGTTCTTCACCCGTGAAGGCGAAGGTGATGTGTCGACGTTGAATTCGCGCAGCATCGTCTGGTCAGCCGCGTTGGACTATCCCCCCACGGAATGGGTGCGGTGGCTCGGGAACGGCCTGGCCACCAAGGAACTGCCGGTCCAGGGTCAGTACTGGGACACCCAGGTATTGGACAGTAGCTGGGTGTCCGCTTTGGTGCAGGCAGGCTGGGTGGGAGTTCTCATTCTGCTGGGCTGGGTGACGACCGCCGCGGCGATGACCTTTCGTATGGCGCGCGGACCGCGCATGCTCACCCAAGCCCTCTTGGTGGCGCTGATCAGCCGCAGCGTCGTCGAGAGTGGCTTGATGGACAGCAGTCCGGCGTTCCTTACCTTCGCCCTGATCGCCTTTATCGCCGACAGGGGCCCGGCAGAACCCAGGTTTCCCCGCAGAGCAGGCGAACCGGCATACCCGAGCCGGGGTCGCCCCGCGACAGGCTTGAGCCCGGCTCAGGTCGGGCGTACCGCGTCCACGAGGGTCCCGATCTGAGTGCGATAGCGCTCTTCGCTGAACCGATCGTGGGCATCTTCGGCTCCCGAGCGAGCCAGCCTGCCCGCGCGCTCTGGGTCATCCACCAGAGCGGCGATCGCCTCGGCCAGCGCGACGGGATCATCGGGCGGGACGAGCAGGCCCGTTTCGTTGTGCCGGATGACCTCCCTGAGTCCTTGGACTCCACTGGCCACGACGGGTCGTTGCGCCAGGAGCGCCTCGACGGCGGTGTTGCCGAACGGCTCGACCCGCGAGGGCACGACGACGACATCGGCTGCGTTCAGCACCGGCCAGGTCGGGTCGACATACCCTTCGAAGGACACGGCCCCCTCGAGGTCAGGACGGGCAGCACGGTCACGCAACTCCTGCTCGTACCACTCATAACCCTGGTATGCGGTGCCGCACACCGTCAGGGTGACCTCGCGACCCTCCTGACGCAGCCGGGCGACCGCCTCCAGGGCAACGTCGATCCCCTTACGCGGAGAAAGCCGCGCCACGAGACTCACATGCGACGGCGACCCGGTCCGGCGTGGTCGCGGTGGTTCGGCAGATGGTGGGGGAGCCGGCACACCGTTGTGGACGACGGTGATGCGCTGCGCCAACCGGGGCACCACGTCGACCAGGGCCCGTCGTGCCGCGCCGCTGTTGGCGATGACCGACCCGGTCAAGAACATCTGCGCGGCCAGGGCGCGGCGCACCAGCCGTGGCTGGTCCTCCTCGGCTTCGTGCACGTGGCACACCGCCGGAACGCCAGCCAACCGCGCTGCGAGTAGCCACACCGGGATAGTCAGGGTGTTTACAAAGACCGCATCCGCGCCGGTGCGCCGCAGTGCACCCCGCAGCCGCACCGCGTCCCGACCGAGTCCGACCCCGAGGCCGAGGATCCCGCGTGGAGTGATCAACGCCTTGCGCAGCACCGGGAAGGAATCCACGACCACGGTTGCGCCGCGGTCCCGCAACAACGGGGTCAACGGACCATCAACCGGCAAGGCCACAACCACGTCCCACCCGTGCTCAACCAGCGCGGACACCGTCACCAAGAGCTGCCGGTCCGAACCGTAGAGGTCAGGGGATGGATGAGCGACGACAATCCTAGGACGCGGCATCGGGGTGACCCTCCCTGGGCTCCGGTGGCCCCATCGGCATCCGGCCGAGCACCACAATACGCAGGACCGCGCCACCGCCGAGCACCCCCGCCGCCAGCACCAGGGGAGTCCACACAATCGAGGCACCGGACAGCAGCAGGGCCGAGACCACCAGCAACGAGGCGATGGACTCCACCAGTCGGACCGTCACGACGACGGATTGCCGGCCCCGCACGCCCGCGAGTGCACTGTAGGGCGACGTGGCGGCGCTGGCCGCTGCGAACGCGGCCCAACCCAGGATCGCCACGGTGGACAGGTCGTAGTCGCCGCCGGTGATGAGGGGGCCTGCCCACGGCTGGGCCACGAGCGCGATGATCGTCAGGACAGCCACGGCGAGCACGAGCCGGGAGACGGCTCGGTCCCCCTGGTGCAACAACGTCCGCAGCGATGTTCCGCGGCTCGCGGCGTAGCCGGCGAACAACACCGACGTGAGTCCGGTGATCATGATCATGGCGGGCGAGAGGTAGATGCGGGCCGCCTCGAGATCGCCTATCGCGGCGGCCGAGACCACGGCAACGCCCAAGACCCGGACCGCGGCGAGCAACGCGGGCTTGATCGACAGCTGCAGGGACCGCCACGAGCCGTAGGCGGCCACCGTCCTGAGGTCCGCACCTCGCAGGGACACCAATCGCCGCTCGGCCGACGGCAGCAATGCGACCGCGACGGCCAGAGCCACGGTCTGCGCAGCGGCCAACGCCCCGAAGAAGTGCACCAGCCCCACCTCGTCCACTGTCCCCACCGCGGCGAGCAGCACCCCCACGGCCACCAGCAGCCCCGCGAGGTCGACCAGGACGATCCGCCAAAAGGCCAGGTTGGCCATCAGCAGCCGGCGCAGCGTGTCTTCGAGGACGAAGACCGTGGTGGCCACGCCGACGACAACAGCACTGGCCGGGTCGACAAACCCGGACAGCCCTACGCCCAGACCGATACTCACCCCGGTCAGCAGCGACAACCCGAGCCACCACACCTGCAGACCCGCGCGCACCCGAGGATGCTGGCGATCCAACACGGTCAGTGAATCACCGACGAATCCGGTCACCACCGCCGTGGCGAGGACGATGAGTGCATAGGCGGTGGCGAACCTGCCCAAGCCCTCCAAACCCAGCAACCGAGCCGCCAAGATCTGCAGGGCAAAACTGGCCAGCGCCTGGGACGCCTGTGCGCTCACTCCTCCCAGCGCCCGGCTGCGCGACGGCGTCGGCGAAGTCGGGATGTCTGCGGAGGAGGTCACGACAGACGGACGACGACTCATCCGGAGGCGTCGGTGAGCACCAGGTCGTCGAAGCGAGCGATGACGGGCGCGTTGGAGGCGACGCTGGACAGGTACGCGGCGAGACCGACCGCCCCCGGCTCCTGCAGCGCTGGGGCGTCGTCCGTGGCCGTGACCTGCCAGTCGCTCGGCTCCTCGTCACCCGCTCGCCAGAGCTTGCCGGCCAAGGTGGTGTCATTGGAACCGACCGTCCGCGCCCGCATGGTGAACGTGTCACCGCGGCTGAAGGCCATCCCGGGCACCGTCATGTAGGACAGGTTCGTCTGCTTCCCGTCGACCATCCGGCTCAGCAGCAGCATGCTCGACCCGGATCGCAGGCGGGCCTTGAGTCGATACTCCGAGGTGCCCACTCTGCGGGTGGACAACGTCACGTAGACGTCGCCGTCGGAGGGCTCCTTGTCCAAGGAGAAGCTCACGGTGCCGTCGACGTCGCGGGCGGACACGTCAGTCAGGACCATCCGCGGCCCGCTGCCCGGGTTAGCCATCCGGATGGCGCCGGTGCCCTCGGCCACACTCGTCGACCCGCTCGATCCCGCCCACGACCCACCGACGTCGGCGGTGCCGAATCCGCTGGTCTCGGTCCGGGTGAACGTATCTGCGGCCACGACCTCGGGATCGACCGGGTCTACGGGGTCGACTGGATCCACCGGGTCAGTCACGGTGACGTCTTGGGTGGCGACATCCTTCTCACCCTGGTCGTCGGTCACCGTCAGGGTCACCTCGTAGGTGCCCGCTGCGGCGTACGTGTGCTCGGCGCTCCGACCGCTCCCGCTCGTCTGGTCACCGAAGTCCCAGTCGTAGGCTTCGATGCTGCCGTCCGGGTCGCGGGAGGCGCTGGCGTCGACGGTCAGGTCGAGATCGGTGACGTCGGCGCCGAACTCTGCCACGGGGGCCTGGTTGACGGCGCCCGTCGTGATGGTCACGGGGTGGGTCACCGCGTGTTCGGCGCCTTGGTCGTCGGTCACCGTCAAAGTCACGTCATACGTCCCCGGTGCGGCATAGGAGTGCGCGGCGCTCTCGCCGGTGCCGGTGCTCCCGTCACCGAAGGTCCACGCGTAGGACTCGAGGCTGCCGTCGATGTCCGATGACGAACTGCCATCGACCTGCAGGTCGAGCCCATCGCTGAGACTGGTGAAGGCGGCAACCGGTGCCACGTTGCCAGGAGCCTGTCCGCCCACCGACCCGACGTGCAGGTTGTCCACGGACGCCACGACCGGCGCGTTGGTCGAGGAGCCGGACAGGTAGCTGAAGAGCGCTACGGCGCCGGGTGCCTGAAGTGCGGCCGTGGCGTCGTCGGCGATCACCTGTGGGTCGCCCGGTTCCGGGTCTCCGGCCCTCCAGATCTTGCCCGTCAGCGCGGTGGTCCCATCTCCCTGGGCGGTCATCCGCATCCGAATGACCTCACCCGGCTGGTAGACCCAGGGCAGCGTGCTGTGGTTCAGCACCGTCTCCGCCCCGCCGACCGTGCGGGTCAGCAGCACCATCGTGCCGCTGGGCATCGCCCTTGCGCGGAGGCGGTAGGAGTCGGCACCGACACGACGGACCATCAGGGTGCCGTAGATGCCAGTGGCCGAGGACGGCTTGTCGAACGCAAGGTCGACCGTGGCCTCGACGTCCTGGGCGGACACCCCGTTGAGTGACTGGGTCACTCCGGAGCCGGCCCGTGGCATGGTCATCCGGCCGGCCCCGTTCTCGACCCCGAACAGCGAGGAGGAGTTGCTCGTGGACCAGGTGCCACCGAGATCAGCATCACCGAAGCCGTTGCTCACCTGACGTTCGAAGGTGTCCGTGGCGAAGCTCTGAGCACCCGGCGGCGTCGTGACGCGCACATCCTTCGTCTTCTCGGCGGTAGCGCCGTCGTCATCGACCACCGTGAGGGTGACCGAGTAGGTGCCGGCGGAAGCGTACGTATGCGAGACCGTGGGGCCCTGCTCACCTGCGCCGTCGCCGAAGTCCCAGCTGAAGGTAGCGATGCTGCCGTCACTGTCGGAGGACGCGGTGCCGTCGAGCTGGGCGGTCAAACCCTGCGTGGACGAGGTGAAGTCCGCAGTCGGCGCCTCGTTAGCCGGCGGTGGGTTGACCACCGTGACCTGCTCGGTCACCGAGTGGGTCGCGTCGTCGTCGTCGGTCACGGTCAGTGTCACCTCGTAGGTGCCCGCCGCCGCATAGGTATGGGTCGGGTTGGCTTGCGTCGAGGTCTCCTGATCGCCGAACGTCCACGCGTAGGACGCGATCGTCCCGTCAGGATCGGTGGAAGTGGCGCTGTCGAACGTCGCGGTGAGTCCGGCGGTGGAGGAGACGAACGCGGCCACGGGCGCTTCGTTCGCCGGTGGCGCGGTGACCGTGACGGACTGGACGACCGCGGTCTGCGCGCCGTCGTCGTCGGTCACCGTCAACGTGATGTCGTAGGTCCCGGCCGCTGCGTAGGTGTGCGACGCGTTGACCTCGCTCGCGCTTGCCCCGTCGCCGAAGTCCCAGGCGTAGGACTCCACCGTGCCATCGGTGTCGGTCGATGACGCGCCGTCCACCGTGACCGTGAGCTCCACCGGAGAGACCTCGAAGGCAGCCACAGGCGCCTGGTTCTCCGGGGGCGCCACGACCGTGACGTCCTGCGTCGTGGTGTCGTTGTCGCCGTCGTCGTCGGTCACCGTCAGTGTGACGGCGAAGGTGCCGGCTTCGGCATACGTGTGCGTCGCGGTGGGTCCGGTGCCGCTGGTGCCGTCCCCGAAGTCCCAGGCGTAGGCCACGATCTGGCCGTCGTCGTCACTGGAGGAGCTGGCATCCGTGGTCACCTGCAGGTCAGTCACCGTCGACTCGAAGGCCGCCGAGGGCGCGGTGTTAGCCGGCGGCGCGGCGACGGTGACGGTCTCGGTGGCGGTGCCGGTCGACCCGTCGTCGTCGGTCACCGTCAGGGTGACGTCGTACGAACCGCCCTCGGCGAAGGTGTGCGACGTGCTCACCCCCGACCCTGCACTGCCGTCGCCGAAGTCCCAGGTGTAGGACTCGATGGTGCCGTCGGTGTCCACCGAGGCGGACGCGTCCAGGCTCGTCAACAGATCAGTGGACTGGCTCGTGAACTCCGCGGTCGGGGCCTCATTGGCCCGCACGGTCACCTCCTGCGTGGCGGTGTCACTGGCCCCGTCGTCGTCGGTGACCGTCAGGACAACGTCGTAGGTGCCAGCTTCTGCGTAGGTGTGGCTGCTCGTGGGACCGGACCCCGTCGCGCCATCGCCGAAGTCCCATCCGTATGCCGTCACGTCACCGTCCTCATCGGAGGACTCGGTGGCATCGAAGGTGACCGACAGGTCTTCCGCCGAATGGACGAAGGTGGCCTTGGGGTCGAGGTTGGGCACGTCCCCGCTGCCACTGACGTAGTGGTCCTGGACCTGCTCGATACTCAACGGTTGGGTGTAGACGGCGACCTCATCGATGTCCCCGTCGAAGAAGTTGCTCGAGGCGCCGCCCCAGACGGGGTCGCCCCCGACCTTCCAGTAGCCCACATAGTTCTGCGCTGCCGTGTTCGGGTTGCTCGCCACCAACGCCCCATCGACGAACAGCTGCATGCCGTCCGGACCGAGACTGGAAACCACGTGGTGCCACTGGCCATCGTTGTAGGCCTGCGTGCTCTGCGCGACGTTCGCCTTGCCGGTCCAGGCACCGAAGGCCAGCGTGCCGTCGTCTTGCATGACGGTGTGCCGGTCGTAGTTGGTGGACAAGGAGGTCTGCCGGTTGCCGAATCCGATGATCTTGCCGCCGGTGGTGGTTGTGGTCTTGAACCACGCCTCCGTGCTGAACCGCTCAGGGTTGGCGACGCTGTTGGTGGAGGCGACCATGCCGTCAGCCCCATCGAGGCCGACGGCCGGATTGTCCACGCCGTCAAGAGCTCCGGTCTGACCCAGGGTGTAGCCGCCTCGATAGAGGCCGTCGTTGTTGGTCACGCCGGAGTCCTCCGCCGTGGTGCCCGCGGTCTCGGCCAACCGCCAGTACAGGCTCGGCTCGAGGTCGAAGACAGCCGCACCGTACTCGTCCGCCGGCGGGTCAGGGATCTGGGAGGTGCGCCCTGACGCCACGTAGTGAGCGTTGACCTTCGCGGGGGTGAGCGCGTAGTCGAAAATCGACATCTCGTCCATGTCGCCGGTGAAGTTGTTGTTGCCCGCGTTCGGCCAACCGGACTGGTTGTCACCGCCCAGGCGCCAGTGCCCGACATACTCCTCGGGCTCCCCCACGTCGTTGCGTTGCCCCACGAGGACACCGTCGACGTAGAGGCGCGCGGAGCTGCCTGACAGGGTCGCGACAGCCTGGTGCCACTCGTTGTCGTTGTACTGCTGCGGGCTACTGACCACCTTGGCCCCACCGGCACGCACGCCGAACTGCAGCCGGCCACTGTCGGCCAGATAGATCTGCCGGTCGCGGTGCCCAGAGTTGCCCGTTTGCAGATCCCCGAAGCCCAGCAGTCGGCCACTACCTGCCGTCGTGCGGAACCACACCTCGGCAGACATCTCGGTCGGCGCGTGGGAGACGCCTTCGGCGTAGATGCGCCCGTTGGTGCTGTTGTTGACCCGGACGGCCCGGCGTCCCGGGACAGCGCCGTCCACGCCGAAGGTCACCGCCGAGCCGGCCACGCCGGCGTAGCCACCGGCCTGGTCACTGGTGTTGCCGGCGCCGGCGGACTCCTCCAACGGCCAGTAGATCTGCGGCTCGTCCGCCAAGACGGCGGTGCCGTACTCATCGCGCTCAAAGGTCATGGGGACCTCGATGCTGCGAGTGGCGCCGAACACCGTGTTGCCGCCGGGGTCTCGGGCGCGGATCGAATAGCTATAGCTGCTTCCGGGGGTCAGACCTGTGTCGACGTGGGCCATCCCGGGGGTGTCCCACCAGGTGGACTCCCCGGTCACGGTCGCCACGATGCCCCCTGGGCTTCGGACCACCTGATAGGTCAGTTCGTTGTCGTCCATGTCGTAGCCGGCCGGCCAGCTCACCTTGACGGCTCCGGGGTCGACCGCTTCGAGCGTGGGTACGAGAGCACCGCCGGCGAACGCCGGCCCGCGCTTCTGCGGCGCCTTGGCGTCCGTGGCGAACCGAACCAACCCCTGCTGCCCGGTGTTGTTGACTCGGGGGAACTCGCCACCGACCACGACATACTCGTTGTTGCCCTCCACGGTCCACCCGGCCTGGTATTGGCCGGTGTAGGCACCGATCGACATGGACGGTAGCCAGTTGACGATGGAAGGGCTGGGCTTCCCGGCCCAGTCTGCATAGCCGAACACGTCCCGGATGTTGGTGCCGGTGGCCTCCCGGGACCAGGCCATGGAATGCTGATAGCGCCACGGCGAATACTGCGGGAAGCCCATGCTCACGTTGCCGCAGTAGTGCTCGTGGCCCACGGTGTAGAGGGCGGCCGAGGTCGGGAACGCGTCGTAGTTGTCGCCGTGACAGTCGGCCACCCAGATGAGTGCGCCGGTCGCGACGTCGAGCTGCCACGGGCCCTCCATGTTGCCCCCGGGTCCGAAGTGATAACTCGTGCCGAAGAGGACGCCGCCGTCGATCCGCACACTGGTCACACCAGCCTTGTCGCCGGCGTTGCTGATCGGCGCCGACCATGCCTCAAGGGCGCCGTCGACCGCATCGACCTTGGCCAGGCCCCGGATAGCCACCCCATTGACCGTCTCGAAGTGTCCACCGATGATCACCGCAGCCCCGTCCTCAGTGACGTCCAGGGTGCGGACCTGCCGCTCGGTGTTGGGCGCCCACCCGAGAAGATCGCCGGTGGAGACCGAGAAGGCGGCGAGGTTGGCCCGGCTTTGGGATCCCACGCCGGCAAAGGAGCCCCCAACGTAGACCGTGGAATCCGTGACCGCGATGTCGTTGACCTGGTATCCCACGGGGGGAGCGAACGAGGCGACCAGTTGGCCGGTCGCGGTGTCGAAGGCAGCGATCCGGCTGCGGGGCTGGCCGGCGATCTCGGTGAAGTCGCCGCCCACATAGATCCTGGATCCGTCTGGGGAAGCCGTCACCGTGCGCACCTGGGCGTTCGCGCCAGGGTTCCAGCTCGTCATGGTGCCGGAGCTGAGCGTGTAGGCCATCAGGTTGGACCGCGGAGTCTGGTTGAACCCCGGTGCCGCTCCGGCCGGGCGGGCCTGCGCGAAGCTCCCACCGACAAACACGGTGTTGCCGACGACCTCTTGATCCCAGGCCACCCCGTTGATCTGCGCCGTCGGCAGCGCGTCGGCGGTGACGGCGCCACTGCCTCGCGGCTCGACCGGGCTCGTCGCCGCGTCGGCGGTGGACGGCAGCGCCACCAGGGCCACGAACCCGGCGCAGACGAGGGCCAACGAGACGACAAAACTCACGGCTCGGCGCCAGGTGGACGAGGAGCTCACGACGACCTGGGCCATCACAACGCCCCCACGAACACAGCGACCGGCAACTCGGGGGCGGGGCTCACGGTGATGGTCAGCGGCCCAGAGCTACCGTCAGGGAAACTGAAAAGATACGTTCCCTGCGCCTCCGCGCCAGGCTCGAGTGCACCCGTGAACGGGTCGGCAGGATCCACTCCAAGTGGGCTCAACGGCGTCTCCGAGGCATCCGCTCCCGTGACGGTTACGGCGTCGAGGTCGACCGGATCGTCGGTGACGTTGCTCATGGCGACGTCGACGCGCACCGCTGGTCCCCCGATCTCCCCCGGCGCTCGCGCGGTGACCGTGGTCCGGGACACGTCAACGATCTCGACGGTGACTTCCTTGCTCACGGTGACCTCGTCGGTGGCCTCGACCTCGTCCAGGACCCGTTGCGGCTTCACGTCCACGACGTCGTTGATATCTCCGCCACCGGGCGCCGCCTGCGTCGTAACCTGCGCGGCGTCACCCTCGGAGGCCACCGGGTTGGCGCTGTCCTGCGCTGGCGCATCCGAAGCGGTCGCCGCGGAGGTCTGGGCGGCAGGATCCGCAGTGGCATCGATCGTGCCGCAGCCCGCGACGAGCGTGGCCCCGGCGACCACCGACACAGTCCACGCGTGCTTCCGGAACGAAGGTGAACGCCTAAGTGCAAGAACCGAATCGGCTGGACGACTCATACCGAAGATTGAGCGAGCGATCGGAAAGACGCGGTGACTGCGCATGGGAACCCCGGTAATGTCATCTGCTTTATGGCAGAAGTGAGTAAGGCTTAGGTATAGGAACAGTAAGACAGAAGTAAGTAGAGCGCAAGCAGGAGAGTCGGGCTAATTAACTGCGCAGCCCCAATGCGTGCATGTCCCGGAACCATTTAACGAGTGCGAGCGCAAGAAAACCCGTGCTGCAGAGGAAGATCGCGGTGTAGGCGCCGAAGAAGAGCCCGGGCCAACCGAGCAGAACGAAGATCAGGCACAACAGTCCGTAGTCGGTCGGAATGACTAATACGGAGCGCACCGTGGACGGCGCCGGTCGCACGACGGCATGGCCGGTCCGGGCCACGTGCCGGTCGCGAAGGAGGCCATTGAGGATCATCGCGAAGAAGGTCACGTTGGCCACCGCGGTGAAAGCGATGGGCACGAGCAGCCAGAGCGGGTCTAGATCGAGGAACCGGTAGGTGCTGATCAGCACGGCGAGGTGCAACGAGGAGATCTTCGCGGCGTCGACCACGTGGTCCAGCCACTCCCCGGACAGGCTCCCCCCGCCGCGCAGTCGGGCTAGCTGTCCGTCTGCGGCGTCGAGGACGTAACCGAGCGCGAGGAGGAAGGCGACGAGGAGTCCCAACCACCAGCTCGGTGAGACCAGGGCAAGCGCAGCAATTCCAACAAAGGAGCATGCTGCGCTCATCGCGGTTACCCCATTGGGCGTGAGTCCCAGCACGAAAGCAACAGCCGCACAGCGTCGCCCTAAGGGCCGATTGACGAAGCGCGAATAGGCAGGAGCTCCGACCGTCGTTTTCTGGGCTGCGCTCAACCGGTGTAGGGCCTGGCGATATCCCGTTACGTCAGCTGGCTCAGTCTGTGTGTGCAGCGGATTCGAGGGGTTCATCGGACGCGCTGCTGAGTCGAGGCCTTCAAGCTGTGACACAGCCCCTCGTAGCGGTCAGTGACGTCGTCCCAGTCGTATTCGCCCGCTCGGGCACGGGCTTGTTCGCCCCGGCGCCGCGCGGCGTCGGGGTCGGCTTCGGCATGCTCGACCAGCGTTGCTACATCGCTGGCGTCGGTGAAGAACCGCCCCGCCGAGCCCAAGACATCGTGGTTGAACACCACGTCAAAGGCATCGACGGCTGCCCCGGCCCCCATTGCTCGCAACAGCGAAGGGTTGGTGCCACCGACCGAGTGCCCATGAAGATAGGACTGCGCCCCGGCGTAAAGGTCGTCCAACAGTTCTTGATCCCACACCCCGCCGAGAAACTTCACTCGCTCATCCGCACGCTGATGCACACGCTTGGTGTACTCGTCCGCATAGGGAGCCGAGCCGACGACCACCAGGGGCAACGAGGCAGAACTGCGGCTGTAGCCGTCCACAATGAGGTCGACGTGATTTTCCGGCTCGAATCGAGCGACGCATAAGTGGAAGCCGCGCTCACTCAGCCCCACCTCGGCCAAACGCTCGCCATGACGCGTGATCCGCGGCGCCCCGTAGGAAATCTGCTCGCTGATCACACCGAACTTCTCCAGGTAGTAGGCGGCAATGCCGGGTGCATCCGCGATCAACGCATCCGACCAACGCACGGCTAGCTTCTCAGCCGCCAAATAGTATCGACGACCGGTCGGCCCCCACTTCGAGCGCTTCCACTCCAAGCCATCCACGTGAGTGGCGACGGGGATTCGAGCAGCCCGCAGGAGCGGAAGCCACGGCGCATTAGCCGCGTTGAAGACCACAGCGACGTCCGTCGGGTGACGACGCAGGTGCGAGACCGCGAGGCCGGTGTGACTCAGCGTCTCCAGCGAGCGTCGGCGCACTGCAGGAAGGTGAACGAGTTCCATGCCTTCATACCTCGAGGGCAAAGCAGCGTCGTTGACGTCCTTTTCCCGGCGGCAATAGACCACCACGCGGTGGCCCCGCCGGGCCAACCGCTTTCCGACCTCTTCCACTGCGGTCTCGAACCCCCCGTAGTGGGCCGGCACCCCTCGGGTGCCGATAAGCGCGATGCTCAAAGACTCACCTGCGCCGGTCTGCGGCACGAGGTTGTCCATACCTGCCTGAGCTTCCCCTGGGACTTTCTTCATCATGTGCCATTTCCACAGTAGATCGTCGGTGCGGTTCGATAAACCGACTTTGACCATAGACGCTGACGTCCACCCGAACAACACTGCTCATCGCGATAGCCCCCTTGTGAGTGGTAGCCGTTCGGGAACGGGGTCGCTGCCTCCGATAAATCCTGTAGTATCTTGACCATCTTTGCTTCGCGCTTACCGTTACAGGGGAGAATCTTCATGTCGGACAACACTTTGACTGAGCCTGCGCGTACCGGACGAGTTGGATACGTGCCCGGAGTCTTCGACATGTTTCATGTGGGTCACTTGAACATCCTTCGCCACGCGCGCCAGGGGTGCGACTATCTCATCGCCGGGGCCGTTTCCGACGAGAAAGCGCGGGCAGCAAAAGGGAAGTTTCCCGTCGTGCCGCTCGTGGAGCGCATGGAAGTTCTCAGGCACTGCCGCCTTGTCGACGAAGTGGTGGCCGAGGACGTCCCCAGCAAAGTGCAGATGTGGGACCACCTGCACTTTGACGTCATTTTCAAGGGTGACGACTGGCGCGGAACCGTGAAAGGGGCCGAACTTGAGCGTGAGTTCGCCGCTGTGGGCGTCGAGGTCATCTATTTCCCTTACACCGTGCACACCTCCAGCACCTTGCTGCGCAGCGCGCTCGAGCGCTCGCACGCTTCCTGACCAGAGGCTTTGGGCCCCGAAGGGCCCGCCCATTCTCCGGACTCCCGTAGCGCGCTCCGCCCGCTAACGACTGCCGCATTGAGTCGCGGATCGGGTCGCAGAGGAACCCCCTTGCCAACCTCGGCTAAGGGATTGCGCCACGATCACCGACCATGCTTCCGCGCGTGAGGCGAGTCTGCTCAGATCAATTGCCGCCCCAGCCCGGCACACGTCGTTCAGGGGATCCCTCAGCTCGGCTCCGCGAGCCGACCCCAACCCGACTGTTGCACTAGGGAATATACCTAAATATTGCCGAACCTTTACCTTTCCTATACCTTTAAAGCGTTTGCAGGCAGGTTGAGAAAGGCCAATCACGTGACTTTAATCACAGCTCCACTCCGTGCGGAGTCGCGTCGTCGTCTCATCGCCGTCCTTCTCTGCGCGCTCGTGTTGGTCTCCGGAACAGCACTGTCGGGGCGGTTTGCCGCACCCGCTCACGCAGCTGCGAGCCCCGTGGCCCCTCGCACCCCTGGGGTGGTCACTGCCGACTCGCTCCCCACGGTCCAGATTGACGGCATCGCCTGGTCGCAGGCCGTCGTGAACAACGTGGTGTATGCCGGTGGCGCCTTCGCCAATGCGCGACCGGCCGGAGCCGCGGCCGGCGTGAGTCAAACGCCACGGGGCAACCTGTTGGCCTACAACATCGCGACGGGCACTTTGATCTCCGACTTCGCGCCGAGGCTCAACGGACAAGTGCTCGCGATCGCGGGTTCCCCGGATGGCTCGCGCGTCTACGTCGGCGGAGATTTCACCGAGGCAGACGGAGCGCCACGCAGCCGGATCGCCGCATACAGCACGACCACCGGTCGCCTGGTGAACAGCTTCGCCCCACCCGTCGGTTATCAGGTGCGCTCGATCGTCGCCACCGACACCACGGTCTACGTCGGCGGAGCCTTCGCGGGTGTCGGCTCCCAGACACGAGGCAACCTCGCTGCGTTCGACGCCTCCACCGGCGCGCTACTCGCGTGGGCACCGCAGGCGGACCGTCCGGTCAGCGCGCTGACACTGACCGCTGACGGGACGCACGTCATCGCCGGTGGTTCCTTCGAGACCATCAACGGCACAGCGGCTCGTGGACTGGTCAAGCTCGATGCCAAGACGGGCAAACGTGTCTCCTGGCCGGTCGCGGTGGCCAACGGGGGCCCAGATGCGGGCATCACCAGCCTGTCGACCGACGGCAACGTGGTCTCCGGCACCGCGTACCACTACGGACCCGGAGGCAACACCGAAGGACCATTCCGTCTGGACGCCATCACGGGGGGGTTGCTGTGGCTCGCTGACTGCCACGGGGACACGTACGGACAGTTCGCCTCGGCGCAGGCGCTGTACGTCGTCGGCCATTCCCACGACTGCGGCAACGTCGGCGGCGGATTCCCTGAGGTCCGACCCCAACATTTCCAACGCGCGATGGCGTTCAGCAAGGACGCCACCGGAACCAACCTGCGTGAAACCCACAGTTACTACAGCTGGGAAGGCAAGCCGAGTCCCTCGATCATCCAGTGGCTCCCGGAACTCACCGCAGGAAAGGTCAGTGGGCAGAATCAAGCGGCCTGGGCCGTCACCGGGAACGACCGCTACGTCGCGCTCGCCGGGGAGTTCCCGCGCGTGAACGGGCAAGGCCAGCAAGGCCTGGCCCGCTTCGCGACGACGCCGACCGCTCCCGGCGAGCGTGGGCCGGTCTTCGCAGACCATTCGCTGGTCCCGGACCTGGAGCCGATGGGCACGGGGGCCGTGAAGATCGGGTGGCTGGCCGGCTACGACCAGGACGACCAAGACCTCACCTATCAGGTGGTGCGTAGCCCCGGCGGAGTGGTCGCCTCGCTGAAGCGCGCTTCCACCTGGTGGCAAACCCCCGCTCTGAGCCACATCGACACCGGACTCCAGCCCGGAATGAACTACCGCTATCGAGTGCAGGCGGTCGACGGTTCCGGCAACCGAGTGCTTGGAGCTACCCGTGACATCACCGTGCCGAATCGCTTCAGCCGTTCCGACTTCCGCACCCAGGTCCTCGGCGATGCACCATCCCTCTACTGGCCCCTCGACGACAGCTCGGGAAGTTTCCAGGATCAGGCCGGAAGCGACGTCGGCATTCCGGTCGGCGATGTCGCCACCGAGGTCGCCGGGGCAACCCCGGAGGGCACGGCTATCCGACTGGGTGCCGAGACCAACCCACGCGTCTACGCTCGAGGCACTGACCTTGCACCCACCGAGATGTCTGCCTCCGTGTGGGTCAAGACCACCGTCGGCTCCGGTCGCATCTTCGGATTCAGTGACAACCCCACCGGCAGCTCTGGTCACCAGGACCGGCAGCTGTATCTCAGCAACGACGGTCGCCTCAACTTCGGCGTTTTCTCGCAGACCGCCAAGATCGTGACCAGCGACAAGACCTACAACGACAATGAGTGGCATCAGGTCGTGGCGACGTTGTCCGGGCAGACCGCGGAGCTGTATGTCGATGGGGTCCGGGTGGGCAGGCGGACCGACATCACCGCCCCGGACGTCTTCGTGGGCCAGTGGCGCTTGGGTTGGGACCGTGCTTACGGCTGGCCGAACTCACAGGATCCCCCCTTTGCCGGCGACCTCGACGAGGTGGCTGTCTTTCCTCGCGCGCTCAGTGCGGATCAGATCCGCGCTCAATACGACACCGCCCGCGGTGGAACCGGCGTCAGCACGGACGAGGTCACCCGGGTGGCCGGCACCGACCGGTTCGGCACCGCAGCCAAGGTCGCCACCGAAAGCGGCTACCCCACCGGCCTGGACACCGTCTACATCGCCAACGGCCTCAACTTCCCCGACGCCC
>JBASAZ010000078.1:0-50683 GCA_049650845.1 Ornithinimicrobium sp.
TCGACCACCGCGTGCACGCCCTCGACGGTGTCCACGTCAGCGATCGCTCCCCCGTCGTCCAGCATCGCCAACACCTGCAGCATCGCGGGTCCCTGCCCCCACGGCCCGGTCTTGGCGATCTGGTGCCCGCGCCAGGGCAGCAGCACCGGGGACTCCCACTGCGCCGAGTACGCCGCGCAGTCGGCCCCGGTGATGACGCCGGGCAGCACCTGACCCGAGCTGTGTCGGTGCGGCACGCGAGCGAAGGTGTCGATGGCCTCGGCCACGAAACCCTGCGACCAGGCCCGACGCGTGGCCTCGATCTGTGCTTCGCGGCCGTCCCCGGTTTTGCTGCCCTGCTCGATCAGTCGGGCCAACGTGTCGGCATACGCTGGGTTGCGGTGGATCGTGCCGGCCGAGGGCGCTCTTCCGCCCTCCAGCCACACGCTGGCCGAGGTCGGCCAATGTTCGGTGAACAACCGGGCGACCGCGCTGACCGTGCGGCTCACCGTGGGCAGCACCGGATAGCCATGGCGGGCATAATGCTCTGCCGGAGCCAGCACCTGGGCCACGCTCATCGTGCCCCGGTCGGCCAGCAGCAGCATCCACGCGTCGAATGCTCCCGGGACGGCAGCGGCCAGCGGGCCCGAGCCAGGCACGACACTCATGCCCGCCTCGACGAAGTGGGCGGCCGTGGCCGCGGCGGGTGCAGGTCCTTGACCACACAGCACCTGCGCTCCCGCACCACTGGCGTCGCTGACGATGGCTGGCAGATCGCCGCCGGGTCCGTTCAGATGCGGCTCCACGACGTGCAAGACGAAGCCGGCGCACACGGCCGCGTCAAAGGCGTTACCCCCGCGCTCCAGAATGCCCATGGCCGCGCTCGAGGCGATCCAGTGGGTGCTGGACACCATGCCAAAGGTGCCCTGCAGGGTCGGTCGGGTGGTGAAGGTCATACCTGTCCCTAACTCTGACCGAACCCGGCCAGCGAGGCGATCACGGTGGTGGCCAGCAGCGCGATCAACGCGATGATCACGATCAGGCGCCGGCTGCGAGCGCTCATCGGGCCTGCTCAGGCATCGCTTGCAGCGTGCCGCGCTGCAGAATCAGCGGCTCGCGGAGGCGGTGTCCGCGTCGCAGGTGCAGGTCGTCGGTGCGCATGAGGTACAGCGTGGCAGCAGTGACTGCCAACCCGCACATCAGCGTCGCGATCCAGATCGTCCAGCGCGCGCCGAGCTCATCCCCGATCCATCCGATCATGGGCGCTCCGAGCGGGGTGCCCCCGAAGAAGACCGCCATATACAGCGACATCACCCGCCCCCGGACCTGCGGGTCCACACTCAGCTGGACCATCGAGTTCGCGGTCACCATCACCGTGAGCGCGGCCAACCCGGTGGGGACCAGGAGCACGGCATACACCGGGTATGAGGGGGCGAACCCGAGCGCGAAGGTGCACACGGTGAACGCGGCCAGCGCGCCGAGCAGCATCCGCCACCGCGGGCGCTCCCGCCGGGCTGCCAGCAGCGCCCCGGCCAGCGATCCGATGGCCATCACCGAACCCAACAACCCGAACTCCTTGACCCCACGCTCGAACGCCTCGGTGGCCATCAGCGCGTTGGTCAGCTGAAAGTTCATCCCGAAGGTGCCGTGGACGAATACCAGAGCCATGATGAGCATGATGTCCGGACGTCCTCGGACATAACGCACCCCTTCCCGGATCTGTCCGCGGCCGCGGCTGCGCGGGGTCACTCGCAGCTGCGCCGGATCGAGCAGGAACAAGGCGATCATCACCGCCACGAACGTGGCCCCGTTGACCAGCAGCGTCGGGCCGGTGCCGACCCAGGCGATGAGGAGTCCGGCCAGCGCCGGGCCGATGAGTCGACCGCTGTTGAACGAGGCACTGTTCAGACCGACGGCGTTGGTCAGCCGCTCCGGCGGGACAAGCTCGGAGACGATGGCTTGACGGGCCGGAGCATCCATCGCGGCGGCACTGCCTTGGACGAAGGCCAGGGCATACATATGCCACAGGTCCATCCCCCCGGACAGCACCAGCAGGCCCATGGCCAGCGCCGTCAGCGCCATCACGCCTTGGGTGATGAACATCAGCCGACGCTTGGCGAATCGATCCGACAGCGCACCCCCGATCGGGGCGAAGAGCAGCATCGGCAGGAACTGCAGACCGGTCACGACCCCGAGGGCCTGGGCGGAGTTGTCGGTCAGCTCGGTCAGCACCACCCAGTCCTGGGCCACCCGGCCCATCCAGGTCCCGGTGTTGGAGATCAGCGCCCCGACCGCATAGACGCGGTAGTTGCGCACCGAGAGCGCAGCGAACATCGCGCTCATCGAGCAACGACCCGCGCCAGCAACGCAGTCGCCTCTCGAAGCACCTGCTGGTCGGCCACGCTGAGTCCCTCGAGGCGAGCCGACATCCAGGCGTCTCGTTGCGCGCGTTCACGGTTCAGCACCTCCCGCCCCGGCCCGGTCAGCGACAGCTGCACCACCCGACCGTCGTGCGGATCAGGCGTTCGGGTCACCAAGGCGCGCTCGACGAGCCCGGCCACCGTTCGGCTCATGCTGGGCGCTTTGACCTGCTCGCGCTCGGCCAGGTCGCCCAACGTGGCGGGGTCGTCCTTCAGCTGAGCCAGGACGCTGAACTGGTGCGGTGCGAGCTCGCTGGCGGCCTCGAAGCGAACGCGTCGAGATATCCGCATGCAGACCAAACGGAGGTCGTGCGCCAAAGCGGGAACGTCGCTGGACTCCACGACGGAGGCGGCTGCGGGAGCACGGGTAGGAAGCGTCACACCAGGCCAAACTACTTAGCCAGGCTAACTATTCCGCTCAGGTGATCAGCACACCGCGAATCGGCTCGATCGCGAAGTAGACCACGAAGAGCGCCGCGATCACCCACATCAGCAGATGTACCCCGGCCGCCTTCCCACGGACCACCTGCAACACCACGTAGGTCACGAACCCGGCCCCGATGCCCGCGGTGATCGAATAGGTGAACGGCATCAGCACAATCGTCAGGAACGCTGGAAAAGCGAACTCCAGGTCATCCCAGTCGATGCCGTTGACCTGCTGCATCATCAAGAAGCCGACCATGACCAGCGCGGGCGTGGCGGCCTCATAGGGCACGATCTCGACGAGTGGCGTGAAGAAGGTGGCCAGCAAGAACAGGATGCCCGTCACCACGGAGGCCAACCCGGTGCGCGCGCCCTCGCCCACGCCGGCTGCCGACTCGATGTATGCCGTGTTGCTGCTGACACTGCCCGCACCCCCGGCCGCGGCGGCCAACGAGTCCACCACCAGGATGCGGCGAGTGTTCGGCGGGTTGCCGTTCTCGTCGAGCAAGCCGCCCTCGGCGCCCACGGCGACCATGGTGCCCATCGTGTCGAAGAAGTCGGCCAGCATCAGCGTGAAGACGAGCAAGAAGACCGAGACGGCGCCGATGGCGTCAAACGAACCCAGCAGGCTGAACTGGCCGAGCAACCCGAAGTCGGGGACCCGGACCAGGGTCTCCGGCAGCTGGGGAGCCGTCAGCCCCCATCCCGTCGGGTTGACGACCGCACCGGTCTCGTCGGTCTGCGTGCCGATCTGGGCGATGGCCTCGACCACGACCGCCAACACGGTGGTGCCGACGATGCCGATGAGGATGGCGCCCTGGACGCGTCGGGCCCACATCACCACGATGGACAACAGTCCGACCACGAAGACCAGCGTCGGCCAACCGGCCAACGATCCGGCGACCCCCAGCTCGACCGGGACCGGACCGCCCGCCGGCTTGCGCACGATGCCCGCGTCGACCAGGCCGACGATGGTGATGAACAAGCCGATGCCGACACTGATCGCCACCTTGAGCTGGCCCGGGATCGCCTTGAACACCGCCTCCCGGAAGCCGGTGAGCACCAAGACCAGGATGATGAGCCCCTCCAGCACGACCAGTCCCATGGCGTCGGCCCAGGTCATGCCCTCGAGGTTGGCGATCCCGAAGGCCACGAACGCGTTCAACCCCAGGCCGGTCGCGAGCGCCAGCGGGAAGTTGGCCACCACGCCCATCGCGATCGTGAGCACGCCCGCGACGAGGGCGGTGGCTGCGGCGATCATCCCCAGGTCACCGTCGGCCAAGAACTCACCTGTCCCGTCGGGCACCGTGCCGATGATGAGCGGGTTGAGGACCACGATGTAGGCCATCGTGAAGAACGTCACCACGCCTCCCCGGATCTCGCGACCCAGGGTTGATCCGCGTTCGGAGATCTTGAAGTAGGTGTCGATGCCTGAGCTGCGGGATTCGTCCACAGTCGTTGCCATGCCGGTTACCTCCACTTTGTGTCTAGAGTGGCGCAATGGGTGAGCAGGAGCCGGATCGAACACCGGACCGTCAGATCATCCCGATCGTTCTGCCGGTCCGATCGCTGCTGGTGATCCGGATCGGACTGGCGATGTGGTTCATCGCACTGGTGGTGTTGTGGACCGTGCCCTCACTGTCGGAGGGGGAACGGTCCTGGTGGCCGTGGGTGCCGGTTGCTGCTCTCGTGGTCGGGGCGCTTGGTCACACCTACGTCGTGCGCGGACGCGGCAACGCCGCACAGGCCTAGCGGTCCACCAGGTCGACCGCGAGGTCATCGAGCACCGGCTGATCGGCAGGCGTCGAAGGCTTGCTTTCGACGTCCACTTCACTGTGCGCCCCACATCCGTGGTCCAGGCTGACCACCGAGCCGTCGCTGGGCGACCACTCGTTGGCACACACCCCGAAGACCGAGCGCAGAGCGCCCGCCATGGGAGCAAAGAACCCACAAGACGAGCACGGCGCCGGAGCAGTCTTGGCCACCTCGGCCACCGGCCCGTGCGTCCCGTCGTACCACCGCTGGGCCGCTTGGCTGCGCCCGTGGGCGGAGAGCACTCTGGGGCGTCCGAGACCGAGCTCGTAGAAGCCCACGGCATCGACGTCGTCGTCTCCGGTCGCTTCGAAGCCCGCCACGAGCAACGGGTCCTCATCGAGGTATGGCGTGCGGTCACCGGCGCCGATATCACCCGGGGCGAGCCGCTCGGCGTAGGGCAACCATTCCGGTGAGGTCAGAGAGCCTGCGCCGGGCACCAGATGCGTCTCGCACACCGTTGGCCGACGGCCACGCGGCGGCCGCCCCACCGTGATCGCCCAGCGCCAACCCGGGTATCCCGGCGCAGCACAGGCGAAATAGTGCGTGGCCATGCGCTCGGCCTCTATCTCGACGCCGAGGTGTTCACCGACCGCCCCCGGCTCGGCGATCTCCAGCGCAGCCAGTCTGGCGAGCTCTATCGCCCCGAACAACGTGGCGTCGGACTTGAGGGTCGGCATGTCTTAGGCTCCCGCGTCGAACTGGTCGGCGACCGCGCGCAACGTCTTGGACAGGGCTGCACTGACCTTGGGGTCGGGGTACTTGTTGCGTCGCAACGACGCGCCCGCATGGTCCAGCACGGCGATCAGGTCTTCGACGACCACGGCCATCTCGTCGGCTGGTTTGCGGTCCCGGATCGCCATCGTCTTGGCCACCGAGGGTGCCGGCTCGAGCAGTCGCACACTCAACGCCTGGTCCCCGCGACGACCTTGAGCGATATCGAACTCGACGCGAGCACCGCGCTGTAGCGCTTCGAGCCCACTGGGCAATGCGCTGGCGTGGACGTAGACGTCTTGGCCCTCGTCGCTGGAGAGGAAGCCGAAACCTTTGTCCTCATTGAAGAACCTGACCTTGCCCGTGGGCACTGTGACACCTCTGCCTTGTGGAATGACGTGCTCACTGATGCGTGGTGCGCCACGTGGCGGCGCGTCGCTGAGCAATTGACCAGGCCCAGGATATCGCCTGAACGGAGGCTGCGAAACGCACGAGCGGGTGCCGCCGGTCGTGGCAGCACCCGCTCTCGCCTCAATCACGCTCACGCGATGAGGATTACGCGCTCAGACCGAGACGCGGTCCGGCTCGATGGTGTGCGATCCCGAGGTGGACTCGAACTCATAAGCCCTCTCGTTGTGCAACGCGAGGTCGACCCCGCGCTCCTCGTCTTCGGAGGAGATCCGGAAGCCGATGGTCTTGGCGATGGCCAGACCGATGACCAGGGTCAGGACGCCGGTGAAGACCATCGTGAAGGCGGCCGCGACGACCTGGGCGACCAGCTGGTCGAACCCGCCACCGTAGAACAGGCCGCCGCCCGCGCCGTCCACCGGAAGCATCAAGAACCCGATGCCCACGGTTCCGACCAAACCGGCCACAAGGTGCACACCGACGACGTCGAGCGCGTCGTCATACCCGAACTTGTACTTCAGGCCGATGGCCAAGGCGGACACCACTCCGGCGATCACGCCGAGGGCGATGGAGCCCACCGGGCTGAGGTTGGCACACGCCGGGGTGATGGCCACCAGACCCGCCACGACTCCTGAGGCGGCACCGACCGAGGTCGGGTGTCCGTCGCGGATGCGCTCGACCAGGATCCAGCCGAGCATGGCGGCGGCCGGGGCAACGAGCGTGTTGACCCAGATCAGGCCGGCCTCTTCGCTGGTGCTCGCGGCGCCACCGTTGAACCCGAACCAGCCGAACCACAGCAGGGCCGCGCCGAGCATCACCAGCGGGACGTTGTGCGGCTTGTGGAAGCCCATCTTCCCGAAGCCGGCACGCTGGCCGATGATGTAGACCAGGACGAGCGCCGCCACACCGGCGTTGATGTGGACCACGGTCCCACCGGCGTAGTCGATGGCCGCGCCGAAGGTCTGCCCGATCCAACCGTCCTCACTGAGCAGGCCGCCGCCCCAGACCATGAAGGCCAGCGGGCAGTAGACCAACGTCACCCAGATCGGCACGAAGACCGTCCACGCGCCGAACCTGGTGCGGTCCGCGACCGCGCCGCTGATCAGGGCCACGGTGATGATCGCGAAGGTGGCGCCGAAGCCCGCCCCGATCAGGTCACTGGTGCCGACCAGGTCCGACAGGCCGAAGGAGGTGAACGGACTGCCGAAGACCCCCCACAGCTCGGACTCACCGCCACTCATCGAATATCCCCACAGCACCCAGATGACGCCGACCATGCCGATGGAGACAAAGCTCATCATCATCATGTTCAGCGCAGCTTTGGCGCGGGTCAGCCCGCCGTAGAAGAAAGCAAGACCAGGGGTCATCAGCAGCACGAGAGCCGATGACACCATCACCCACACGTCGCCCGACGTCAGTTCCATGCGTGTCTCCAGAGTGATAGGGGTGCAGCCTCTGCGGCGCACCGGTGAGATGAGTGTGCGGCGCGGGTGTTACCGAGGAGGACCCGTGGTGTTTCGGCTGCGTTCCTTGTGTTTCCGTTACGTAAACTGCCAGCAGCGTTCCAGGCGGTCACGCCACCAGCGGCGGGTCTGCTCGTCGCTGCGATGGCGCCGCAACAGCTCAGGATCGAGGTTCTGGGTCGTCGTATGTGCGTCGCCTCGCCGCAACCTCCCGTCCACGGGGACCAGCGACGGGTCGGCCACATCGGCCGCGAACAGCGCCAGCGTGCCCAGCCCGCACGCGTGCGACAACGCGGGCAGGGCACACGCCAGGGCCACTCCCTGGGCGATGCCCACGGAGGTGTCCAAAGCCGAGGAAACCACCGCTGGCAGTCCGCAGTCGCTCACGATCTGCAGCGCCCGGCGCACCCCACCCAACGGGGCGACCTTGACCACGATGAGGTCGGCTGCCCCGGAGCGGGCGACGAGCATCGGGTCCCCGGCCCGGCGGATGGACTCGTCCGCGGCGATCGGCACCTCGATCCCCCCGGCCGCCAGCGCGACCCGCAACCTCACCAGGTCCTCGACGCGGGCGACCGGCTGCTCGGCATACTCCAGGTCGTATGCCGAGAGCTCGCCCAGCGCGTGCCGGGCCTGGTCCAGATCCCACGCCCCGTTGGCGTCCACCCGGATCTTGCCGGTGGCGCCCAGTCGGTCACGCACCGCGCTGACCCGAGCCAGGTCGTCACTCAGCTGCTGACCCCGTTGAGCCACCTTCACCTTCGCGGTGGTGCACGACGGGAAGGCATCCAGGACGGCCCCGACCTGGTCGGCGGGCACCGCCGGCACGGTGGCGTTGACCTCGATCGCCGAACGCACCGCCGGAACCGGCTCAGCCCACCCCGCGTCGAGGGCGGCTCGCAGCCAGGTCGCCGCCTCGTCGTCGCCGTACTCCCGAAACGGTGCGAACTCCGCCCACCCCTGCGGGCCGGGCAGCAGCATCGCCTCTCGGTGCGTGATACCCCGAAAGGGCATCCTCAGCGGCAGCGAGACCACGTGCGCGCTCTGCAGCAGCTCCCCGAGCTGCGGGATGGCCGGGTTCACCGTTCGCGCGCGGACAACACGCAGAGCTCGTTGCCCTCGGGGTCGGCCAGGACGGTCCGCGTCGCGTCGGCTTCGTCGAGGACAACCGTGTCCCACCGCAGAGTCATGGGCATAGTCTCAACCTCTGTGAGTGATGACACCAGCCCGTCCGTGTCCGACACCTTCGACCCCAGCGCCTGGGAGCCGGTGGCCGGTTTCGACTTCACCGACATCACCTACCACCGGGCGCGGTCCCTGGGATGCGTGCGGATCGCCTTCGACCGTCCCCACGTGCGCAACGCCTTCCGTCCGCACACGGTCGATGAGCTGTATCGGGCCCTGGACCACGCCCGGATGACGCCAGACGTCGGGGCCGTCCTGCTCACCGGCAACGGTCCGAGCGCCAAGGACGGCGGACACGCCTTCTGCTCCGGCGGCGATCAGCGCATCCGGGGGCGTTCGGGCTATCAGTACGCCGGCGGCGAGGAGGCCGACAGCGTGGACCTCGTTCGGGTGAAGGCTGCCGGGGGCCGGCTGCACATCCTGGAGGTGCAGCGGCTGATCCGCACCATGCCCAAGGTCGTGGTGGCAGTGGTCAACGGATGGGCGGCCGGCGGCGGACATTCGCTGCACGTGGTCTGCGACCTGACGATCGCCTGCGCGCAGCACGCCCGGTTCAAGCAGACCGACGCGGACGTGGGCAGCTTCGACGCGGGCTACGGGTCGGCATACCTGGCGCGGATGGTGGGCCAGAAGAACGCCCGCGAGATTTTCTTCCTCGGCCGGACGTATGACGCGGCGCAGATGCAGCGGATGGGTGCGGTGAACCAGGTGGTCGAGCACGCCGACCTCGAGGCCGAGGCGTTGCGGGCAGCGACCGAGATTCTGGGCAAGTCGCCGACCGCCCAACGCATGCTGAAGTTCGCCTTCAACCTCATCGACGACGGCCTGGTCGGCCAGCAGGTCTTCGCGGGCGAGGCCACCCGATTGGCCTACATGACCGACGAAGCCGTGGAAGGACGAGACGCGTTCTTGGACAAGCGAGCCCCGGACTGGTCGGCCTACCCCTGGTATTTCTGAGCCCACCGGACGCGGTCTCGGACCGGCACCGGCTCGACAGGATCCGCCTGGCCAGGCCAGGTCACGGTAGCCTTAGGTCGGCTCAGCACCGACACCACCCTTCCGGAAGGCTTCCCATGCGACGTTTCCTTGTGACGACCCTGGCCGTGCCGGCCGTGCTGCTGGCGTCGTGCAGCTCGGACGAAGACCCCAGCGTCGACGAGGCGGCGTCCTCGGCGAGCAGCGCACCCACCGACGACGCGGCCGCCCAGACCGACGACGTCGCGGCAGACACCGCCATGGCCACCCAGCAGCCGGACACCGACGCGTCCACCGCCACGGCAGGTTCGGGCGCCTCCGGCGAGGTCGAAGGCGGCGCCGAGGGCGAGGCAGCCGCAGCGACCTTCAAACAGTTCATCGTGGCCCTGGTCAACGCGGACCCCGAGATGTGCAGTTTCATGATCGACTTCCAGGGCGAGGGGCCCATGAAGGACTCGAAGGACAACCTGGAGCTGTGCGAGCAGATCGTGCCCGCGCAGATCGAAGGGTCGATGCCGCCAGAGGCCGCCGACATCGTCGAGATCATGGAGGTTCGTGGTGCTGACGTGCAGAACGACACCGCGACCATCGACCAGGACAACTTCTCCGACATGTTTGCCGAGGGCTTCGGCGACCAGGCATTCACCATGCGCAAGGTCGATGGTGAGTGGTACGTCGACTTCGTCGATAGCTTTGCGGACCCGACCGGCAACTGATCCGCTCCGCCCGACCGCACCGAGCAGACCACCGGAATGCCTGCGCTCGACCTGAGCGAAGGCCTTCCGCACCCGCTGCGCCCCTGCCTCGAGGACGCCCTTGCCGCTGACCGGTCGGTCATCGTCGCGACCTCGGGTTCCACCGGCTCCGCGAAGAAGGTCGTCCTGTCCGCGAATGCGCTGATGGCCTCGGCCCGGGCCACGCACGAGAGAATCGGCGGGCCCGGACAGTGGCTGGCGTCCCTCTCGGCGGCGCACGTCGCCGGGCTCCAGGTCTGGGTTCGCTCCTACCTCTCGGGCGTGGCTCCCGTGCAGATGCCATCCGGTCCGTTCACGCCGTCGCGGTTCGCCGCCGCCGCAGCACGGCTGCAGCCGGAACATCGCCACTACGTCTCGTTGGTGCCGACCCAGGCCCATCGACTGATCAGCGATCCGGTGGGTCGCGCCGCGCTCGCCGGGTTTGACCGGGTGCTGATCGGCGGCGCCCCGCTGCCCCTTTCGTTGGCCACGCGTCTGAGCGACGCCGGGGTGGTCTGGACCCACACCTACGGGATGAGTGAGACCTGTGGGGGCTGCGTCTACGACGGGGTCCCGTTGCCCGGTGTGGAAGTGCGCACGGATGGTGCGTTGGGCGAGCCTGGCCGCCTGTTCATCTGCGGTCCGGTGCTGGCCCAGGGTTACCTACAGCGCGCCGACCTGACCGAGCAGGCCTTCCTCACCCTCGAGGGCACCCGATGGTTCCAGACCTCCGACATCGGGGTCCAGGACCTGGCCACGGGTCGATGGAGAGTGCTGGGGCGCCTTGACGACGTCATCAACAGCGGCGGGCACAAGGTCCACCCCGACGCCGTGCGCGACGCTCTGCTCGACCTGGGGGTGATCGAACAGGCGGCCGTGGTCGCACTGCCCGACCCGGAATGGGGCCAACGGGTCGCCGCGCTGATCGTCCCGAACCACACCCACGTGGATGCTCAGTCGCTGCAGGAGGACCCGACCCGTTGGCTACGCACCCACCTGGGACCCAGCCTGCCCAACTATGCCCTTCCCGCCCGGGTCACGATCACCGACCGGTTGCCCCGGTTGCCTGGCGGCAAGGTCGACGGCGCGGGGGTCCAAGCAGCGATCATCCAGGAAGATGACAGACTATAGGTCTGCCCATCTCGTCAACGAAGGACCTGAGTGTTACGCATCCTCCTCGCCATCGCTGTCTTGGCGTTCACCGTCTACTGCGTCGTTGATGTTGTGCGCACCGACCGCGACAAGGTGCGTAACCTGCCCAAGTTTGCCTGGGTGGTGATGGCCCTGCTGTTCACCCCTGCCGGCGGGATCGCGTGGCTCATCGCTGGGCGTCCCAAGGGTCTGAACGAGCGAGGCGGAGGCTCCCAGCGCGGTCCGCGCGGCCCCGATGACGACCCCGACTTCCTCCGGGGCATCTGAGTCGATGGCCGACCTCTCGCAGTGGGTCGCTGGCGCGCGTCCCCGCACACTTCCTGCTGCCTTCGCCCCGGTGGCCGTCGGCACCGGCGCGGCATACACCCAAGGGGAGGCCAACTTCGGGATGGCCCTGCTCGCCCTGGTCGTCGCCGTGTCGTTGCAGGTCGGCGTCAACTACGCCAACGACTACTCCGATGGTGTCCGCGGGACCGACGCCACCCGGGTCGGCCCCGTTCGGTTGGTCGGTCAGAAGTTGGCCGACCCGGGCACGGTCAAAGCAGCCGCCTTCTTGTCTTTCGGCATCGCCGCCGTCGTGGGGTTGGCCCTGGTCGCGCTGGCCAACGCCTGGTTGCTGCTGTTGGTCGGCGGCGCTGCCATCCTCGCCGCCTGGCGCTACACCGGGGGGGCCCATCCCTACGGATACCGGGGCCTGGGCGAGCTGGCGGTGTTTGTCTTCTTCGGACTCGTGGCGGTGCTCGGCACCCAATGGACCCAGTCCCATGCCCTGAGCCTGGCCGGCGTGGTCGGGGCTCTGGGGGTGGGCGCGTTAGCCTGCGCCATCCTGGTGGCCAACAACCTGCGCGATATCCCCGGTGATGAGCAGGTGGGCAAACGCACGCTGGCGGTGAAGTGGGGCGCTGATCGGACTCGCCGCTTCTACGTCGCGCTGGTCTTGGGCCCGTTCATCGTGGTGCCGATCGCGGCTCTTGCCCACCCGTGGGCGCTGTTGACCTTCGTCGCGTTGCCCTTGGCGTGGATGCCGATCCGCACCGTGCGCAGGGGGGCTGCAGGCGCTGACCTCGTCCCGGTGCTGGGCACGACCGGTCTCGCGCAGCTGGGCTACGCGGTGATGCTCACCACCGGGCTGATGCTCTCGGCCTGAGCCCGGCCTGAGCCCGGCCTCACGGCTCAGCGGTCGCCGTCGATCTCCCGGTCCTCGTCGTCCTCATCGGTGCGCTGACTGGCGATCTTCTCGGCTCGCTTGGCTCGTCGACGCTCAATGCCCTCCACCAGCTGGTCGGCCATCTGCTGGCGCTGCGCCCTCAGCAGGAACAGCGAGGTCACCATGGAGAACAACGCGGCAAAGAGCAGCGCCCAGATGCCCGGCACGTTGAGCCAGAGAAAGATCAGCAGGAAGACGGCGAAGACCAACAGCCGCAGCACGGTATAACGAAGCATCGTGGCTCAGGTCCCGGCGTAGGAGTGCAGGCCGACGAAGAAGATGTTCACCACTGCGTAGTTCATCACGACGCAGCCGAACCCGGCGATGGCCAACCAGGTGGATTTGCGGGTGGTCCATCCGCTGGTCGCCCGGGCGTGCAGGTAGGCGGCGTAGACCACGAAGATCACGAAGGTCCAGACCTCCTTGGCATCCCAACCCCAGTAGCGACCCCAGGCTTGCTCGGCCCAGATGGCTCCCGCGATGAGGGTGAAGGTCCACAACGGGAACGCCACGACGTGTATGCCGTAGGTGATCCGCTCCAGGGCTTCCGCCTTGGGCAGGGAGGTCAACCAGGAGCGAGTCGTGGCTTCCCCGCCGGCTCGCAGCGCCGCACGCTGCTCCTGTCGGTCGCGCAGGAGATACAGCACCGCAGTGGCGAAACCGATGATGAACAGGCCAACCGTCAGCGTGGCTACGGTGACGTGAATGATCAGCCACACGCTGTTCAGCGCGGGCACCAGCTGGGACGCCTCGGCATACCAGGCGCCGCGGGCGAACCCCAGGATCAGCAGCACGGGGGTCACAACGAACAGCCCGAGCCAGAGTCGTTCCTGGCGCAGGCTCCAGCCCACATAGATGACCAACGCGAAAGAGGCTGCGGCCAGCGCGAACTCGTACATATTGCCCAACGGCGGACGGTGCACCGACACGCCACGCAGGATCACCGCGGAGACCAGCAGCAACGCGGCTACGATCGTCAGCTGCAGGCCGATCACGCCCCATCGTCGCGACGATCCAACCGAGGCCGCCGAGCCGGTGGGTGGCTGGGGGTCGCGACGATGGGGCGAGGTCGACCCCGTGCCCACGAGCTCGTGCTCCCGCTGCGCCGCTTCGACCGGTGTCCGCGAGGCTTGGAGGGCCAGGTACGTGGCGAACGCCACCATGGCGAGCGCCAACACGGCCATCGTGGCCCAGACGGCCGTGTCCGAGGCCGCCGCCAACGTGTCGTTCCTCATCGCTTGCCCTTCAGCTGTTCGGTCGTCATCACTTCGCGTTCGGCACCGTCCTGCGTCGCCACCGGGGTAGGTGGCTGACCCACCGCCATATCGGTGTGCCGCCCCGGGACGGTACTGCGTGCGCCGTACTCCACAATCTCTGCGGCCAGACGCTCCACCAGTCTCTGCAGTCCGGGGTCGCTGCCCTTCACCAGTGCGGCGACCTCCAGTCCAGTATGCCGCTCTCCACCGTCCACCGACTCCTCGCCCCCGGCGGTCGACCTGATCCGCACGAACACGCGACGCCGACGCACCCCGAGCATCAGGACCAACCCGACCAGGACGCTGATCGCGCTGATCAGCACCGGGAGGCGACCCGGGTCGTGACGCGCCACCAGCCCGCCCCAGCGGACCACACCGTCCAAGGTGACGGTGCCGCGGCCACCGGGAAGAGCCTGGGTCTGCCCCGGCACCAGGAGCAGCCTGGCCGCATCACCTGTGTCGTCCAGCACGGGCTCCATGCCGGCAGTGTCCAGGACGTACACCGACTGGGGAACGCCCCCCGGGAACAGGTCTCCCTCGTAGACCCCGAGCGCGAGTTGCGGGTTGACCAGGTCGGGGAAGTCAGAGGTCGGTCCCCGCTCGGGGTCGAAACGGGCTGTCGGCAAGAAGGCTCCGTAGAATCCGAGCTCGGGCTGAGCACCGGTCACCTTGATCGCGCCGGTTGAGGTGTAGTTGTCGTCTTGGGGTAGGAACGGGACCGCGTCGGAGAACAGCACCTCGCCGCCGGCGTCGCGCACCGTAACCACGGGTGCGTAACCGTTGCCGAGCAGGAAGATCGACGCGCCGTCGAGCTGCACCGGCTCGTTGACCGCCAGCCGCTGCGCCTGCGACTCGCCCTCCGCCGTCTCGGTGGTGACGTGCGCGGAGAACTCTCTCGGGGCCCCGAACTGCACCCCCTCGCCCTGGGTCTCGAAGGTGACGGTCATGGAGTCCAACCGCAGCTGGAAGGGCGACAACGAGTTCTCATCCACCATGGGTCCGGGCGCGAAGGTGTCGTACTGCGCCGCCGAGGAGGTGAAGTCCGTTTCTTCGGGCAGGATCAGCTCGGCGCGCCAGCCCCAGAGGTGACCGACGCCCACCGAGACGATGACGCCGAGCAACGCGATGTGAAAGATGAGGTTGCCGGTCTCTTTGAGGTATCCGGTCTCGGCCGCGACGGCCGCACCGCCCCGGGCACCGGCTGGCGATCCGGACGCGGGGCGCACCCGATAGCGGTGCCGCTTCAGGACGTGGCGGGCCGCCGCCTCCAGCTCCTCATCCGAGGGGACGCCGTGCGACTGCTGCGCCCCGTCCGGCGCGCCATCCGGGGTGAGAGGCACTGAGTTGAGGGACACCGCGGTGAATGCCGGTAGGCGCTCGAGGCGCTTGGGCGCGGCCGGTGGTTGGGCGCGCATCCCTGCCCAGTGCTGGCGACTGCGTGGCAGGAGGCATCCCACCAGCGAGATCATCAACAGCAGATAGATCGAGGCGAACCAGGGCGAGGAGAACACGTCAAACATCTGCAGCCGGTCCAGCCACCTCCCGGCCGTCGGGTTGTTGCGCAGGTATTGCGATACCAGCGCCGGGTCGACGCTGCGCTGTGGCCAGATCGACCCGGGTATGGCGGCCACCGCCAACAACAGCAACAGCATGAGCGCCGTGCGCATGCTGGTCAGTTGGCGCCATACCCATCGAAGCCAACCCAGGGGACCCAGCGTGGGTTGCCGCAGTTCCTGGGACGCCACGTCCTGCTCGGGCACCACCGAGCGCGCCGACGTCACAGGACCGTCTCGAACGACGAGACCAGCTGGGTCTGAGTCCAGGCGGTGATGCCGGCCCACAGCCCCGTGATCAACAGCACTGCGAGCACGATCAACACCACCCCCGAGGTGCGCTGGATGGCTGCGTGATGACGCCGAAGCCGCACCGACACGGCACTGGCCCACCCAGCGCCACCAGCGATCGCCAGGAACGGCACCCCCAACCCCAGGCAGTAGGCGATCGCGAGCAGGACCGCCCGCGCCGAGGTCCCCTCGCCGGGTGCCAGTGATGCGCCGAGCGTTTGGATCGCGGCCAGCGAGGGCCCGGTGCACGCGGTGAAGCCGAGCCCGAACACCACCCCGAGGGCGGGGGCACCGAGCAGGCCGGCGGCAGGGCGCCACCGCGGCTGCCAGCCACCCCCGGTGGCACCCACCATGAAGACCCCCAGCGCCAACACGACCACGCCGCCCAGTCGTAGCAGCAGCGACTGATGCTCTTGCAGGAGTAGGCCCAGCGACGACACGACCACGGACATGGCGATGAACACGGCGCTGAAGCCGCCCACGAACAGCGACGCGCCCACCAGCATCGTGCCCCGGTTGGCTTGCTCCCGGTCCGGGGTCATGCCGGTGATGTAGCCGAGGAATCCTGGCACCAGCGGAAGCACGCACGGAGAAGCGAACGACACCAGACCGGCCGCGGCGGCCAGCGCCAACGCCGCCAGCAGCGGCCCGTTCAGGACAACGTCACTCATCCGCGGTCCGCGATCATTCGTCCAGCACGTCCTGCACCAGAGCCCGCAACGTGGTCGCATCGACCGGGCCCAGCACACGGGCCGCCACGTAGCCCTCGGGGTCCAGGACCACGGTGCTCGGTCGGGCGTTCGCCAGCCCCTTCAGCTGGGTCAACGTCTGACCACCGTCGTACTCCAGTGACGGGTAGGTGATGTCCTGGGCCTTCTGGAAGGCCAACGCCGTCGGCACGCTGTCGCGATCGTTGACCCCGATGAAGTCGACCGGGTCACCGGCCTCGCTGAAGTCGCTGAACACCTTCTCCAGATCCGCGGCTTCGTCCCGACAGGGGGGGCACCACGACCCCCACACGTTGATCACCAGGACGTCTTCTCCGCGGGACTCCTGCGAGGACCACTGCTCCCCCTCCAGCGTCGTCCCCGCCAGCTCGATCCTGGTCTCGCGTTGGCTCGGCCCAATCGCCGTGATGCTGCCGTCGCCCACGATGTAGTTCTTGTTGTCTCCGGCCCGCGCCTGCTCGGCAATACTGTTCGGATCGTTGCCACAACCGGCGAGGGCCAGCGCCACCACCGCAGATGCCATCACCGCTGTGGGGCGTCTGCGGCGCTGCACCCAGGAGGGCTCGCTCATGCTCCTGCGCCGGGTTGGGCGTGCGAAAGCAGGTGCCCGGCAGGCTCGGCATACGTCACTTCGACGGGCGCATCGCCGACGTAGCGCACCGACGTGACCGAGGCCAGCGTGCACTCGCGCCGGCGCGGGTCGTGCCACAGCCGCTTGCCCTCCAAGCGCTGGCGCATCGTCCAGACCGGCAGCTGGTGGGAGACCAGGACGGCCTCACGACCGCGGGCCTGCATCCGAGCGGTGGTCAACGCGGCCAACATGCGGGTGGCGATGGCGCGATAGGGCTCGCCCCAGCTCGGCTGCATGGGGTTGAGCAGATACGGCCAGTGCTTCGGTTGCGACAGGACCCCACCACTAGCCACGGTGGTGCCCTCGAAGTGGTTGGCCGCCTCGATCAACCGGACATCGGTGTCCACACTCAGCCCGTGCGCGGCAGCGATCGGGTCGGCAGTTTCCTGGGCTCGCTCCAACGGTGAGGCGGCGACGTGCGCCACGTCCATTCCGGCGAGGTAGTCGGCGGTGACCCTGGCCATCTCCCGGCCGAGCTCGGAGAGGTGGAAGTCGGCCAGCCGGCCGTAGAGCACCCCGTCAGGGTTATCTACTTCACCGTGTCGTACGACGTGCACCGTAGTCGTCGCCGCGTGCTGGATCATGCCCGCGATTCTCCCATGCTCACCTGGGCGATCGCTGCCGCACTGCCCTGGATCGCGTTGATGACGTGATCCACCACGTCGTCGTCGTGGCTGGCGCTGACGAACCACGACTCGTAGCAGCTGGGCGGCAGGTGCACCCCGCGGGCCAGCATCTCGTGGAAGAACGCGGCATACCGGTCGCTGTCCTGAGCTTGTGCGTCGGCGAAGTTGTGCACCTGATGCTCGGCGAAGAACACACTGAACATCGACCCGGCCCACTGGATGCGATGCGGGATGCCGTGTCGGGTGAACGCCTCGTCCACCGCCCCGGCCAGGGCCGCAGCGACGGTCCCGATCCGCGCGTAGACGCTCGGCGTGCACGCTTGCAGGGTGGCCAGCCCGGCGGCGCTAGCCACAGGATTACCCGACAACGTGCCCGCTTGGTAGACCGGACCCAGCGGGGCCAGGATCGACATGATCTCTGCTCGGCCGCCGAAGGCTGCCGTCGGGAACCCGCCGCCCATCACCTTGCCGAAGGTCATCAGGTCCGGAGCGCCGTGTTCGTAGGGTCCTTCCAGGCCGAACCATCCCGAGGCGCTGCACCGGAACCCGGTCATCACCTCATCGGAGATCACCAGCGCCCCATGCTCGTGAGCGATCCGCAACAACGCATCGGTGAAGCCGGGATCCGGCGGCACGACGCCCATATTGCCGGCAGCCGCCTCGGTGATCACCGCCGCAATCCGTGGGCCGTGCTCGGCAAAAGCTGCCTCGAGCGCGGCGACATCGTTGTAGGGCAGCACGATGGTCTCACCGGCGGTGGAGGCCGGCACGCCCGCGGAGTCCGGGAGGGCGAAGGTGGCCAACCCGGATCCGGCCGCGGCCAGCAACGCGTCGACGTGACCGTGATAGCAGCCGGAGAACTTCACGATGGCTGAGCGCCCGGTGTATCCGCGGGCCACCCGCACGGCACTCATCGTCGCTTCGGTGCCGGAGTTGACCAGACGCACCTGCTCCACCGGCGGCACCCGATCCACGATCTCTTGGGCGAGCAGCACCTCGCGTTCGGTCGGGGTGCCAAAGCTGAACCCCTGCTCCGCCGCCCGCTGCACGGCCTCCAGGACCTCCGGGTGGGCGTGCCCCAGGATCATCGGGCCCCACGAACAGATCAGGTCGACGTATCGGTTGTCGTCGACGTCCTTGAGCCACGGACCGTGCGCCGAGGCGATGAACCGCGGGGAGCCGCCGACGGAGCGAAAGGCCCGCACCGGTGAGTTCACGCCGGCCGGGATGATGCTGCGCGCGGTGTGGAGGAGGGCGTCCGATCGGGCAGTCACGTGAGTAGCCATATCGGCCAGTCTCCCATCCGGCCCTCGATCGCGTGCAGCCGCTTCAGAACGCGTCGGCGCCCTGCTCGGGACGATCACGGGAGGCGATGATGACCCGTCGCATGATCTCGCCCATGCGCAGCAGCTCATCGCGGGACATCTGATCCAAGAAGCAGGATCGGACCGTTTCCAGGTGGACCGGGGCGACCTGCTCGATCAGCCGGTGTCCGTCTTCGGTGACCGCCACCTCCACACCCCGGCCGTCCCGGACGTCTCGCTCCCGCCGGACCAGACCCAGGCCCTCCAAGCGTTTGGCCGTGTGCGTCAACCGACTCCGGGACTGCACCACCTGGTCGGCTAGCGCGGACATCCGCATCCGTCCCCCGGGCGCTTCGTCCAGCATCGACAGCACCTCGTACTCACCCAACCGCACCCCCGAGCCGGTGAGTCCATCCTCCATCGATGCCATGAGGAGGCGATACCCGCGCAGCCATGCCCGCCAGGCTCGTTGCTCGGGTTCGTCCAACCAGCTCACGGCGGCTGCGGCACCATCCGGGGCCTCAGCCTCGGGGAGTGCCCCTTGTGGCGAAGGGGCGTCTTCTACGTCATCTCGAGCTTGACCTGTCATCATTCCGTCCCGGCCGATTCATGAGTCGCGCAGCGTAGTCGGCGTAGTACGTCAAGATGAAGTCAGCACCGGCGCGGCGAATTGACACCAAGGTTTCCAGAACAACCCGCTCTCGGTCCAGCCAGCCTCGCTCGGCCGCCGCCTCGATCTGGGCGTATTCACCGGAGACGTGGTAGGCGGCAACCGGCACGTCGCTGCGCGCGGCGACGTCGGAAAGCACGTCGAGATAGGCCAAGGCAGGCTTGACCATGACCATGTCCGCCCCCTCGTCCAGGTCCAGTCGCAGTTCGCGCCACGACTCCGTGCGGTTGGCTCCGTGTTGCTGGTATGCCGCCCGGTCACCGACCAACGCCGAGTCCACCGCTTCCCGGAACGGGCCGTAGTAGGCCGAGGCGTACTTGGCCGTGTAGGCCAAGATGGCAACGTCGGTCCGCCCCGCGTCCTCCAGCGCCGCCCGAATGACCCCCACTTGGCCATCCATCATCCCGGAAGGGGCCACCACGTCCGCTCCCGCGGCTGCCTGGGCGATGGCCATGTCGGCGTATCGGCTGAGCGTGGCGTCGTTATCGACCCTCCCGGCCGCGTCGAGCACGCCGCAGTGACCGTGGTCGGTGAACTCATCCAGGCACAGGTCGGCCATGATCACGGCGTTGTCGCCGAGGTCCGCGCGCAGCGTCCGTAGCGCCGCGTTGAGCACACCGTCCGGGTCGTCGCCCCCACTGCCTCGGGCATCGCGCCGAGCCGGCACGCCGAAGAGCATCAGTCCGCCGACCCCGGCGTCAATGGCTTGCTCGGCGGCCCGTCGCAGCGAATCCATGCTGTGCTGGTAGACCGACGGCATGGACGTGATCGGCACCGGCTCGGTGTTGGCTTCCGCGACGAACATCGGCAGGACCAGATCCCCGGCATCGACCGTGGTTTGGGCCACGAGCGCCCGCATCGCCGGGGTGGTGCGCAGACGGCGGGGTCGCTCGGCAGGAAAGCCTTGTCTCACGCCCGAGCCTTGGCGACAGCTCGTCCACTGCCGACCTGTCGCTGACTCGGTCGTCCTAGATGTTCGCCGTTCTGCATCGCCACGTCGCTGCGCTCACTGGCGTAGGCCGCGAGGGCATCGACCAGCGACTCGGCCGCAGCATCCGGTGAGACCACGTGAACCACGAGTCCGTGCTCCTCCGCCGTCTTGGCCGTGGCCGGGCCGATGCAGGCCACGACCGTGTTCGCGTGCGGTTTTCCGGCGATACCGATCAGGTTGCGCACGGTCGAGGAGGAGGTGAAGCAGACAGCGTCGAACTGACCGCCCTTGATCGCCTCGCGCACCTCGATCGGTGGCGGACTGGCTCGGACGGTGCGGTATGCGGTCACGTCGTCCACCTCCCAGCCCATGTCCTGCAACCCGGCCACGAGGGTGTCGGTGGCGATGTCGGCGCGCGGCAGGAACACCCGGTTGATCGGATCGAGCACCTCGTCGTAGGGCGGCCACACGTCACGCAGCCCACGCGCGGACTGCTCCGAGTCCGGAACCAGGTCGGGCATCAGGCCCCACTCGGTCAACGCCTGCGCCGTGGTTCCTCCCACGGCGGCGATCTTCAGACCGGAGAAGGCACGCGCGTCCAGGCCGAGCTCGGCGAACTTCTCCCTAATGGCGCGCACGGCGTTGACCGAGGTGAAGCCGACCCACTCGTAGCGCCCGGTGACCAGGCCCTTGATCGCCTTGTCCATCTGCTGAGGGGTGCGAGGGGGCTCCACGCTGATCGTCGGGACGACCGAGGCGCTGGCTCCGTAGGAGGCCAGTCGGTCCACCATCGACGTGGACTGGTCCTTGGTCCGCGGGACGATGATGTTCCACCCGAACAGCGGCTTGTTCTCATACCACGACAGCTCGTCGCGAAGGTCGACCTGCGCACCGACGACGGCCACGCTTGCTTCTTCGGCGCGACCATCGCTGAGGGCGGCCAGAGCCTCTTCCAGCGAGCTCACCTCGGTGTGCTGGGTGACCGTGGTGCCGTGTTCGGTCAGCGCCACCGACGTCTGCGGGTCCCGGCCCGCGGTCAACAACCCGGCTAACGCCCTGCGCAGGTCCGCCGTCGCGCCCATCACCACGACGGTGACCGCGTCGGAGATCGACAGCGCGTAGTCGATCTTGAGGTCCGAACCGTCGAGCATGTGCAGCTCATGGCTGGACTTGCTGCCGGTCAGCGGCACTCCGGCATACATCGGCACCGACCACGCCGTGCTGACCCCGGGGACGATCTCGAAGGGGATTCGAGCCTTGCTGCACGCCGAGGCTTCGGCGGCTAGTCCGCTGAAGGCGCTGGGGTCTCCATCCATCAGCCGCACCACGAGCGCGGCGGGGTTGTTCAGCTGGCTGGCGGTCTTGACCACGAGCTTGGCGCGCGAGCCTGCGGTGAGCTCCCGGCCGGAGGTGGCCCGGGAACCGTCCACGAAGACCACGTCGGGACGGGCATAGGCCTTCACCTGGTCCGCGAGGTGCAACGAGTCGAGCACGATGACGTCCGCCGCCGACAGATAGTCGCGGGCCCGGACGGTGAACAGGCCGGGGTCGCCGGGTCCGGCACCGACGAAGGCGACGCGGGCGCCGGATGCCTTCCGGGTTGAAGGGGCAGCAACATAGGCATGGGTGCTCACGATTCACGCTCCGTTACGAGGATCGACTTCGGCATCTCGAGGGACATTTGGTGCAATAAGCGCTCAGCGAGCTCTTCGCCGAGGTCACAAGGTTCGTTGCCGGTGGCAGTCGCTCTGGCCGCCGATCCTCCGAGCGCGACCCACCCGGTCAGTTGATACCCGCCGGTCGGCTGCGCCGTCGCGTAGGCGCCCACCGGAGCGGTGCACCCCGCTTCGAGGCGAGCCAACATCGCGCGTTCGGCGGTGACGCAGTCTCGCGTCTGCGGGTCATCCAGCCGGGAGCACGCATCGTGCACCGCGGTGTCCTGGGTGGACGTGGCCGATTCGTCGTCGCGGCACTCAATGGCCAACGCGCCCTGACCTGGCGCCGGGAGCATCTGAGTCATCTCCAGGGTGTGGCTGATCTCGGCGTGCCTCCCCAGTCGGCGCATCCCCGCGGCGGCCAGCACGACGGCATCCAGCTCACCTCGACGCACCTTGGCCACTCGGCTGTCGACGTTGCCGCGGATATCAACGACGTCGAGGTGCCCGGCGATGGCGGCCAGTTGCCCGGCCCGACGCGGCGACCCCGTCCCGATGGTGGAGCCGGGAGCGAGCTGGTCCAAGCGCCGATCGTCGGTGCTGATCACGACATCGCGGGGGTCTTCCCGGGTCGGGATGGCCGCGAGGTGCAGCCCCGGCTCAATGGCCACCGGCAGATCCTTCAAGGAGTGCACCGCGACGTCGATCTCGCCCTCGTGCAGGGCCGTGCGCAATGCTGAGGCAAAGACTCCGTTTCCACCGATCTGGGTCAACGGCGCCGTGCTCACGTCGCCGTGCGTGCGCACCGTGACGATGTCGACCTCCTCGCCGTGGCCTCGCAGCTGCGATGCCACCCAGTGGGCTTGGGTCATCGCCAATGCGCTGGCCCGAGTGCCGAGCCTCATGAGGTCTCACCCGACCCGATCGTCGGGGGCGTTTGCACGGCGACGGTCTCCCTCGGGTCCAGGTCGAACAGCTCGTGCAACACCCGCGCGTAGTCGCCCGGCTCGTCCATCTGCTGCAGCGCCTTGGCTCGCACGGTCGGGGTATGCAGCAGCTTGTCGACGACCCGGGCCATGGCTTGGCGCACTTCCGCGTCGGCTCGATCATCGAGGTCTGGAAGTCGGCGACTCAGGCGATCCATCTCCGCCTGCACCACGGTGCTGGCGCGTGAGCGTAGGGCAGCCACGGTCGGGGCCACAGCGTTGGCCCGACGGCCCATCACGAATGAGGCCACCTCTGTCGTCACCAGGTCGCGGACCTGGCGCAGCACGTGCGACACGTGTGAGTCGGGACCGAACTCCTCGTGCTGATCGTGCAGATCTGCCAGGCCAACACGGTGCACCCCCGGCCGTGTGGTCACCGCCAGCGCGACGTCGGCCGGCATCGAGAGGTCCAGGAACGCCAGCGGCCGAGCATCACGCCCGCCGCCGCGCGCGGCCACCACCATGTCGACATCGATCACGGGTTGGGTCGCGCCCGTGCACGAGACGACGAGGTCTGCCTCGCCGAGCCGCTCAGCCAAGTCAGCCCACGGGGCGCTGCCCGCGCCATACCGATCGGCCAGGGCCGCGGACTTGGCGGCATCGCGATTCACGATGGTCAGCTCGCCCACACCAGTGCTGGCCAGCGTCGCCGCCGCCAGTGCTGCCATGGCCCCGGCGCCCACGATGACCACCCGGCTCTGGGCCATCGGCGGGATGAGCGGTGCGACGAGGTCCAACCCTCGATACACCAAGGACCGCGCCACCGCGTCCAGGTCGGTTTCGGCGTGAGCCCGTTTGCCGACCTTCAACGCGTGCTGCAGCAACGGGTTCAGCTGTCCGCCGACGGACCCGGCTCGCTGGGCCAGGGCCAGCGCCTGTCGCACCTGGCCCAAAATTTGTGGCTCACCGACCGCCATCGAGTTCAGCCCGCAGGTCATCGAGAAGAGGTGGTGCACCGCACGCTCGTCGTAGTGGACGTACAGCAGCGGGGTGACCTCTGGCTTGTCTCGGCCGCTCACCCGAGCCAATGCGGCCGCAATGTCGCTGACGGCCCCGTGAAAGCGATCGACGTCGGCAATGATCTCGACGCGGTTGCAGGTCGCCAGCACCATGGACTCGGCGACGTCTTCGCCACCAATGACCTCCGCACGAAGGGAGGCGAGGTGATCCGGACGCTGGGCGATCCGTTCGAGCACTCCCAACGGCGCCGTTTCGTGCGACAGGCCGACCACCAGCAGGCTCATCGAGCCCCCCCGGCTGCCGCACGCGGCGTGAGTTCGGGCGAGGAGCCTGTGCGTCGTTGGGCGTGGAAAGCCAAGATCTCGAGCTCGGTGGACAAGTCGACCTGACGCACACCGACGTGGTTGGGGACCGAAAGGGTGGTGGCAGCGAAGTTCAAAATCGAGTGAACGCCGAGATCCACCAACGTCTGGGCCACGCGGTTCGCGCTGCCGGCTGGAGTGGTGATGACGCCGAAGTCCAGCGAGATCCCGGAGGCGGCTAGCTCATCCAGGCTCTGCACCTGTATCCCGGCAATCGTCTCCCCCACGATCTGCGGGTCCTCGTCGACGAGCGCCACGATGTGGAAACCTCGTCGGGAGAACCCTTCGAAGGCCACCAGGGCCCGCCCGAGGTTGCCCATGCCGACGATGGCCACGGGCCAATAGTTCAACAGCCCCAGATGTGCAGAGATCTGGCCGCGCAGTTCAACGACGTCGTAGCCGACCCCGCGCACTCCGTAGCTTCCGAGGTGTGAGAGGTCCTTGCGCAGCTGCGCCGGGTGCACGCCGGAGACCGCGGCCAGCTCCTGGGACGACACACACGAGGCGCCCCCCTCAGCGATGTCGTTCAAGGCTCTCCGGTATGCCGGCAGTCGACCGACCGTGGCGTCCGGCACTCCGCGGCGTGCAGGCTCTGCGTTCACGACAGCACCGGCTCCTTTCGGTCCCGGTGGGCGCTCGCACTGGCAGCCATCCGAGAGGTTGAACTACCTAGTTTACGACCTTGTGAAGAAATGCACAAAGTCATCGAAGGACTTTTTTGGCGGGCTAGCGCGCCGCCGAGTCCTCGAGCAACGACTGACGGAGACGATCCGAGTCGATCGACCAGTAGTCGTGGGCCCGCCCATCCACGAAGATCACCGGCAACCACTCCCCGTAGCGCGCCAGCAGCTCGTGGCGCAGTTCGGGCTCTTGGGCGTCGACGTCGACGGGCCAGTAGCCGATCCCCAAGGGTCGGCTCACCTCATCGATGGCCGCGAGGGCGCGATCGCACAGGTGGCACCCGACCCTGGTCAAGACACTGACCCGCACGGGCCGGCCACGGTCATCGGCGGACGGCACGAGCGCCGCGAACCCGACGCCGGCCTCGTGCCCGGCCATCAGCGCACCACGGCGGGCACGACGCTACTTCTTGTTGCGACGCTGGTGACGCGTCTTGCGCAGCAGTTTGCGATGCTTCTTCTTTGCCATCCGCTTGCGGCGCTTCTTGATGACTGAACCCATGGATGTACCGAGTCTTTCGTGTGGGGAAACGCATCGGAACTCGATGCGGAAGGCGCCAGCCTATCGCCCTGGTGCAGCTGCCCCAACCGGTGCGGCTCAGGCAGTGCCGTAGTACGACTCGTTCAGGTAGTCGTGGACGGCCTGGCGAGGGACACGCAAGGAACGTCCCACCCGCACTGCCGGCAGTTCGCTGTTGTGCACCAACCGATACACCGTCATCTTCGAGACCCGCATCAGCGCGGCCACCTCGGCGACCGTCATGAACGACATGTCGGCCAACTGGCGCTCCTCACCCATGGGGCTTCCTTCGCTGTGGATCCGGTCAGATCGGCGCGCAGGGGTTGATCCACCGCGCATGCCGTGGAGCAACCATAGGCGCTGATGTGGCGCAGGTGGAAGTCACGACTGGGTCACGGCCTCACCGGTGCGTCCTCAGTCGAAGTACGGGTCCAGCCCCAGGCCGGGGAACACGGACATCCGAGTGGCCATGATGGCCATGTCGACCGGGTCCTCCGGCTGATAGCCGTCCTCCCAGGCGCCGTAGTGGATAGCGGCGCCCCCCCGGTCGCCCATCGCCACCGGGGCAGCGGCACCACAGACCTTCTGCACCATCTCCCGCCAGGCGGGCGGCACCGGTTCGGTCAGTCGGACCGGGCGGTGACCGGCGATGCCGATCACGTGCGCCCACGCTCGAGGCACGACCTCCACGAGCTCGTACCCTCCCCCACCCAGCGCCACCCACCGACCGTCGCTGACCCGGTGCGCCAGTTCGTGAACCCAGTTGTATGCGGCGTGCATCCCATCGATGGTGAGGTCGAGGTGAGCCAGTGGATCGGCGTAGTGCGAATCACATCCGTGCTGACTGACGATGATCTCGGGAGCGAAGGCACCGACCACGTGCGGGACCACGGCCTGGTACGCCCGCAGCCACCCCGCGTCGTCCGTGCCGGGAGGAAGGGCCACGTTCACGGCGCTGTCCATGGCCCGCGATCCGCCGGTGTCGCGTGGCGAGCCTGTTCCCGGGAACAACGTCTGGCCACTCTGGTGCAGCGACACGGTGAGCACCCGCGGGTCATTCCAGAAGACCGTCTCGACACCGTCTCCGTGGTGCACGTCGAGGTCGATGTAGGCCACCCGTTGGGCCCCCCGAGCCAGCAGGTCTCGGATGGCCACGGCCGCGTCGTTGTAGACGCAGAAGCCCGAGGCCCGGCCGGGCATGGCGTGGTGCAGACCACCGGCGATGTTGACCGCGTGCTGAGCCGCGCCGTCCCACACTGCGCGACAGCAGTCGATCGTGGCCCCTACCGCGAGTGCGCTGGCCTCGTGCATCCCCGCGAAGGCTGGAGTGTCGGAGTCACCGAGGCCCATCTGGCCGTGGGCGGAGCCGGGATCGGCCGACAGCGCCTGCACGGTCGCGATGAAGTCATCGGTGTGCACCGTAGCCAACGCGGCCACGTCGGCGGGCCGCGAGGGCCGGACGACGACATCCTGGTGATCGAACAGGCCCAGCTGCTGACACAACTGTTGGGTGAGCTCCAGCCGCATCGGATGCATGGGGTGGCCTAGCCCGAAGTCGTACGCCGTGAAACGTTGGTCCCAGGCGACATGTGCCGCGATCATGGACGCACGCTAGCCGAGAACCGGCCGGCAACGGCATCATCGAGACGAGGAGCCCACCGATGGCCAAGCATCAACTGTTCGACGAGAACGTCCTGGTGATCGGTCTCGGGCGCTTCGGCGCCGCCGCCGCTCTGGAGATGGACCGGCTCGGCTACCGCGTTCACGCGATCGAGATCAACGGCAACGTCGCCGAACGCTACGCCCGCAAGCTCATGCGCGTGCAGACGATTGATGCCACGAACCCCGAGGAGCTGCGGACCGCCAAGCCACGCGACTTCCGGATCGCGGTGGTCGGCATCGGGACCTCGATCGAGGGTTCGTTGCTCACCGTGGGCAATCTCGTCGATCTGGGGATTCCATCCATCTGGGCCAAGGCGGTCAGCGCCGAGCATGCCCGGTTGCTCGAGCGGATCGGGGTGCACCACGTGATCTTCCCTGAGGCCGAGTCCGGCGGCCGGGTCGCTCACCTGGTCAACGGAAAGATGGAGGGCTACATCGAGTTCGAGGACGGCTACGCCATCGTCAAGATGCGACCGGCGCAGGAGATGATCGGGTTCACGCTCGGCGAAACCGACATCCGCAAGCGCTACGGCGTCACGGTGGTCGGGGTGAAGGCTCCGGGTGAGGACTTCATGCACGCACTGCCGGAGACCAAGGTCGGTCAACACCACATGATGATCGTGTCCGGGCCCAGCAAGTACATCGAGCAGCTCGCCGCCCGACCTTAGGTGACCCAGTGGACCCATCGACCCACAGGCTGGTTGGGGGCCTACAGGCTGGTGGGAATGCCGCCCGTCGACGCGCCCAGTGGCAGCACCATGGCCATCTCCTCGGCGTCTTCCTCTTCAACATCGGCGCCCCGGATAAGCATGGGACGCCGGTTGTCCGTGGGACGGAAGCCGAAGCTGCTGGCGAAGGCCACTGCCCGACCGTTGTCGGTGCCCACCCAGTAGACGAGGTGTTTCATCTGCGACTCGCGGGCCGTCCGGGCGGCCGCTTCCAACAGTCGACGAGCCACTCCGGTGCCTCGGGCATCGGGGGAGACCCACAGTCCGAACAGTTCCCCCACGGTGTCGTCTGCCGTGTTCTCGGATCCGACGCTGACCACCCCCATGGCTTGGCTCTCGCGCTCGGCCAACAAACGCTGCGAGCGACGCATCCGATCCCTCCAGCGGTCCTCTGGATACTCGGCCTCTTCCTCCGCCGAGGCCACGAACGCCTCCGGAGATTCCTTCAGCGCGCGTAACCTGGTCTGCCGATACTCATCCCAGTCTTCTTCGGCAAGGCGGCGCACGCTGATCTCTGTCATGCGCATACTGTGGCACAGGTCGGGCCGCTGCATAAGCGTCCACGGGAGAACAATGGGCGCACGGGCCCACATCCGAGCCGGACGACGCTAGTCCGAGGCCGACAACTCCCGGGAGCGCCGCGCTGCGGCCTCGATGGCCGTCATGAACGCCGCCCGCACCTTGTGGTCCTCGAGCTCGCGCAAGGCCGCCACACTGGTGCCGCCAGGGCTGGAGACCTGCTCCCGCAGGACCGTCGGGTGCTGCCCGGTCTCACGCAACACTGTGGCGGCGCCATACAACGTCTGCACCACGAGTTCGGTCGCCGTCACGCGGGGCAGTCCAAGCAGGACACCGGCCTCGATCATCGCTTCGACCACGTAGAAGATGTATGCCGGTCCGCTGCCGGACAAGGCAGTCACGGCGTCGAGATGTTGCTCATCGAGGGTCACCACGCGGCCGACGGTGGCCAACAACGCCTCAGCCTGGGCGGCGTGCTCCGCCGAGCAATGCTGACCGAGCGCCAGCGCGGACATGGCTTGGTCGACCAGTGCCGGAGTGTTCGGCATGACCCGCACCACTGAGGTGCCCTGAGGAAGGTGCTCCTCCAGGAACTCGGTGCTGATCCCCGCAGCGATGGAGATCACGAGGGCGCCGGGTTCGACGAAGCCGCCGATCTCGCGAAGCAGGGCGCGCATGTCTTGGGGCTTGACCGCCAGCAGCACCACGGTGGCGCCGCGGGTCGCAGCAGCCGGGTCCGCGGCCGTGACGTCGTGCGCTGCGGCGACCTCGTCGCGTCGGGCGGCGACCTTGTCGCTGATCGTGATGTCGACGGCGCTGTGTCCTGCCCGAAGGAAAGCCGAAAGCAACGTGCTGCCCATCACCCCGGCTCCCAGGATGGCAATGCTCATCGGATCAACCAGTGGTGAGGACGGAGCGAGCGAAGAAGGCCAGGTTGGCCGGTCGCTCGGCCATTCGGCGGACCAAGTAGCCGTACCACTGGTCTCCGTAGGGCATGTACACGCGCACAGTGGAGCCGCTATCGGCTAGTCGACGCTGCTCATCGGGGCGGATGCCCAGCAGCATCTGATACTCGAAACTGTCGTCGGCTCGACCAGCCCGGTCGGCCAGCACACCAGCGATCTCCACGAGTCGCGGATCGTGACTGGCCACCATCGGATATCCGTCACCGGCCATGAGCACCTTAAGACAGCGCACGTACGACTTGTCGACGTCGCCCTTGTCCTGGTAAGCGACCGACTCGGGCTCGTTGTAGGCGCCCTTACACAGTCGCACTCGGCTGCCCTCGTAGGCCAAGTCGCGACAGTCCGCCTCGGTGCGGTGCAGGTAGGACTGGACCACCGCGCCGACCCAGGGGAAGTCCTGACGCAACTCGCGCAGGCTGTCCAGAGTCGAGTCGGTCCTGGTGTGATCTTCCATGTCCAGGGTCACCGTGGTCCCGGCGTTGGACGCGGCCCGGCAGATCTCCCGGGCGTGCTCCATCGCCATCTTGTGACCATCGGACCCGAGCGCCTGACCGAGCGCGCTGAGCTTGAGGCTCACCTCGACCCGGCCTGAGGCGGTCAGCCCGGCCTGGGACAACTGCTCCAACAGGTCCAGATACGCCGTCTTGGTGTCGTTGGCCATCGCGGCATCGGAGGTGTCCTCACCGAGGTAGTCGATGGTCACACTGCGCCCGGTGTCGGCCAGCTCCCGCGATACGGCAACCGCGGACTCGGTGTCGGCACCGGCCACGAAACGGTTCACGACCCCTCGACTCACCGGGGCCTTCTCGATCACGGTGCGCAAAGAGTCATGCCGACTCACTTCCAACAGTCCGCGTCGAAGGAGCGGCGCAGGATCCAGGATGCCGAGGTTCATGGGGTTAGGCTACGCGCTCTGTTCTGGGCGCGTAGCCCTGGTCTGCGCCGGCTATCGGTGGCGCTCGTCGGCGGGCTGCAGCGGGCACTCACAGGTCGTTGTTCACCGCTGGAGCGACGAGGTGCGTGCGGGCGAACGCCAGGGCTTCCTCGAGGTCGAGCTCGCGCTGAACCCGGTCCACCTTGCGGGTGCTCACCTCCAAGCTCACCACTCCTTGGTAGTCAGCCCGGACCAGGTGCTGCAACACCTCGGCACATCGCTGGACACCGCGGCCCGGCACCAGGTGTTCGTCCTTGAACGTGCCGTTGCTGTCCCCCAGGTGGATATGCCTGACCCGCGACCCCAGCTGCTGGAGCATCAGCAGCGCATCGGTCCCGGACGTGCCCGCATGCGAAATGTCGAAGGTGATGTGGTCGTACGGCAGTTCGGTGGGGTCGTGGGCCGGGAGGTAGGCCTGCACCTCCGTCGCGCCGACTCGCCACGGAAACATGTTCTCCACCGCGATCATGACTCCGCTGTCCCGAGCCCGTCGGGCAACTCCCTCCACGAAGTCATCAGCGTATCGGTGCTGCCAGCGAAAGGGCGGGTGGACCACGACGACGGGGGCCCCGACGTCGTTGGCCAGCGCCAACGACCGATCGATCTTGCCCCACGGGTCCCATCCCCAGAGCCGCTGGGACAGCAGCAGGGTGGGGGCGTGGATGGCTCCGATGGGCATCGTGTGTAGGTGGGACAGCGCGATGAGGGGTTTCGCTTCCTGGGTGATCTCATCGCTCCACACCATGATCTCCACCCCGTCATAACCCAGCCGCTCGGCGAGATCGAAGCAGTATCCCGGCCCCTGGGGATACACCGAGGAGGTGGACAGATGGACCGGGACCGACGGGCGCGCACTAGCCGCGGCCACAGGCACTCCCATCCATGGCGCACACAGTAGCCCCCCGAGCCCGACAGAACCTGAGCACCGACCGGTGAACCCTCTACGCTGATCCGGTGGAGACAGCGGCGGGTCGGGACGAAGTCGATCTCGACGCGCCTCGAATGTGGACCGAGTTCACCGATCCCGACGAGCCTGCTCAGCGTGTCCGGGCCGATCTGACGTGGCTGACTTCATCGTGGCTGTGCATCTTCGGCGATGGCTGCCCGGGGGTGTATGCCGAGCGTCCGCAGGACGGCTGTTGCACCCTCGGCGCCCACTTCAGCGACCGCGACGACCTGGAACGAGTGGGGCACGTGGTCGAGGCGTTGGGACCGGATGAGTGGCAGATGCACGATGTCGGACACCGTTCGGGATGGACTGCGACCCCGGAACCCACGCAGGATGACGCCGCCGAGAGCGTAGAGGTCAGCACCGCCCTCGTCGAGGGGGCCTGCATCTTCTTGAACCGGCCAGGATTCCCCGCCGGAGCGGGATGTGCCCTGCACCAACACGCCCTGTTCATCGGGGCACCGCCGCTGACCACCAAACCGGACGTCTGTTGGCAGCTGCCGATCAAGCGCAGTTATCGCAGCGTCGAACGCGCCGACACCTCGGCCTACACCGAGGTGACCCTCGAGGAGTACGACCGCGGCAGCTGGGGGCCAGGTGGGCACGATTTCGACTGGTACTGCACCTCGGCCACGAGTGCGCACTCGGCTGCCGAGCCGGTCTACCGGTCGCTGCGGGACGAGCTGGTCGAGCTGATCGGCGCCCCGGCATACGAGGTGTTGGCCGAGCTGTGTGCGGAGGTGATGGCCCGTCGGGAAGCGACCGCGCGCGCGGTCCACCACCCCGGTGCGGGTCGGGTCCCGCTGCCGCTGTTCGTCCACCCGGCGACCCACGCCGGCGCGCACAGCGCGCGAGCCGATGAGTGAGCACCTGGCCATCACCAGCCCGAACATCTGGAACCACGCGGACGTCTACGAAATCGAGAATCGCGGGGTGGACCCCGATGGCGCCATCTGGCAGGCGATGGAGCAGATCGCCCCCATGCGGGGCGCCCGAGTGCTCGACGTGGGTTGCGGCACCGGGTATCACCTGGCGACGCTGGCCGAGCAGGCTATCCACGTCATCGGCGTCGAACCGCACCCTCCCCTGGTCGCCCAAGCCCGGCAACGGCTGGAGGCCCTGTCCGGTTGCGGGGCGGATGTCACCCGCATCGAGGTCCGCACAGGGGCCGCCCAGGAGCTTCCGGTCCAGTCCGCGTCCATCGACCTCGCGCATGCCCGATGGGCCTACTTCTTCGGCCCTGGATGCGAGCCCGGCCTGGCCGAGCTGGAGCGCGTGATGGCACCCGGCGGCACGGCCTTCGTCATCGACAACGACGCCACCCGGTCCACCTTCGGCCGGTGGTTCACCCGGGGGTGGCCGGACTACGACGCGGCCGCCGTGCAGCGCTTCTGGCGTCGAGCGGGTTGGACCCGGACCTGGGTGGACATGCGCTGGCAGTTCGACACGCGAGCGGACCTCGAGGCGGTGGTGGCCATCGAGTTCGCCCCCGACGTGGCGAGGGTGATCCTTGAGCAGCACGACGGACGCAGCGTGGACTATGCGGTCAATCTCTATCACCGCACCTACTGACGACGAGTCCGTCGACGGCACCCCAGGGCGCTCGTTGAGCGCTGTCGGTGGCTGCGCATAGCCTGCTCGGCATGGCAACCACCTCTGCACGCGGCACGACGTCGAAGAAGAACGCGCCGGCCTACCGATGCACCGAATGCGGTTGGACGAGCATCAAGTGGGTGGGCCGGTGTCAACAGTGCCAGGAGTGGGGCAGCGTCACCGACATCGGGGTCACCCCGGTTCGGACAGCCGCGGTGGTGCCGTTGCGACCCGCGGTGCCGATCGCGGAGGTGAGCGTGGACCTGGCCAGGGCGCAGGACACCGGCGTCGGCGAGTTCGACCGGGTCCTGGGCGGTGGGCTAGTGCCCGGAGCCGTGGTGTTGGTGGCCGGCGAGCCGGGCATCGGGAAGTCGACCCTGGCTCTGGACGTGGCCGCCACGTCTGCCCGGGCGGGCCGCACGGTGCTCTACGTGTCCGGCGAGGAGTCGGCGGCCCAGGTGAGGTTGCGTGCCGAACGGATCGCGGCCTTGGCGCCCAGTCTCTATCTCGCGGCCGAGACCGACCTGGCCAGCGTGCTGGGGCACGTGGAACGGGTGCAACCGAGCCTGCTGATCGTGGACTCGGTGCAGACTCTGGCCAGCGCGGACGTCGAGGGCGCCCCGGGCAACGTCGGCCAGGTCAAGGAGGTCGCCTCGGCTCTGATCCAGTGTGCCAAGTCCGCGAACATCTCGGCCCTGCTCATCGGCCACGTCACCAAGGACGGGTCCATCGCCGGACCGCGGGTGCTCGAGCACCTGGTGGACGTGGTGGTTCAGTTCGAGGGTGAGCGGCATTCACGACTGCGCCTGGTGCGGGCGGTGAAGAACCGCTTCGGCCCAACCGACGAGGTGGGGTGCTTCGACCTGGGGGATCGCGGCATCGTCGGCCTGCCTGATCCCAGTGCCCTGTTCTTGACCAGTCGAGACATCGCGGTGGCCGGCACGTGTGTGACCGTGACCTTGGAGGGTCGCCGGCCGTTGGTCACCGAGGTGCAGGCGTTGATGGCGCCGTCGAGTGGCGGAAGTCCGCGTCGCACGACCAGCGGCGTGGACTCCTCGCGGATGGCGATGATCCTGGCGGTGCTCAGTCGTCGCGTCGGCCTCGACTTTGCCGGTGCCGACTGCTATGTCTCGACCGTCGGCGGTGCACGGCTCAGCGAACCGGCCGCGGACGTGGCGATGGCGCTGGCTTTGGCGGGTGCCACGGTGGACCGAGCGTTGCCCCTGGGCACCATCGCCTTCGGTGAGGTCGGGCTGGCTGGCGAGCTGCGTTCGGTGACCGGCGTGCCTCGCCGGCTGGCCGAAGCCGCGCGAATCGGTTTTCGCCGAGCCATCGTCCCCTCCGGTTCCCTGGATGAGGGCGCTCCCCCGGCGGGCATGCGAGTGGCCCAAGCGGCCACATTGGCCGAAGCGACCGTGATGGCCTTTGACGACCAGAGCCACGGCGCGGCGGTCATCGGCCAAGGGCGTTAGTCGCCCTGGCACACGCGATCACGCCGCTCGTGGCAGGATCAACCCGTGGCTCGCGCTCTTCACCTGTTCACCCGTGAGCAGAGGGTGAACGGGGCCCGTTGACGAGCATGAAGTAGCGGCGATCGACGCGTGCTCGCGTTCCGGTCGTCGCCCGACGATGATCGCGAAGGCAGGACAGTAGGTGGCACATACAGACGAGGACGTCCTCCGGGCGACGTTGGCCGCAGTGGCCCCCGGAACCGACCTTCGGGACGGCCTGGAGAGGATCCTGCGGGGCCGCACCGGAGCGTTGATCGTGTTGGATGACGGGCCGGCGGTGAGTGAGCTGTGCACCGGCGGCTTCGAGCTGCCGGTGGAGTTCTCGGCCACGCGGCTGCGTGAGCTGGCCAAGATGGACGGGGCGATCATCCTGGACCGAGCGGTCACCCGGATCGTGCGCGCCGCGGTGCAGCTGGTGCCGGATCCGAGCATCGAGACCCGGGAAAGCGGGACGCGGCATCGCACCGCCGAACGGACGGCGAAGCAGACCGGTTGTCCGGTGGTGTCGGTGAGCCAGTCGATGTCGCTCGTCGCCGTCTACGTCGGAAACCTGCGGCACGTCCTGGATTCCTCCAACCAGATCCTCTCTCGTGCAGACCAGGCGCTGCAGACCTTGGAGCGGTATCGCTCCCGACTCGACGAAGTGGCGGGCACATTATCCGCACTGGAGATCGAGAACCTGGTGACGGTGCGCGATGCGGCCGCCATGTTGCAGCGCCTGGAGATGGTGCGCAGGATCAGCCACGAGATCGCGCAGTACCGGGTGGAGTTGGGCGTTGACGGTCGCTTGATCGGTCTGCAGCTCAGTGAACTCGTCGGCGGGATCGGGTTGACCCGCGAGCTGGTGGTGCGTGACTATGCGCACCAAGCTCCGACGGCGCGCACCGAGGCGGAGATCTTGCGGGCTATCGATGCGCTGACCGCCACCGACTTGCTGAATCTGGGGGCGGTCGCCCGCTGCCTCGGCTTCCACGGATCGACCGAAGGCTTGGACAGTTCGATCTATCCTCTCGGGGCCAGGCTGATGGCACGTATCCCTCGGTTGCCCCCCACCATCTCCGATCGGTTGATCGACCACTTCGCAGGTTTGCAGGCTCTGCTCTCGGCCGGGGTGGAGGATCTGACCCTGGTCGAGGGGGTCGGGGAATGGAGAGCCCGGGCGGTGCGGGAGGGCCTGTCCAGGTTGGCCGAGAGCAGCATCATGGAGCGCCACGTGTGAGCGGTCCCGAGACGCTGCACGAGCCTGTCCTGGGGTGGTATGCCGAGCACGCCCGTGACCTGCCGTGGCGCGCTGCGCAGGCCTCACCATGGTCGGTGTTGGTCTCGGAGGTCATGCTGCAACAAACTCCGGTCGCTCGGGTCGAGCCGGTATGGCGACGTTGGATGGCGCGCTGGCCAGATCCCGCTTCGCTGGCGTGCGATGCCCCAGGTGAGGCCGTGCGGGCCTGGGAGCGGCTGGGGTATCCCCGCCGAGCCGTGCGGCTGCACGCCTGCGCACGGGCGATCACCGATGAGCACGGCGGCCAGGTGCCCCGGGACCAACCCACGTTACTGACCTTGCCGGGCGTCGGCACCTACACGGCGGCGGCGGTCGCCGCCTTCGCCTTCGGGGACCGCGCCACCGTGGTCGATACCAACGTCCGCAGAGTCCTCGCCCGATCCCTGAACGCCCAGGCCCTGCCCGCTCCCTCGCTCACCCGAGCCGAGACCGCCTTGGCCACGCGGGCTCTGCCGATCGACGACGGGGACAGCGTGCGGTGGAACGTCGCGGTGATGGAGCTGGGCGCGCTGATCTGCACGGCCCGCGCCCCCGTCTGCGACTCATGCCCCATCAACGACCGCTGCGCCTGGCTGCTCGCTGGGCGCCCCGCCTACACCGGGCCCGCTCGCCGCGGACAGACGTGGCACGGAACGGATCGCCAATGTCGCGGCGCGCTCCTGCAACGCCTGCGTGAGCACGAAGACTGGCTGCCGGCCACCGCCTTCGTGCCGGTGTGGCCGCAGGACGACGCCCAGCGTGAGCGCTGCCTGTCGGCTTTGGTCCGCGACGGTCTCATCCAACAACACGAGATCGCGCGCTCGAGTGCGGGACTCGAGCGCGCGATCTGGTACGGGTTCGCCCCGGCGTGACCCCTCGGGTCCGTCCGTCGGGCCACTCGACTAGTCGGCTGAGGTCGCCTCCTCGACAGGCACGGTGTCCGGCATGTTGGACTTGGCCGTGCCGGTGAAGGTAAAGGCTTCGCTCTTGCCTTCTCCTTCGGTGTCGACCAGGACGATCTGACCGGCCTCCAGCTCGGCGAACAAGATCTTCTCGGACAAGGCGTCCTCGATCTCGCGCTGGATGGCACGGCGCAACGGCCGAGCTCCCAACACCGGGTCGTAGCCCTTCTTGGCCAGCAGCGACTTGGCAGACGGGGTGAGCTCGATGCCCATGTCCTTGTCCTTGAGGCGCTCGTCCAACTTGGCGACCATCATGTCGACGATCTGCACGATCTCGTCCTGGGTGAGCTGCGGGAAGACGATGGTGTCGTCCACCCGGTTCAAGAACTCGGGACGGAAGTGCTGTTTCAGCTCGTCGGTGACCTTGTTCTTCATCCGCTCGTAGTCGTTGCGGGTGTCGTTGCCGGCCGAGAAGCCGAGCGAGACGCCCTTGGCGATATCGCGGGTGCCGAGGTTGGTCGTCATGATGATCACGGTGTTCTTGAAGTCCACCGCACGACCCTGGGAGTCGGTGAGTCGACCATCCTCGAGGATCTGCAACAGCGAGTTGAAGATGTCGGGGTGGGCCTTCTCGATCTCATCGAACAGCACGACCGAGAACGGCTTGCGGCGCACCTTCTCGGTGAGCTGTCCGCCCTCTTCGTAGCCGACGTAGCCCGGAGGTGAGCCGAACATCCGTGACACGGTGTGTTTCTCGGAGTACTCGGACATGTCCAAGGTGATCAGCGAGTCCTCGTCGCCGAAGAGGAACTCAGCCAGAGCCTTGGCCAGCTCGGTCTTGCCGACGCCGGTGGGGCCGGCGAAGATGAACGATCCGCCAGGACGCTTCGGGTCCTTCAACCCGGCGCGGGTGCGCCGGATGGCCTGCGAGATCGCCTTGATCGCGTCTTCCATGCCGACGATCCGCTTGTGCAGCTCGTCCTCCATGTGCAGCAACCGCGAGGACTCCTCCTCGGTCAGCCGCATCACCGGGATGCCCGTCGAGGCGGCCAGGACCTCGGCAATGAGCTCCTCATCGACCTCGGCCACGACATCCATGTCCCCGGCCTTCCATTCCTTCTCGCGGGCGGCGCGGGCCTGGGTGAGCTTGTGCTCCTCATCACGCAGGCGTGCCGCGAGTTCGAAGTCTTGGCCGTCGATCGCCGACTCCTTCTCCCGCTTGGCGTGCGTGATCTTCTCGTCGAAGTCGCGTAGGTCCGGTGGTGCAGTCATCCGACGGATACGCAAGCGGGCGCCGGCCTCATCGATCAGGTCGATCGCCTTGTCCGGCAGGAACCGGTCGTTGATGTAGCGGTCGGCCATGTTGGCCGCCGCGACCAAGGCGGCGTCGGTGATCGAGACGCGGTGGTGTGCCTCATAGCGGTCACGCAGGCCCTTGAGGATCTCGATGGCGTGCGCCAACGTGGGCTCGCTGACCTGGATCGGTTGGAAACGACGCTCGAGCGCGGCGTCCTTCTCGATGTGCTTGCGGTATTCGTCCAGCGTGGTCGCACCGATGGTCTGCAGTTCGCCGCGCGCCAACATCGGCTTCAGGATGCTGGCGGCGTCGATCGCGCCCTCGGCGGCGCCGGCCCCCACCAACGTGTGGATCTCGTCGATGAACAAGATGATGTCGCCACGGGTGCGAATCTCCTTCAGGACCTTCTTCAACCGCTCCTCGAAGTCACCGCGATACCGGCTGCCGGCCACGAGGGCACCGAGGTCCAGGGTGTAGAGCTGCTTGTCCTTCAGCGTCTCGGGCACCTCCCCGCGAATGATGTCGCTGGCCAACCCCTCCACCACGGCGGTCTTGCCGACGCCGGGCTCCCCGATCAGGACAGGGTTGTTCTTGGTGCGCCGGGACAGCACCTGCATTACCCGTTCGATCTCTTTGTGTCGGCCGATCACGGGGTCCAACTTGCCTTCGCGCGCCGCCTGGGTGAGGTTTCGGCCGAACTGGTCGAGCACCAGCGACCCCGCCTGCTGACCCTCTTGGCCGCCCGCGCCGACGCCGGCAGCAGCGGTCTCTTTGCCCTGATAACCGGACAACAGTTGGATCACCTGTTGGCGGACCCGGTTGAGGTCGGCACCCAGCTTGACCAGCACCTGCGCGGCAACGCCTTCACCTTCGCGGATGAGGCCGAGCAGGATGTGCTCGGTGCCGATGTAGTTGTGCCCCAGCTGCAGACCCTCACGCAGTGAGAGCTCCAGCACCTTCTTGGCGCGGGGCGTGAACGGGATGTGTCCGGTCGGGGACTGCTGGCCCTGACCGATGATCTCTTGGACCTGTTCCCGGACGGCGTCGAGGGAGATGCCCAGGGACTCCAGCGCCTTGGCAGCCACACCCTCACCCTCGTGGATCAGCCCGAGCAGGATGTGCTCAGTGCCGATGTAGTTGTGGTTGAGCATGCGCGCTTCTTCCTGCGCAAGCACCACGACGCGGCGGGCTCGGTCGGTGAACCGTTCGAACATGGTTTCTCCTGATGGTCGAGAGGACCTCGATGGTACGTGTCGTTGCTGATCACAACGTGAGCGAGGCTAGGACTGTTCCACACTCTGGGTCTCGGTCGGCCCCTGTTCGCCCACGGCAGAAGTCCGGCGTGGGCCGCAAGCACCTCGAGGGCACCCGGCACAGCAGCGCAAGCCGGGCAGCGCATACATCAGACAACACGATTGACGCTCGATCACCGACGCCGCGTCCGGTGGGCGCGTCGCGGCCCGCCACACGTCCCCCACCAGTCCGCGACGTTGCCACGAGCTCATCGGTATGCCGGGTCGGTAGGTCGCGATGAAGGCGTTCGCCCATCCTTCGTAGGACTCGCCCAGATCAGCAGTCACCGGGGCGTCGTCCGACTCCGGGGCGATCAGGGACTCCGGGGCGATCAGGACTTCTCGGGGATACCCCGCCTGAGCATCCAGCACGATCCAAGGTCCTCGACCGGCACCCAAACCCCCCTGATCTCGAGCGGCGAAGAGCGCCACACAGGCCGCTGACTGCAGCACCCACTGAGCCACGAAGGTCGCCGCCACGGCGGGCGCCGCTTCGCCATACGCGCGCTGGAGCGATCCGTGCGCCTGACTGCGCCACTGCGCGGTGGGATCGCCGCCGCGCTGTTGCTGATCGAGCACCCACGCCAGGTCGACCGTGTCGGCCATGTCCTGCGGGGCCGAGGTGAGCGCCCGAACGCCGATCAGGAGGGGGACGTGCTGGCTGCGGCTGGAGGTCACCCGGCCTTGCCCTGGGCAGAGCTGTCGCTGGACTCGTCCTCAGCGGTGGAGCCCTGGCCTTTCTTGGCTCGGTCGACGCTGCGCTGCAGGGCTGCCAACAGGTCCACAACTTCGCCAGAGTCTTGGTCCCCATCATCGGTGGGGGGCGCCGTGGTCTGACCACCCTCGATCTTGGTCTGCACCAACGCTTCGATGGCCTCCTTGTAGTCGTCGACGTGTTCTTCCGGGGCGAAGTCCCCGGCCATCGAGTCGACGAGCATCCGGGCCATCGCGACCTCGGACTCCTTGGGCTCGCTGACCTTGTCGAGGTGGTTCAGCTCGCCACTGTCGCGCACTTCGTCGGGCCACAGCAACGTCTGCAGGATGATGACGTCGTCCAGCACGCGCAGCACCGCCATCGTCATCCGAGTGCGGACGCTGACCGTGACGACCGCGACCCGGTCACTCTCCCGCAGCGCCTCGCGCAGCAGGCCGTAGGCCTTGGCCCCCATCTCGTCCGGCTCGATGTAGTAGGCCTTGTCGTACAGAATCGGGTCGATCTGCGCGTTGGGCACAAAGCTCTCGACCGCGATCTCCTTGCTGCTGCGATTGGGCAGCGTCCCGAGATCGGCGTCGGTGAGCATCACGGTGGTGCCGTCGTCGGCTTCGTAGCCCTTGGCGATGTCGCGATAGGCGACTTCTTCACCGTCGGCCTGGGCCACGCGTTTGTAGCGCACTCGCGAGCCGTCGCTGGCCCGAACCTGGTGAAAACTCAGATCGTGATTCTCGGTCGCTGAATAGAGCCGGACCGGCACATTCACCAATCCGAACGACACAGCTCCCTTCCATATTGCGCGCACTACACCAATATGGACCCATGAAACCCATGCTCGCCAGTCCGGGCCCGGCTGGAGCTGCGCACAGCCCGCCGGTTGGTCCGGCGTGGCAGCACGAAGTGAAGTGGGACGGAGTCCGTCTGCTGGCGGACGTCAAGGACGGCGTCGTGCGACTGCGCACCCGTTCTGGACGCGAGGTCAGCGCCGGGTTCCCGGAGTTCTCGAGCCTGGCTGAGGTCGCGCGCGACGCGCTTCTGGACGGCGAAGCCATCGCATGGCAGGACGGGACACCCTCGTTCTCCCGGGTCGTGGAGCGCGTGCACATCCCCGACACCGCGCAGGGTCGAGCCACGGCGGGGCGCCACGCGGCCCAGCGACCCGCCACCTTCGTGGTCTTCGACCTGCTCAGGCTCGACGGGCTCACCGTGACCGGGCTCCCCCTTCGCCACCGCCGAGCAGCGTTGGAGGCAGTGTGGAACGAGGGCCCGGGCCGCGCGCTGTCGCAGACGTATGCCGATGGGCAGGTGCTGTTCGCAGCAACCGCGCGGCAGGGGTTGGAGGGCGTGGTGTCCAAGAGGCTGGACTCTGTCTATCTTCCGGGCGTGCGCAGCCACGACTGGTTGAAGTTCCCTCATCGAGCCACTCGTTCCTACGTGGTCGGCGGGTGGCGCCGCGAGACCGGGTCGCAGCGCCTGGGCGCCGTGCTGGTCGGATCACCATCGGCCACAACGGATGGTCGGCTGCGTTTTCGAGGCCGCGTGGGCAGCGGTCTGGTCGGGCGGGCGGGGGCCGAGCTGTCTGCACTGTTGACCACGGTGGAGCACGATGAGTGCCCCTTTGCCGACGACGTCCCGGCGATCGACCGCCGAGGCACGGTCTGGGTCGCGCCCCGGGTGGTTATCGACGTCGCCTCGCTGCCGGTGACCGGGCGATCACGACTGCGCCAGCCTGCATACCAACGCCTTCGCACCGATCTGGCTCCTGAGCAGCTCGACGCCGTAGCGGAGGTGGAACCGTGACCGCGGCTGACCCGACCCGGTTGGTGATCGCCGGTCGGGACGTGCGGGTGAGCAGCCTGGACAAGGTGATGTATCCAGCGACCGGGACAACCAAGCTGCAGGTGCTGCAGCATTACATCCAGGTGAGTGAGCACATCCTGCCCCGCCTCGCCGGCCGTCCCCTCACCCGGGTCCGGTGGCCGGATGGCGTCGAGGGCGCCCACTTCTTCGAGAAGAACCTGCCCAGTGGAGCCCCCGACTGGCTACCCTCGGTGACGCTGCAGGGCCACGGTTGGGGCTCTCGATCCGTTCGCGGCAGTGTGACCTATCCGATGGTCGAAGACCTGTCCCACCTGATCTATCTCGTCAACTTGGGCTCCTTGGAGCTGCACGTCCCGCAGTGGCGGGTCGACGAGCAGGGCCTTCCCCGGCCCCCCGATCGTCTTGTGATCGACCTCGACCCCGGCCCCGGCGCGGGTTTGGCGCAGTGTGCCCAGGTGGCGATGTTGGTCCGCGAGCGCGTGGAGGGCACCGGGTTGACCCTCACCGCGGTGACCAGCGGGAGCAAGGGGATGCAGCTGTATGCCGAGCTCGAGGCCCAACGCGACGCCGCCGAGGTGAGTGCCGTGGCCAAGGGCCTGGCTCAGCAGCTCGCCGCGGCCCACCCGCATCTAGTCGTGTGGCGAATGACCAAGTCCCTGCGAGCCGGAAAGGTATTTTTGGACTGGTCTCAGAACGCCGCGGCTAAGACGACGATTTGCCCGTGGTCGCTGCGGGGGCGAGAACGTCCCACGGTGGCGACCCCGCGGAGGTGGCGCGAAATCGAGCAAGCAGCACATGGACACGAGATTTTGGCGCAAGTCGCCATCGACAATGTCGCGGACTACCTGAGTATGGAATAGGTCCCGACACAGAACAGTCCCCGTCCTTGCGTGCCGAAGGACGGGGACTGTTCAAGAAATGCTGACGTACTTCAGCGCATCAGTGCGCAGCAGCGTAGGCATCCTGGACGTCTTGGGACACCCGGCCACGATCGCTAACCGAGTAGCCGTTCGAGCGACCCCACTCGCGGATCCTCGCCAGTTCCTCACGGGAAGCTCCGCTGCTCGCGCCACCATTGCGGCGACGGGTCTGGCGCCGCCCACCCGAACGACGCGAGTGACCGACCCAGCGAGCCAGGTCGTTACGCAGCGCAGATGCGTTGCCGTCGCTCAAGTCGATCTCGTAGCTGACACCATCCAGGGAGAATTCGACTGTCTCGGAAGCTTCGCTACCGTCTAGGTCGTCTTCGAGAATCACTTGCACTCGTTGAGCCATGGAATTGAACCTCTTACTTATCGGGGGATGTGACCCGGACACGGACCGAGCCACCAATGGAATATTAACCCCGAAAGGAACGAATAGACAAGTTAATCTCAATCATTCGGCGTTTCGCTCTGTCGGCCCGTCTTCGGTGCCCACATTGCGCGCTGCGGCGGCATCCTGCTCGGCCTCCCAAAGGCGTTGCGCTGCACGTTCTCGGCGGTCACCCTCCAGGATGTGCTTCATGATCACCCAGAAAAGATAGAGCAGGCCGGCGGTGGGCAGCAGGGCTGCCACGACGCCCCAGGCCGAGTCGAGCGCGTCCACCTCAGGCCTGCGGCTTCACGAAGGGGAACAGGATGGTCTCGCGGATCCCCGCCCCGGTGAGCAGCATGATCAGCCGGTCGATGCCCAGGCCAAGACCCCCCATGGGGGGCGCGGCGTGCTCCAACGCCTGCAAAAAGTCCTCATCTACCGGCATCGCCTCGGCGTCTCCTCCAGCGGCCCGGATGGATTGCTCCACCAACCTCTGCCGTTGAATCTCCGGGTCGATCAACTCCGTGAATGCGGTCGCGCGTTCGGTGCCGCCGATAATGAGATCCCAGGCTTCGATCAGGCCCGGCTCGCTGCGATGGGGTCGAGCCAGTGGCTGAGCGATCGCCGGATAGTCGCAGACGAACGTCGGCTGTAAGAGCGTCGGCTCCACAAGAGATTCAAAGAGCTCCATGGCAATTTTCGGGCCGGTAAAGCTGGAATCGAGACGGAGCCCGTGTTCGAGGGCTAACGCGTGCATGCGGTCGTCCTCGGTCTCGATCGTGACGCGCTCCCCCAAGGCACCGGAGAGTCCTTCGTAGAACGGCAGCCACCGCCACGGCCCATCAAGGTCGAGAACCTCTGTGCCAGTGATCAACTGACGCCCACCGACCGCATCCGCAGCGGCGAGGATGATCCGCTGGACCAGGTCGGCCATGGTGCGCTGGTCCCCGTAGGCCTCGTACGCCTCCAGCATCGTGAACTCCGGGCTGTGCGAGGAATCGATCCCCTCGTTGCGAAAAATGCGACCGATCTCGTACACCCGGTCCACGCCACCCACCACCGCCCGCTTGAGATACAGCTCCAGGGCGATCCGTAAGGTCATCGGCAGGTCGAATGCATTTAAATGAGTATTGAACGGCCGCGCATTGGCGCCCCCGTGAATAGTTTGCAGCGTAGGGGTTTCGACTTCCAGATAGGCCTGCTCGTGCAATACCTCTCGAATGGCGCGCATCACACCGGCACGCTTGCGCACCATTTCTCGCGCCTCGTCACGAACGATGAGATCAACATAGCGGCGGCGCACCCGTTGCTCTTCGGACAAGTCCTTGTGCAGGACCGGAAGCGGGCGCAACGCCTTGCTGGCCATCTGCCACTGCGCAGCCATGACGGACAGCTCCCCGCGGCGACTGCTGATCACCTGTCCACGCACGAAGACGTGGTCTCCGAGGTCCACCACGGACTTCCACCGAGTGAGCAGATCGTGACCTACCACCGCCAGACTCAGCATCACTTGAAGTCGCGCGCCCGAGCCGGACTGAAGGGTGGCGAAGCACAACTTGCCGGTGTTGCGAACGAACACGACCCGGCCGGCCACCCCGACCTCCACGCCGCTCTCCTGCTCGGCGACCAAATGGCCCCAGGTGGCTCGAACCTCCTCGATCGAATGGGTCACCGGAACGGACGCCGGGTAGGCCTCGATCCCCTCGGCCAGCAGGTGGGCTCGCTTGGCTTGGCGGATGCGGATCTGTTCGGGAAGGTCGACGTCCTGAGGTGTTGCGGGTTGACTCACCACATCAGGATATCGAAGCGAGGCTCACCACAGCGACGCGCCGGACGCGCTGGCCTCCAGGTCGAGCAGCGACTGCTTATGAGCCGTTCCGCCGCCGTAGCCGGTCAACGCGCCCGTGCTCGCGATCACCCGATGGCACGGCACGATGATCGAAATGGGATTGCGGCCGTTGGCCAACCCGACCGCGCGGGCCGCCCCAGGGGCACCGATCGCGGCCGCGATCTGCGCATAGCTCGCGGTGTCTCCGAAGGCGATCTCCCGCAAAGCGGCCCACACCCGGTGCTGGAAAGCCGTGCCGTGCGGGGCGGTTGGCACCGTGAACTCGCGTCGTTGACCGGCGAAATACTCGCCCAGCTGCTCGCGCGTCATACCCAGGACCGGATGGTCCGCCAGGTCGTCCTCGCGGACCTGTGCGCCGAAGCTGCTGACCGGTGGCGCATGACGGTGGCGCGAGAAGTACACCCCGATCAGCGACTGGGCCTGAAGGACCAGGGTCAACACACCCAAAGGGCTGTCCATCCGGTGGTGGAATGTGCTGGTCTGCATCATCACGATCTCCGTCTCCTAGGTCAGGTGGGCATTCGGGCAGCTGCGTGACCGCTGGCCGCCCACAGGGTCTGGGTGGCGTAACCGCGCCACGGTTTCCATCGGGCGCTGTGCCGCAGCAGCGCCGCCGGCCCGGCTGGTATGCCGAGGCTCTCCGCCGTCCGGCGCACCCCCAGATCGGTCCCCGGAAACGCGTCCGGGTCACCGAGGGCGCGCAGCGCGATCATCTCCGTCGTCCACGGCCCGATGCCCGGCGTGGCGAGCAGCTGCGCGCGGGCCTGCCCCCAGTCGGCTCCCGGACTCAGGGACAGCGACCCGTCGGCCAAGGCTGCACTGAGCACGCGCAGGGTCCGCATCCGGGTGGGCGGCATCCCGGGCAGCACGCTCGGGTCGGCGTCGGCAATCGCCGCGGGCGTGGGAAAAAGTCGCTCGATGGTCCACTGCCCACCCGGGAGCAGGGTGGGCGGCACGGGCTCCCCCAGCGCCTGAACCAGACGGGCCGTCAGGATGGCCGCCGCTCGGGTTGAGATGTGCTGGCTCAGGAGCACTCGAATCGCCATCTCGGCGGGATCCATGCTCCCGGGGATACGCACTCCCGGGCGCTGCCGGATCAGCGGTGCCAACGCGGGGTCGGTGGACAGGTGCTCGTCGGAGGACCACGGGTCGGCGTCCAGGTCGAGCATCCGGCGGGCGCGCTGCATGGCCGCCGTGAGGTCTCGCACGTCGCTGAGCCAGACGGTCGCGGCCACGTGATCGGGCCGGGGAATGAGCAGGACTGTCGCCGGACCGTGCGCCAGCGCGACGCACCGTCCCAACCCTCCCCCGATCCATTGCTCGACCCCAGGAACCATGGTGGCCGCCAGATGGCCGAACAGGCTGTCGGCGTGCAAGGGCCCCCGGAAGGGCAACCGCAACGAGATGCGGTGGGCGGCCGACGGAGTGGGTCGGGGTGCTTCGCCGGTTGTCGCAGGATGATGCGCCAAGGCTGCCGCGTCCGAGCTGGCGCGCCTGCGGCTGCCGTTGCCGGTGGCGCGCAAGTCGCGCGGGGAGGACGCAAAAACCTCCCGCACGGTGTCGTTGAAGGACCTGATGCTGGCGAACCCGGCCGCATAGGCGATCTGCGCCATCGGCATACTCGTGGTTTCGATCAACACCCGCGCAGTCTGCGCCCGTTGCGCCCGGGCCAGCGCGAGCGGCCCGGCACCGAGTTCGCTCATCAGCATGCGCTCGACCTGCCGCTCGCTGTAACCAACGTGGCGGGCCAACCCGGTGACGCCTTCCCGGTCCACCACCCCGTCGGCGATCAGCCTCATCACGCGGGCGACCAGATCGCTACGTTCGTGCCACAGCGGTGAACCCGCACTCGCATCGGGCCGGCACCGTTTGCAGGCCCGATACCCCGCCCCCTGGGCGGCTGCGGCACTGGGATAGAACCGCATGTTGCGTTCCTTGGGCACCCGCGCCGGACAGCTGGGTCGACAGTAGATGCCGGTGCTGCTCACCCCGAGATAGAAAGAACCGTCGAAGCGGGTGTCCCGGCTGCGCACGGCAGCGATCCGCGCCGCGGTGTCGAGATTCATCGCTCGCCTGAGGTCATCTGCCTAGTGTGCCCGCTAGGCGACGGCGGATCTAGCAGGAATCCGACAGGTCAGTCGCGGTCACCGGCTGGGGTCCGCTCGGCCGTTCGGTGACGACGCCGCAGCCCTCGTTCGCGGCCCGCTAGCAGGGTCAGCGTCAGGGCCACCAACGGCAGCACCAGGAAGAGCATGACCAGACTGAACCCGCTGGTGGACTCGTGACCCCGCGCATTCAGCACCAGGTAGGTGGTGTAGCAGACGTACAGCACGACGAACAGCAGGCCTTCGCGTCGGGCGATCCGGGCCCCGGTGTAGATCACCGGGAGCAGGGCCACACTGGCGGCCACCATCAACGGCAGGTCAATGGACAGCACGGCACTGGGCACGGGCAGACCGCCGGGCTTCAAGGCCGAGGGCACACCCAGCACCAACCCGATATTGGCCAGGCAGCTACCGATCGCGTTGCCCACCGCGAGGTCCCCCGCCCGCTTGCGCACCGCGATGATCGAGGCCACCAGCTCGGGTAGCGACGTGCCGATGGCCACCACGGTCAACCCCACCACGAGGCTGCTCACGCCTAGCCCGGTCGCGATTGAGACGGCGCCGCTGACCAGCAGGTTCGCGCCCACCACGAGCAGGCCCACACCGACGGCCACCAGCACGAGAGCCAGAGGTAGGGCCACCGGTTCGGGGACGTCCTCGGCGCCGCTCGGCGGCGCATCGCTCGGCGGTGCGTCACCCGCCTCCTCGCGCTTGGACAGGAACACACTCATCGCGGTGTGAGCAACCCAGAACACCAACAGGATCACCCCATCGATCGTGCTGATCCGCCCGTCGAAGGCCAACAGCGCCAGCAACGCGCCCAAGCCGATCAAGAACGGCACGTCGACGCGGACCAGCTGACGCTTGATGCCCAACGGCAGCACGATGGCCGAGACACCGAGCACCAACAAGATGTTGGCGATGTTGCTGCCCACCACGTTGCCGATGGCCAGCTCACTCTCACCGGAGAACACCGCTCCGGTGGTCACCGCGAGCTCCGGGGCCGAGGTGGCCACGGAAACCACGGTCAGCCCCACGACGAGCGGAGAGATGCCTGCCTTCACGGCCAGCGCCGATGCTCCACGCACCAAGAGCTCACCACCGCCTACCAGCAGCACCAGACCGAACACCACCTGCAGCACCGAGACCAGATCCACGCCGTTGAGTGTAGGCAGTGCGAACACCGCCCAGCGCCCAGTCAGCCAGGCACGGCGACCCGCTTAGCCCTTAGCGGCCCGCGCACGCGTGCGGATGCTGCTGTGTGCACCCTGGAGCCGGTGACATGCCCGTCCCCAGCGGCCTGATCGCGCACGTGCACCCTGGAGCCGGTGCCGGTGTGCGTGTCGTCGGCACGATCTCGCCCTGCGGCCGATCGCGGTGTGCGGGTCGTCGGCACGAGCTCACTCTCATCGGGCAGCGCCTCCCGGGGGGCGGATGGGAGGATCGCCCGATGGAGTCTGCGCGGGTGCCGTGGGATGTCGCCTGGCACGACGCGCTCTACGGGCCGGGAGGCTTCTACCGCCGCACCGAAGGACCGGCGGGGCACTTCAGCACCTCGGTCGGCGGCATCCCACACGCCCCTGCGGTGATCGCCTCAGCGGTGGTGGCGTTGGCTCGTCGGCACGGGCTGGACACCATCGTCGACCTCGGGGCCGCTCGCGGCGACTTCATCACCGCGGTGCACGCCCTCGCGCCCGGTATGAGGTGCGTCGGCGTCGACGTCGTCGATCGACCGAAGGACCTGGCCGACGACATCGGCTGGATCATCTCGCCCGGTGGCGCCCAGCTGCCCGGCGCGGTGTCCGGGTTGACGGCCTCCCTGGTCTTTGCCCACGAGTGGCTGGACGTGGTGCCGGCGACGGTGGCCGAGCGCGATCCCTGCGGTCAGTGGCGACGACAGGATGTCGAGGTCAGCACCGGCGACACCCACCCCGGCGAACCGGTCACGGTGGCCGAGTTGGCCTGGCTGGAGCGCTGGGCCATCGACGCGGGAGCGGTGCAGACCCGAGTGGCCGAGGTGGGCATCAGCCGTGACCACAGTTTCCTGGACCTCCTGGGCCGCGTCGAGCAGGGCCTGGTGGTGGCGGTGGACTACGGACACCGCAGCAGCGACGTGCCCGCCGAGGGCACCCTCACCGGCTACCGGGTGGGGCGCGCGATGGCTCCTCTTCCGGATGGCTCGATGGACCTGACCGCCCACGTCCATATCGACTCACTGGTGGAGTCGGCCCGCCACCATCCCGGTGTGTCCGTCACCCTGGGGCGACAACGCGACGTGCTGAACGACCTGCTCGGCCCGCCCCGGATGCCGGCGCACGCGACGGCCCGCACCCGGCCCGCGGCATACCTGCACGCAGTGGCGGAGCACAACGCCCACCGGGTGCTGCTCGAGCGTGGCGGGTTCGGCGACTTCTGGTGGGTGTTGGCCGAGCGCACCGGCTAGGTTGATCCGATGAGCGGCCCCACCACTGCACGTCCCTCGCCCCGCGGACGGCCCCTGGACGTCACCGTGGGCGCCGCCGGGCTGAGCACGACCGAGATGGTGCTGAACATCGGCCCCCAGCACCCGGCCACCCACGGCGTGCTGCGGCTGAAGATCACCGCGGACGGCGAGCGCATCGTCGCGGCCGAACCCATCATCGGCTACATGCATCGCGGTGCGGAGAAGCTCTTCGAGGTGCGTGACTACCGCCAGATCATGGTGTTGGCCAACCGGCACGACTGGCTCTCGGCGTTCAGCAACGAGATCGGGGTGGCCCTGACCGTCGAAGCGATGATGCAGCTGGAGGTCCCCGAACGGGCAACCTGGGCCAGGACACTGCTCGCGGAGCTGAACCGGGTGCTCAACCACCTCATGTTTCTCGGTTCCTACCCGCTCGAGCTCGGGGCCATCACCCCGATCTTCTACGCCTTCCGGGAGCGCGAAGAGCTCCAGGCCGTGATGGAGGAGATCTCCGGGGGACGGATGCACTACATGATCGCGCAGGTCGGCGGGCTGCGGCACGACCTCCCGCCGCAGTGGCTCGAGCACGTCGAGGACGCGATCGCCGCCGTGCGCTCCCGGCTGCCCGACCTGGAGTCGCTGCTGGTCGGCAACGAGATCCTTCGAGCGCGCACCCTGGGCATCGGGGTGCTCGACGTCGAGCTGGCGAAGGCCTACGGCGTCAGCGGTCCGATCGCCCGAGCCAGCGGGTTGGACCTGGACCTGCGCCGCGACGAGCCCTATCTGGCCTACGCCGAGCTGTTCGGCGACGAAGGACCCGGGAGGGTGGTGACCCGCCAGGCCGGTGACGCCCTGGCCCGCCTCGAGGTGCTGCTCGAGCAGGTGCACGTCAGCCTGGATCTCGCGGTGCGGTGCGTGGAGGTGCTGCGCGACCTACCCGATGGCCCGATCAACGTCAGACTGCCGAAGACCCTGAAGGTCCCGGCCGGTGAGCACTACTTGGCCACCGAGAACCCGTTGGGATTCAACGGCTACTACCTGGTGAGCCGCGGCGAGAAGGTGCCCTGGCGACTGAAGCTTCGCTCGGCGTCCTTCAACAACGTGCAGGTCCTTTCGGAGCTGCTGCCGGGCACTCTGGTGGCCGACATGGTTGCCATCTTGGGGTCGACCTTCTTCGTGGTCGGCGACGTCGACAAATAGGCCTGTCCGCTCAGCCGTAGGC
>JBASAZ010000079.1:0-1769 GCA_049650845.1 Ornithinimicrobium sp.
TTGAACCACGGCACGTATCAAGCAGGTCCTATGTAATCGTCCGGCTAAAGTCGGCCGGCGAATTTCACCGTTGGTCGGAGGGCGTTGATGGGATGACGTTGTTCTACTACCGGGTTGTGCCCCCGCACCCGTGATCGTTACTACTCGCTGGCGCTAGAGGTTTGCTCACCGCACTGTGCAGCAGCTCGCGCCCGTCAGTGCACAGGCGTCCCGCAAGCCGAACGGCGAACGGGTGTTAGCTCCCGACATTTAGCGGCGATGCGCCAGCGTCCCGCAGGGGTGTCGGATACGGGACGACCGGCGTTGAGAGGGAACGCGGAGTCAGCGCGAAGTTGGCGCCTCGGTGAGACCGGCCTTGGCCTCTACCTGCTGCCTGTCGATGGCGCGGTAGACCGTCGAGCGTCCGACCCCGAACAACTCGGCGACCTCGGCGGTGGTGTATTCACCGGAATGGACCAGTGAGACCAGGTGGGCTTCCTGGCGGCGGTTGAGCTTAGGCACCTTGCCCCGCAACCTGCCTTTTGCTTTGGCAACCTTCATGCCCTCACGATTGCGTAACCGGATCAGGTCTGACTCGAACTCAGCCACCATTGCGAGCACGTTGAACAACAATCGCCCGACCGCGTCGGTCGGGTCGTAAGCCGACCCACCCAAACTCAACGTGATCTGCCGAGCGGTGAGCTCATCAGCGATCGCTCTGGCATCGGGCAGCGACCTGGCCAACCGGTCCAGTTTGGTGACCACCAACGTGTCACCGGTGCGACACGCCGCCAGTGCCTCACGAAGACCCGGACGTTCACGGTTGGTGCCAGTCAAACCGTGATCGACGTAGATCCGCTCAGATTCAACGCCCAAAGCAGCCAGTGCCTCGCGTTGAGCAGTGAGGTCTTGCTGATCGGTGGAGCATCGGGCATAACCAATAAGCAGCGCGCTCATGGCGCACCTCCAAAGATGGACCCGGCAGTCCCGGGTGTGAGACCGGCTCGGGTATCGGGCAGCACCCGACCCCAACATCAAGACGCACGCCACGCATCGCCGCAACGGGATCCCCGTACGGACGCCGAGGAATCCGACTTCCGTTCAGGTCTTGCTTCCTGTGAGTGCCAGGCTCCCGCCGAGGCCGATCATCATGCTCCCGCCGGTGGCCCTGACGGCGGAGAGGCGGCGTGGAGAGGAGGCGAACCATTCCCCTGCTGACCCGGCTGCTATGGCCCACAAGCTGTCGGTGAGTAGCGCCACCGATATGAAGACCAAGCCGAGGACGATCATTTGGGCGGCGATGTTGCTCGAGCGAGGATCGATGAATTGGGGCAGGACGGCAGCGAAGAAGACGATGGTTTTCGGGTTGGAGATTCCAACAACGAAGGCCTGGCGAAGGCTGAGCAGAGGTGAGCCTGCGGCGGCCCTCTCAGGGCCGTCCGCGTCAAGACCTGAGCGGCGGTGTCGGATGGCTTGTACTCCGAGATAGATGAGGTATGCCGCCCCCAGCAGTTTCACGGTGGTGAAGATGACGACGGACTCTGCGAGCACTGCACCCAGACCGAACGCGACGGCGGTCACGAGCGGTAGCGCGCCCAGCCCGTTGCCGAGAACGCTGAGAAGTCCATGTTTTCGACCCAGGGTGAGCGAACGGCCTACGACGAACAGCACGCTGGGGCCCGGAACAACAACTAGTACAAGCGAGGCGAAAGCGAACGCCAACAGCGCATTATTCGGGGGCACCTGCGCAGCATAGGGCGGACAGGACGATCGCCGTACAAGGATCCCCA
>JBASAZ010000080.1:0-3679 GCA_049650845.1 Ornithinimicrobium sp.
CACCCCCGCGGCGCCCGACGAGCCCGTGCAGACCGGTCAGGAACCCGAGCAGCAGCGGCAGGTGCAGCGCCTCCTGGCCGACGGCGATCGCGACCACGACCCGGTTCTGCTCGTGCCAGGCGAGCACCTCCCCGATCGGGTCCCCGTAGCCTGGCGCTCCGGCCCACCCAAACATCGCGTTCTGGATGGCCATCGACGCTCCGAGCGCGATCGCCGTCGCGCCGATCACCCGCTCCCGGGTGGGGGTGAGCCCCGTCGTTGCCGCTGCCGCGCTCACGGGTACGTGCTGGGGCTCAAGTGCGGTGGCGGTCTTCTGTCGTGATCTCATCTCTTACTCCTTCATGGCGGTCCGATGATCGGTGACTTCACGATCAGTGACTTCACGATCAGTAGCTCCACGATCGCTGGCGTCGCCGAGGGGGCGCATCGGCCTCTGGGCCGATGTTCTCTTGGCCGGTAGACCGGTCTGTCCCTCGTGCTTTCGGCTGATACGCACCCTCGTTGCGGTTGCGGTCTCCTTCGGCACGTTGACAAATCGGCACGCGGAGCGGTGAGAGGGATTGACCAGTCGTGGAATGGGCCTCAGGTGAGGAACTCAACGGTGCGGCGATGGGCCGGGCCCGCAACGTCGCCCTCGGTAGCCCCTCTTCCCTGCATCTGCCCCGCTTGCCGCTACCCGCTATTCACGGGGCCGAGTGTCGACTATTCATCGAGTTCGCCAAGGCCCTCAGCCCGATCCAAAAGAGGGCCAGCACCCAGGCGAGTTCGAGGGCGAGGACGTCGGGAGCGGCCTGCCAGCCGAAGCGCCAGGCGCGCTCGACTGAGCCCAGTTCCTGGATCGCCGGCAGGGTCAGCACAACAGGAAGCAAGACTGCACCGAGCAGGAGCAGGATCGCTACCCAGCGGCGCGGCCGCTGGCCAGTGGCTCGACGGTGCCGGGATCGGATGAGGGAGCATGCGATGGTCGCGACGAGAGTTCCCAGGGCGAGCCAGATGATCAACGTGGCGATCAGATACATGTGGGATGGCTCTGTGTTTTGGTGGAGTAGCACCGCGATCGTGGCATCCGTCAGAGGCTTCGTTCCAGCCAGCCACTGTCCAGCGGCCAGACTGACGACTGCTCGGCCGTCGGCGGGGAGCATTGCGAGGTCGGTCTGATAGCGATAGTTGGTCCCGCCGTGCCAGAGCACGGTGTGCGAATTCTCTGAGCCTACGAACCAACCCATCCCATAGCTGGCTATTTCGGTGGGGAGTCCGGGCACGGTGATCTGCGCGGTGTGCATCTCGTGCAGGAGGTCCGCCGAGAGGAGCCGGGTGCCGTTGGGTCCGGTGCCGTCACCCATCTGGAAACGGGCGTACTCGGCGAGGTCGCGGACGGTGGAGACGAGGTATCCGTCGGGTAGTGCCGAGTCGCCGGCCCTCTCTGGCCGCGTCACAGGAAAACCCATGATCGTGGTGAGCCCCTCGACCAAACCCGCCGACCGAGCCTTTTGAAGGTCGGTCTGTGTGTCGTTGAGACCCAGCGGCCCAAGCACGTCGGTGTGCAACACCTCCGCAAAGGACCGCCCGGTCTGCACTTCGATGATTCGCGCGAGGACTGCGTAACCGACGTTGCAGTATTCGAAGCTATTGCCTGGAGTCGACTCCAGCCGAATCCCGCGAAGGTCGTCCACGCGGGCGGCGAGGGAGTCATAGGCACGCTCCCCGTCCTTGTTGCAGTCGGCCCCACTGATGCCGGCCGTATGAGACAGCACATGGCGCAGGGTGACCGGTTCGCCAGCCCGCTCCAGAGGCAGGTCCGGAAGATAGCTTTTCACCGACTGGTTCAGATCCAGCTCTCCACGCTGTACTAGAACCAGAACAGTGAGCGCGGTGAACGACTTGCTCAGCGAGCCGATGATGAATGGCGTATCCGGACCGGCCCCCTCCTGGCCACCGAAGATGGTGTCATCGCCGTCGACGACCGCGAACGCGGCTGGGACAGATGCCATCTGATCGTATTGAGCCGTGATGGCTTTCTCGGGTCCATCAGGGGCCCGATCCGACGCAGCGGCCACCGAGCCGGGCATTGCGATAAGGAGGCCTACGAGCAGCGCGGCGAGGGTGGCCAAGAGTCTGGGGTGTGAGGATGTCGAGGTTGTCATGCTGCCAGGATGGCCAGCGACAGGAAGGTGAGAACACCCAGATGTCCTCCGTTCTTGTTCGGGGCTTCCCGTGTCCCGATGGGGGTTATCCTCATCGTTAGCACACCGGTAGGCATGCTGGTGACGCGCACCCCACCGGCCAGAGAGTGGGAGCATGACTATCCACGATGCTCGTCCTGCCACGAGCACTCGGCCCGCCGCAACGGCCGAAACATCCCTCCTGCATCAGCTGGGTCGCGACTCCGCCTACCTGTTGAGCGGGCTGCCCCTAGCCATGGTCTCGTGCACGGTCCTTCTGGGCGGTCTACTCCTAGGTCTTGGGCTACTGATCACCGGTGTGGGTGTGCCGGTGCTGGTCCTGGCGCTGGAGTGTGGTCGGTGGTTCGCCGTGGTGGAGAGGCGGCGCGTGGAGCAGGTGTCGGGTGAACGAGTCGCGGTGATCCACCGACCAGCCGTGGACTCCCCGAACCGGCTGCGTCACTGGTTCGAACGCTTGCGCGACAGGCAGGCCTGGCTCGATCTGGCGCACGGAGTGCTGTCACTTCCGGTGGCCACCGCGACCTGGTCGTTGACGGTGGTCTGGTGGTGTGGTGCCCTCGGCGGATTGACCTACTGGATATGGAGCCCAGCGCTGCCCAATGACGGCTCCTCGCAGGACCTGAATGACCTCATCGACCTGCCGTGGGCGGACTGGATCACCCCGCTGTTGATCGGCGGGATCTTCGCGGTGACTCTGATTCCGGTGCTGCGCCTGTGTGTGGCGGTCCAGGCCTTCTTCGCCCGTGCGGTGCTGGGCGGCTCCCGCGACGGCCAACTGAAGCAGCGGATCGTCGACCTGACCGAGAGTCGGAGCGCAGCCGCCCAGGCCGAGGTCGACTCTTTACGACGCCTCGAGCGCGACATTCACGACGGACCGCAGCAGCGATTGGTCCGCCTAGGCATGGACCTCGCCGCGATCCAGCGACAACTGGCCCACAAGGATGTCGCCACCGCCGCAAGAATCGTGGAGGAGGCCAGTGCTCAGACCGCTGAGGCGTTGAGCGAGTTGCGCGCGCTGACGCGCGGGATCGCCCCACCAATTTTGGTCGATCGGGGATTACCGGCTGCACTCACCGCGCTGGCTGACCGGTGCGGGGTCGCCAGCACTGTGCAGGTTTCCCTCCCCCAGCGGTATGCCGCGCCGATCGAGACGGCGGCGTACTTCGTCGCAAGCGAAGCGCTCACCAATGTCGCCAAACACAGCGCGGCGACGGAGGTGACCCTCCGAACCTGGGTAGATGATGCTCAGATGACGCTTGAGGTGGTTGACAACGGATGTGGGGGCGCCTCGTTCGACAAGGGACGGGGCTTAGCCGGACTTGCTGAGCGAGTCGCCGCTTTGGATGGCCAGTTGACGGTCGACAGTCCCGACGCCGGCCCGACCACGGTACGAGCGGTGATCCCATGCGGGTAGTCATCGCCGACGACTCTGCTTTGCTCCGTGAAGGACTCGCCCGGCTGCTCATCGAAGCTGGCCATGAGGTGGTAGCAGCCGT
>JBASAZ010000081.1:0-6122 GCA_049650845.1 Ornithinimicrobium sp.
CACGACCCTGATCCCGGTGACCAGCAGGTGGTCACCGACTACGTGTACGCGTTGCGTGATGCCGACGGCGTCGTGACCTCCGAGGCCGAGCGACATCATTTCGGGTTGTTCTCGCAGGCCCAGTGGAGCGCGGCCATGGTGAAAGCCGGTTTCGAGGTGACCTGCTTGCTGGAGCAGACCGACGACGAGACTGCCCCCAGGAAGATCTTCCTCGGGCTCGCTCACTGAGCGCACGGCATCACTGAGCGCACGGGATCATCGAGCGCACGGGATCACTGAGCGCACGGCATACCGGACACTTCCGGAGCGGTGAGACGTCCGGGTCGCCAGATCAGCACCGGTCACGGTTCACCGCAGTTCGTGTAAGAATCGCTACATGTTTGACCCCGACCATTTGGTGACCCTGCAGGCCGTCGTCGAAGAAGGCACCGTGCTGGGCGCGGCGGACCGGTTGGGATACACCCCATCGGCCGTGAGCCAGCAGCTGAGCCGGCTGCAACGGCAGGTGCCTCAGCCGATCATGCGGCGGGTGGGCCGAGCCAACGTGCCCACGGACGCCGCCGCGGTCCTGGTGCGGCTGGCCCAGCAGATGCGTGACCTGGATGAGCGCACGCGGTCGGAGCTGGAGATGCTCGACGGTCAGGTGTCCGGCTCGCTGACGCTGGCCGGCTTCCCGTCCGGTTTCCGGGGCGTGTTGATCCCGACGGCAATGGCCCTGCGCGCACGGCATCCCAACTTGTTGGTGTCCCTGCGCGAGCTCAACCCCCACGAAGCGGTGGCTGCGGTGCGTCGCGGGGAGGTCGACCTGGCGCTCGTGCACGCCTGGACCGACCGACACGTTCGCCTGCAGGGTGGCGTGTTGGACGCGCCGATCGGGCTCGACCCGGTCGACCTGGCGGTCCGGGCCGACCACGACTTCGCGGTCGGTCCCGACGGGGTCGACCTGGCGGCGCTCGATAACCAGGTCTGGATCGATGACACTCCGGGGGTCTTCAGTGACTGGCTGCTGCAGGCCCTGGATGCCCATCGCTTGACCTACCGGATCGGCGCGAGCGTGGAACACCTCGCGATCAGGCTGCGGTTGGTGCTGGAAGGTTTCGGCATTTGTCTGCTGCCCAGGCTGGGGCGGGGCGACCTGCCCCAAGGGGTGCTGGCCCTGCCGCTGCTGGGGGCACCCACGCGACGGGTGTATGCCGTGCACCGCGACGCGAGCGCACAGCGACCCGACGTCGAAGCGGCCCTGCTGCTGATGCAGGAGTGTTGGCGGGAGGCCTGCGCCTGAGGACACGCCGAGCCCTCTAGCGGGGCCGAGCGACCCGACCTTCCTCCCAGACCGGACCGTCGGTTTCGCGCACCTGGCCGTCGGCGCCGAAGACCAGGAACCGGTCGAAGCCCTTCGCGAACCACCGGTCGTGCGTGACCGCCAACACCGTGCCTTCGAAGGCGTCGAGGCCTTCTTCGAGGGCTTGGGCCGAGTGCAGGTCGAGGTTGTCGGTGGGTTCGTCCAAGAGCAGCAGGGTGGCCCCGGACAGTTCCAGCAGCAAGATCTGCAGCCGCGCCTGCTGCCCCCCGGACAACGTGTCGTAGGTCTGCTCCCCGGAGCGAGCCAACTCATACCGGTCCAGGGCACGCGCAGCCTGTTCTTGCGGCATACCGGCGCGATGTTCGTCCCCGCGGTGCAGGATCTGCAACAGCGTGCGCCCGCGCAGGGCCGAATGGTCATGGGTCTGGGCGAACCACCCCGGCCGGACGCGCGAGCCGAGTCTCGCCGCACCGGCGTGTGCCACCGGCTGGGGAAGCACGTCACCGACCGGGCGGTGCTCGACGTCGGGGTCGCTGCCGCCGAGGGCGAGCAGGCGCAAGAAGTGGGACTTGCCCGAGCCGTTGCTGCCCAGCACCGCGACCCGTTCGCCGTGCCAGACCTCCACGTCGAACGGCTGCATCAGACCGGCGAGCTCCAGGCCCTGGCAGATCACTGCTCGTTTGGCCGTCCGTCCACCACGCAGCCGCATCGTGACCTTCTGCTCGGTCGCGACCACCTCGGGTGGGCCGGCCTCTTCGAACTTGCGGAGCTTGGTCTGCGCGGACTGGTAGCGCGAGGCCATATCGGAGTTGTAGGCCGACTTCTGCTTGTACATCAGCATCTGCGTGCGCAAGGTGGCGTGCTCTTCGTCCCAGCGGCGGCGATCCTGCAGCAACGCGGCGTTGCGAGCGCGCCGGGCCTCATGCCACGTCGCGAACGAACCGGGGTGCACCCACAACGTGCTGCCGGAGGCGGACGGCTCCAACGTGGCGACTCGGGTAGGGACGCGGGCGAGGAGCTCTCGGTCGTGGCTGATCAACAGCACGGTCTTGGGCGACTCGCTCAGCCTCGCTTCCAGCCATCGCTTTCCGGGCACGTCCAGGTAGTTGTCGGGTTCGTCCAGCAACAGCACCTCGTCGGGACCGCGCAGCAGCGCCTCCAGGGCCAACCGCTTCTGCTCTCCACCGGACAGGGTGTCCGTGGTGCGCCACTGCACCGCCTCGAACGGTATGCCGAGGGCCGCGACCGTGCAGACGTCCCAGAGCACCTCGTAGTCGTATCCTCCGGCGTCGGCCCATCCGACGAGCGCTTGGGCGTAGGCCATCTGAGCCGGTTCGTCGTCGACCTCCACGAGCTGAATCTCGGCCTTGGTCAGGTCGTCGTCAGCCGTTCGCACTGCCGGTGGGGCCACCGAGACCAACAGGTCGCGCACGGTCGGCAGCTCATCGCCGTCCCCGTGCGGACCGCCCCCCTCACGGCTGCGGCCCATGGTCCCGATGAACTGCCTCATCACCCCGCACCCTCCGGTGACCGACACCGAGCCTCGGTGCGCGACCAGGTCACCGCTGAGCAACCGCAGCGCGGTGGTCTTCCCGGTGCCGTTCGGCCCGATCAGCGCGACTTTGGCGCCCTCGCCGACCCGAAGCGAGACGTCGGCCAGGATCGGCCGGCCATCAGCGAGCACGTAGCTGACGCCGTTGATCTCCAAGTGCCCCATCAGGACCCCAGCGTCTCAAAGGCCCAGCGGGTGGGCAACCCTATTGTCAGCTCGCAGCGCGCGATCAGCGGTCGCCATGGATGATGTGACTTCCCCTTCTTCCTCCCAATATCTGAGGTCTGCATGCTGCACGACAACGTCCAAGACATGGTGAGCGTCGCCGTCACCGCCACCCTGGCCTACCTCTGGCTGGTGTTGTTGCTGCGGATCAGTGGCAAGCGCACGCTGGCGCAGCTGAACGCCTTCGACTTCATCGTGACGGTGGCGTTGGGTTCGATCATGGCCAGCGTGGCGTTGAGTGAGTCCGTGGCCTGGACCGAAGGGGCGGTGGCCCTGGCCACGTTCGCGGCGCTTCAGTTCGTGATCGCCTGGGCGTCCACGCGGGTGGGCTGGGTCCGCACCGCGCTGACGTCGAAGCCGACGCTCTTGCTGTCCGACGGCGAGCTCCTGTGGGAAGCACTGATGCAGGAGCGGATCGACGAGGACAGCGTGAGCGCCGCCATCCGGAGCAACGGCTCGGGGACGCTCGAGTCGATCGGCGCGGTGGTCCTGGAGACGGACGGCTCGCTCAGTGTCATCCCTAAGACCTCGGTGGGGGACGGCTCGGCCCTGCAGGGCCTGGGTCGTTAGCCCGCACACCAAAGATCCCAGGTAACGAGGCCTGCAGAGCAGGGTCTTCGCGACCTGGGATCTTCACGCCGTGGGCGCAACGAACGGTCACACTCAGTTGCGCAGGTGCTCCACCGGACGCATGCCGGCGCCGGTCTGAGCCAGCGTCTTGACGCCGCCGACCACGTTCGGGACCAAGGCGGCGGAGGCGCGCTCGGCGGGGGTCTGACGCAGGAGGCCCAGGCCGTAGAGGGTGGCGGCGGACAGGACGATCAAAACGATGGCAGCGATCATGTGAAGGACTCCTTCTAAAGTGTGTGGTGGTGCGTGGCGCCCCTGTGGGGCGGTGTGAGCACTACTCTGCCCGCTACGTAAAGTAAGCACAAGTCACGTAAAGAGACATGTTTTAGTAAGTATTTCTACATGCTTCGTGGGTCGCTCCCATCCCCGGCACACTTGGCCTCATGGACTGGTCCGCGTGGGTCAGCGCTGTGGCCGGGGCCCTCGCCGGCCTGCTGGTGCTGTGGGTCGGGTTGCTCGTGGCGCTGGCGATCCGTCGCCCCGATCAGGTGAGCATCCGCGAGGCGCTGCGTATGCTGCCCGACCTGATCCGGATGCTGCGCGGGATGGCCACGGACCCGACCCTGCCTCGCGGAGTCCGGATCCGACTGTGGGTGCTGCTGGGCTACCTGCTCTCACCGATCGACCTGGTCCCCGACGTCATCCCGGTCCTGGGATACGCCGACGACGCCATCATCGTGGCCCTGGCCCTGCGCTCGGTTGCCCGGCGGGCCGGATCAGGAGCGTTCCAACGACACTGGCCCGGCAGCCCCGCGGGACTCGCCGCGGTCCGAGCCCTGGCCGGCATACCCGACCCATAACCGTTGTAAGTGGTCCAGATGGACCCGACGGACTCGATGCCGACTCGCCGCAGGGGAGCTCCACGGGTCAGGATGTCCATCATGGCCGTCCTGCAGTCCCTCGCCCTGTTCGCCCTCGCTGCGCTGACCGAGATCGGCGGCGCGTGGCTCGTCTGGCAAGGCATCCGGGAAGAACGCGGCCTGCTCTTCATCGGCGCCGGGGTGATCGCGCTGGGCCTCTACGGGGTCATCGCCACCTTTCAACCGGATCCGAACTTCGGACGCATCCTGGCTGCCTACGGCGGCGTGTTCGTCGCGGGCTCGCTCCTGTGGGGCATGGTGGTCGACGGTTTCGCCCCGGATCGGTATGACGTCTCCGGGGCACTGATCTGCCTGGTCGGCGTGGCGGTCATCATGTATGCCCCCGGACGGGGCGTCTGAACAGGTCGTCGCCTCGGCAGCGCCGAACGGGCGGAAGGTCACCCGACGGGGTGGACCGCGGGCGGGTCGGTCGCTGAGAGACTGCTCACTCGGGGAAGTTTCACCACGCGTGCGTCTGCGCACGGCACGTCAGGAGGGTCCGTGCACCAGGCTGTGTGCGTCGGCTGCGGTCGTCCTCGTCGGATGCCGATTCGCTCTGGCGGGTCAGGCTCGGCTGAGGTGATGAGGCGGTGACCGCGTGGATGATTGGCGGGTTCGTGCTCCTGGGGTGGATGGCGTCGCTGCTGGTGGCCGTGAAGGCGTCGCGACGCGCCGGTCCTGCTCCGCTGACCGACCTCAACAACGCCTCCCCTGCCGTGGCCCCGGCGCTCTTGGTGTCCTTGATCGTGTTCGTCGTGGCCGACATCCTCATGGTCGCCGGCCTGACGTTCCTGACCCTGCAGTGGTTCCTGGAACGGACCATGTCCCGTGCCGCGGTCAGGTCACCCCTGACCCAGCGCGCGACGCCTGAGTACTGACCGCTGAGCCATCCGGCCATCGCGGCCACTGCACGATCGGCGTAAGACGAAGCAACCTGCGCACCGGGAAGGCGTCGTCACGGCACCGGGCGTCACCGGCACCGTCGCTGCTGACTACTTCTCGGTGCCCTGCGACGTCACCCGCACCCGGTCCTGTCCCATGCCATGCGCCATACCCCAGATCACTGCCAGCGAACGAGTGTCGACGCCGACCTTGCGGTAGGCGCCGCGGATGTACGTCTTGACGGTGTTCGCGCTCAGATAGCAGCGGGTCGCGATATCGGCGTTGCTCAACCCTTGACTGATCAACGCGAGCATTTCAGCTTCTCGGGCCGACAGTCCTTCCTCGCGACCGGGCCACGAGTGTGTCCCCGCTGCCGCGCCGCCTACAGGTTCTCCACCGCGCTTCGTCGAATCGTGTGCCGTGATGAACACGTATTCGCCGGCGTGGACCCGTTCTAGGGCGCTTACCAGCTCCTCTCCGCTCAACGTCTTCGGCACGTATCCAGCCGCCCCCTTCTGCTGTGACGCAGAGACCAGCTCAAGCGGGGTATCCCAGCCGTAGATGATCACGCGCCCGGCCAGCGGATCGGCGACCACCGCATCGAAGGCGTCGCTATCGGTCTGCGGGACGGCGAACGTGTCGTACAACGTGATATCCACCTGCTGGCCCG
>JBASAZ010000082.1:0-1936 GCA_049650845.1 Ornithinimicrobium sp.
ATCGAGCCGTCCACCGGGCGCGTCGCCACCGCCTCGGGCACCATCGACGTGGCCGACCCGGACGTGACCTTCGCGGGCGCAGGCACGGCTTACGTCTCGGAGACAGGCGACTTCTCCGACTGCCCGCCCTCCATCGCGGCCAACAGGCAGTTCACGTCCCTCAATGCGGCCAAGGAAGACATGGCCAACCGCGTCAGCGGCGCGCGGGTCATGCTGGCGCGCGGGCAGGACTTCGTCATGGCGGGCGGCGGGGATAATATCAGCGTCGTGCGCGGAAGTACTCCGTTCCACTTCGTCGCCGGTCCGGGCACCAAGGCAAAACCGCGCGTGCTGATTCCGGCGGGCGACACATACTGCGTCGTCTGGTATGACTATAAGGGCGACGAATACGTCGTCAGCGAAATCGACCTTCAGGGGCCTTGGGACAGCACCACCGAGAGCGGCGGGCAGACTGGTGAATATAAGTTGTTCGGCTGGCAGACGAAATATCTTTTCAACAGCTGCAATTTTAACGGAATAAATGGGTGGATTGCATATTCCTCCCCTAGAGGCCCCGCCGACGGCGAAGGTCGCCCTGCGGGAATGACGGAAGCCGAGGCCATACGGCAGAACGGAGTACACACGAGTTTCATCGCCAACAACTGCCGCAACACCAACGCCAACAACTACTGTCTTTACGCCGAGGGTATGTCGCGCCTTGCCGTCCTCGGCACGCAAATGGCGCACGAGTCTGACGCGCGGTCGGGCGGCGACTACCGATACCGCGAAGGGGTCGAGCCTCCCAACGCGAACCACTCGGGCTCGGTCCGCGTCGCAGGCTCCGCACCGGTAGAAATGGTGGTGGACGGCGCGGACATGTTCAGCCGGTGCGGCTGGTTCCAGAACGAAGGCGTGCCGTGGAAGACGATTCAGCCGTGCCTTCGGTTCAACACCAGCGTGGCGGACGGGTTTTTCCTCAATGTCCAGCGGTCGTCCTTCGAGGGCGGCGGCTCAATGGTGGTCGTCTCTCGGGAGAACGGAGGTAGACCGTTGGGGGTCTCGCCCCTGCTGCTTGAGCACTGCATCTTCACCCCGTCGCATATGACGGCGACCGGGATCCAACTGATGGGCGGAAACGCGGCGATCCGCTCGGTCCTCGTCAACGTGCCGGACGTGGCGCCCGTCACCGGGGACTTTGAGTTCAGAAGGTTTGTCCAAGCCAGCTACGAAGCCAACAACGGGGACTACCCGGAAGTCTTCCTCTCCAAGCTGGAGGTCACGGGTGTCACGCTGATCGACCATCGCAGCGCGGCCAATCGCTCAAATCAGGGAACCGAGTTGCTGTCGCTCTTCGATCCGCAAAGCCCTGACCCAAACCCCTATCCGCGCGGCCCGGTGGTCTACGAGAACAACATCATCCACACGCCCAACATCTCGGACCCGAACGGCCTGTCCGGCTTCGACGAGGCCAGCACGCAGAGCGGACCGCTGGACGACACGCCACTCTGGGCGCCGAGGGAGATCTTCGGCCCCATCGTCTCCTATCTCGAATACAAGGGCACCTATCCCGCCCGTTACCACCGTGGCGACACGATCACCCTTCCACATCCACCGGGCACGGACGCCTCGACCTTCACCGCGCCCGGCGCGCCGAACCCGAAGTCGTGGGCGATCGACGGACCGGCCTCGACGATCGAGCACCTGTCGAATGGCATTCGCATCACCAATGTCTCGGCCGGCATAGACAGGGAGGCGGGGGACAACTTCACTTTCGAGTTGGACCTGGGCGACAACCCCGCGCGCTACCCGCAATACGCCTCCCCGCTGGACAGTGTGTGGAGCGGAACGCCGCTGGCGGGATCCTCCGCGATCGGGGCAGCCTCCACCGACGACGTGCCCTACGAGGACCTGCGGATGCGGGTGCGCCCCGTCCACCCCTCCGTGGGAGCCGTGGAGC
>JBASAZ010000083.1:0-1745 GCA_049650845.1 Ornithinimicrobium sp.
CGAACGGCAGTCGCCGTAGGTGGTGGCGGAAGTCGAGGAAGGAGAACACGACGAGCATCAGGTATGCAGAGTTGATCAGCACGAAGTAGGCCAAGATCGGCAACGACAGCACCGCGAACACCATCTCTACGGCCGTCCGGGTCGGTTCCAGGACGTCCTCGACACCCTCCATCAGCTGGCCCGCTGCGTCGTCCGGGAGCGGCCCAGGGCGTGTTGAGTCACGGCATACCGGCACAACCGACTGCTCGTGGTCTGGACAGTGCACTCCGCCACCGCCGAGACCGCCTGATGACCGGCGACGCCCAGCGCGGCCAGCGTGGTGGCGGCGAGCTCGGCCACCCGGATGTCACTGCTGACCAGCAGCGGCCGCAGCCAGACCACCGCTCGGGCACCACCGACCTCGGCCACGGCGCCGATAGCCGCCCGTCTGATCTGCGCATCGTGACCCTCGTCCAGCAGGGGCCCGAGCAGGTCGGTGTCTCCGGGGCCGCCGACGGCACCCAGCGCCAGCACCATCATTGAGACCAACCGTGGTTCGGTCTCCCGCGTGATGACCTCCCGCAGCGTGCCGGCCGCGGCGACCAGCGGCACCTGGGCGATCACCATGGCCGCAGCCCGACGGACGTCTGGGCTGTGGTGGCGCAACGCGGCGCGGACCTGAGGTGCCGTTTCGGTGCCGAGCGAGGCCACGGCCTCCACCGCGATCCAGGCCGGCAACCCGGGCCTGGATCCGCCCGGCTCTACAGCCGTCAGGATGGGGGTGGCCGCCGCCGGGTCGCCCAGCATGCCGAGTGCGCGGGTCGCGGTGAGCGCGACGTCCGGGGAGCGGTCGTGCAGTAACGGAAGCAGTGCGGGCACGGCCGCACGCTCCTGCATCACTCCCAGGGTCCACACCGCTCGGGCCCTGGCCACCGAGGACCGACTTCGCAGGTCTGTCACGGCAGCTTGCTGTCGGCCGTGCCGGCGCAGCACGTCGACCAGCGCGGTGGACGAGTCTCCCCGGATCTTGCCGAGTAGTTGCAGAATGGCCTCATCGACCACGGTGCGAGTCGAGGCGGGGGCACCGGTCAGCGCACGTTCCACATCCTCGACTGCGGCCTCCTCGCCGGAGGCGAGCTCCAGCAGCAGGGGTCGCAGCGGGGCTACCCTGCGCCGGTCTCGGCGCTGCCGATGCACCCGCGAGAGGCGCGCCCCGACGACCAGCACGAGCTGCAACGCCAGGACCACGATCGAGACCCACAACAACGCCCACAGCACTGCGGGACCGACGACATACGAGGCCATCACTCAAGTCCGACGCGAGAGGAGAGACTCCACGCGATGCATGAGTTCTCGCGGACTGAACGGCTTGATGACGTAGTCGTCGGCCCCGGTGGAGAAGCCGGCGTCGACATCGAGGTCGCGGGAGCGCGCGGTGAGCAGGATGACCCGAACGTCGCTCAAGCCCTCGTCGCTGCGAATTTCGTGAAGCACGTCCAGGCCGGAACGTCCCGGCATCATGATGTCCAGGATCGCCAGGTGCGGGGGTCGCTGGCGGATCGAAGCCAGCGCCGCCTCACCGTCCGGCACGGCCACCACGTCATAGCCGCTCTGCTCGAGCTTAAACACGACGAGCTCTAAAATATCGGTGTCGTCATCGGCGACGAGAACTTTTTTGGTCTCCCCCATAGATTGATATTCTCCTTGGATCTACATGTGGACAATGTTTCAAAGTACCTCCTAGGAATTCACCTGCGAAGTCACGT
>JBASAZ010000084.1:0-4198 GCA_049650845.1 Ornithinimicrobium sp.
GTAGCCTGAGCGGATGAACGATCTGCATACCGAATCAGGCCTGCCGCTGAAGACCGTCTACGACGCGGACGACCTGGCCGGGTTCGATCCGGAGCAGTCGCTGGGCGGGCCGGGAGAGTATCCCTACACCCGCGGGGTCTACCCCTCGATGTACACCGGGCGAGCGTGGACGATGCGGCAGTACGCCGGCTTCGGCACCGCGGCGGAGTCGAACGCCCGCTATCACGAGCTCGTGGCCAACGGCACCGGTGGCCTCTCGGTCGCCTTCGACCTGCCCACCCAGATGGGCTACGACAGCGACCACCCGCTGGCCAGCGGTGAGGTCGGTAAGGTCGGCGTCGCCATCGACTCGGTCGAGGACATGCGCGTGCTGCTGCACGGCCTTCCGCTGGACGAGGTATCGACCTCGATGACGATCAACGCCCCGGCTTCCACTCTGCTCCTGATGTATGAGCTGGCAGCCGAGCACGAAGGCATCGCCGCGCACCAGCTGACCGGCACCATTCAGAACGACGTACTGAAGGAGTACATCGCTCGCGGCACCTACATCTATCCGCCGGCCGAGTCGCTGCGTCTGGTGAGCGACACCTTCGCGATGTGCGCTGAGCGTATGCCCAAGTGGAACACCATCTCCATCTCGGGCTATCACATGGCCGAAGCGGGCGCGACCCCCGTTCAGGAGATCGCCTTCACCCTGGCCAATGCCAAGGAGTACGTGCGGGCCGCCTTGGCCGCAGGCTTGGCCGTCGACGACTTCGCTCCACGGTTGTCCTTCTTCTTCGTGGCTCGCACGACGCTGCTGGAAGAGATCGCAAAGTTCCGGGCCGCCCGACGCATCTGGGCGCGGATGATGCGCGAGGAGTTCGGGGCGAAGAACCCGAAGTCGTTGATGCTGCGATTCCACACCCAGACCGCGGGGGTCCAGCTCACCGCGCAGCAACCTGAGGTGAACCTCGTGCGGGTCGCCCTGCAAGGGCTCGGGGCCGTGCTCGGCGGGACGCAGTCGCTGCACACGAATTCCTTCGACGAAGCCATCGCCCTGCCGACGGCGAAGGCGGCCCGACTGGCGTTGCGCACCCAGCAGGTGTTGGCCTACGAGACGGACGTCACCAAGTCGGTCGACCCGTTTGCGGGTTCGTACGTGATGGAGTCCATGACCGATGACCTCGAGGAGGCGGTCGTCGAGCTGATCCGGGCCGTGGAAGACCGCGGCGGCGCGGTCCGTGCTATCGAAGAAGGCTTCCAGAAGAGCGAGATCGAGCAGACGGCGTACGACACGGCCCTGCAGATCGACTCTGGCGAACGGGTGGTGGTGGGGCTGAACAGGTTCGCCAGCCAGTCCGAGGAACCCTACGAGCCGCTCTCGGTCGACCCGGCCATCGAGGCGGCTCAGTGCGCCCGGTTGGAACAGCTGCGCCAGAGCCGCGATGGGGATTCGGTCAGCATCGCCCTGGAGCAGATGCAGCAGGCCGCGGCGGGCAGTGACAACGTGCTGATCCCGATGCGGGAGGCGCTGCGGGCCCGAGCCACCGGCGGTGAGGTCGCCGATGCGCTGCGTGACGTCTGGGGTCAGTACGTGCCCCGCGAGACCTTCTGAGGCGGGCTACCGGAACCGCGCGGTGGGGGCCGGTAAGGTGACCCACTGACCCTCTCCCCGATCTGATTGTGATCTGTCGAGCCTCTTGTGACTGCTGAATCCACCACCGCCCGTGGCACCACCGATGCGCTCACCTCTGCGCTGGTGGGCACCATCGATGACCTGCGGGACTCATTGATCACCTGGCGTCATGAGGTTCACCGCTACCCCGAGCTGTCCTGGCAGGAACACCGCACCACGGCTCTGCTCTTGAATGCGTTCCAGGACACCGGGGCACGGATCACGGCGCTGCCGGGGTCCGGGGCGATCGCCGACCTCGGGGCGAGCGACCCGGTGCGCCGGGTCGCACTGCGAGCTGATCTGGACGCCCTGCCGGTCGATGAGGTCACCGGCCTGGACTTCGCCTCCCGGCACAGCGGCATCACCCACGCCTGCGGGCACGATCTGCATACGGTCGCGGTCCTGGGGGCCGGTCTGGCGTTGGCGCGGATAGCCGAGGAACTGGCCGATCGGGGTCTCGGGGTCCGGCTGCTGTTCCAGCCCGCCGAGGAGTCGATGCCCGGCGGTGCCCACGCGATGATGGACGCAGGTGCGCTCGAGGGGGTCGACTCACTGTACGCCGTGCACTGCGATCCCTCGCTGGACGTCGGCCAGGTGGGGTTGAAGTCCGGGCCGATCACCGCCGCATCCGACTCGATCCGGGTCACCCTGACCGGCCGTGGCGGGCACACCTCACGACCGCACCTGACCTCGGACCTGACGTTCGCGTTGGGCAAGGTGATCACCGAGGTGCCGGCCATCTTGTCCCGGCGCCTGGATCCCCGTTCCGGCACCGCGTTGGTATGGGGTGCGGTCCGGGCGGGGTCTGCGGCCAACGTGATCCCGGCCTCGGGTGAATGTGTGGGCACGCTGCGGATGCTGGACTCGCACACCTGGGACACGACGGCCCCGTTGATCGAGGAGATCGTCCACGCCGTGGTGCGGCCCTACGGCGTCCACGCCACGGTGCGCCACGTGAAGGGCGTGCCCCCGGTGGACAACGACGAGCTGGCCGTGTCGGTGTTCGACGATGCCGCTCGCGCGGTGATCGGCCCGGACTCCGTGGTGCCCACCCTGCAGTCGTTGGGTGGGGAGGACCTGGGGTGGTATCTCATGAAGGTGCCAGGGGCGATGGCTCGACTGGGCACCCGCACGGTGGGGGGGCCGACCTTCGAGCTGCACCAGGGCGACCTGGTCGTCGACGACGAAGCCGTCGTGCACGCCGCAAAGCTGCTGGCGGCCGTCGCGCTGCGGTGAGCCCAGATCACCTTTGCGTCACGTTTGTCGCCGGGGCCCTCGACAGGCCCCGGGAGCAGACGTTGCGAGGGTACTATGCGGCGCGTGGGGCTCCAGTCCTACGGTGCACCCACGCACTGTGTTCACGTACCGAAGGAGAAACCTGTGCGCCAGGTCATGAAGCTCGCCGCCGTCTCAGCAGCCGCAACCCTCGTGCTCGCCGCCTGCGGCGATGCCCCAGACGAGCCCGCAGCCGGCGGGTCGGACAACCCCGCCAGCACCGATGAGTCCTCGTCCAGCGCTGCCGGTGGCAGCGAAGACTTCCAGGCCTGCATGGTCTCCGACGCCGGCGGGTTCGACGACCAGTCGTTCAACCAGTCGGGCCGGGAGGGGATGGAAGCGGCTGAGTCCGAGCTCGGCATCACGACCACGTTGGTCGAGTCGCAGTCGGACGCCGACTACGCCACCAACGTCAACACCCTGGTGTCGCAGGGGTGTGACCTCACGATCGGGGTCGGCTTCCTGCTCGAGGACGCCATCCAGACCGGAGCCGAGAACAACCCGGACGTCAACTTCGCGTTGATCGACTCGTCGTTCTCGGATGCCGAGTTCAACCCGGTCGAGATCGAGAACGCCAAGCCGATCCTGTTCAACACTGCTGAGGCCAGCTTCCTCGCCGGCTACCTCGCCGCCGGGATGACCGAGACCGACACCGTGGCCACCTTCGGTGGCGTCCAGATTCCCTCGGTCTCGATCTTCATGGACGGCTACGCCGACGGCGTCACGAAGTACAACGAGGACAACGGCACCGACGTCACGGTCCTGGGTTGGGACAAGGAGGCCCAGAGCGGCTCCTTCTCCGGTGACTTCGACAACCAGAGCCAGGGTCAGACGTTGACCGACCAGTTCATCGCCCAAGACGCGGACATCATCATGCCCGTCGCCGGACCGGTGGGTCTGGGTGCGGTGGCCGCCGCCCAAGGGGCAGAAGGCACCAAGATCATCTGGGTCGACTCCGACGGGTTCGAGACCACTGACGCCGGAGACATCATGCTGACCTCGGTCCTGAAGCAGATCGGACCCGCGGTGGACGACACGATCACCGAGACGGTGAACTCCGGATTCTCCAGCGAGCCGTACGTCGGCACGCTGGAGAACGACGGGGTTGGGCTGGCTCCCTTCCACGACTTCGAATCCGAGGTTCCGGCGGAGCTGAGCTCCAAGATCGAGGAATACAAGCAGCAGATCATCGACGGAACGCTGACCGTCGAGTCGCCGAACTCCCCGTAGGGTCATCCCGAGGTGCCGCTGAGGTCGCAGGACGCC
>JBASAZ010000085.1:0-30035 GCA_049650845.1 Ornithinimicrobium sp.
GCGCCAAGTCCGTGCCGATCAGTGACCAGGTGCGCACCGTCCTGGGCATCGCTGAGGGGGTGCACAAGATGACCCCCGCGGAGCTCCTGAAGGCGATCATCGGCGCGCCCGTCGACCTGTTCTGGAACGGGGGAATCGGGACGTACGTGAAAGCGTCTACCGAAACGCACTCGGAGATCGGAGACCGAGCCAACGACTCCATCCGGATCGACGGGCGGGACCTGCGCGTCAAGGTGGTGGGCGAGGGAGGCAACCTCGGCCTGAGCCAGCTGGGGCGCATCGAAGCCGCCTGGAACGGCGTGCACGTCAACACCGACGCGGTGGACAACTCTGCCGGGGTGGACACCTCTGACCATGAGGTCAACATCAAGATCGCCCTGACCCCACTGGTCAAGAGCGGTGAGCTAACCCTGGAGCAGCGGGACGAGCTGCTGGCGGAGATGACCGACGAAGTCGCGCAGAAGGTGTTGCGGCACAACTACGACCAGAACGTGCTGATCGGCAACGCGCGCGATCAGGGTGGTCGGATGTTGAGCGTGCACCAGCGGTTGATCCGCTATTTGGTGGAGCACGTCGGTCTGGACCCGGCCCTGGAGTTCCTGCCGGACGACGCCGAGCTGACCGAACGCGGCGAAGCCGGACAAGGACTGACGGCGCCAGAGTTCTCGGTGCTGATGGCGTACTCCAAGATCGGCCTCAAGGACGACCTGCTCGCGTCTCAGCTGGCCGATGAGCCCGCGGTGAAGTCCTTACTGCTGACGTATTTCCCGGTCCCGCTGCGAGAGCGGATCAGCGAAGGCCTGGCCGACCATCCGCTACGTCGGCAGATCATCATCAACCAGCTGGCCAATGACATCGTCAACCGTGGTGGGGTGACGTTCGTCTTCCGGGCGATGGAGGAGACCGGCGCGACGGCCACGCAGATCGCTCGGGCGTTCGTGGTGTGCCGCGAGGTGTTCGACATGGCGGGCTACGTCAAGGACATCGAGGCGCTCGACAACCACATCCCCACCGACGTGCAGACCACGCTGTACCTGGAGTTTCGCCGGTTGCTGGACCGCGCGGTCCGGTGGTTCCTGAACAACCGGTCCCTGTCCGCAGATATGACCGAGGAGATCGAACGGTTCGCCGAGCCCGTCCAGTCACTGGTCCCGCAGATGTCGGAGCTGTTGCAAGGGGAGGAGCGAGCGCGTCACTACGGCTACATCGAGGAGCTGACCGGGGTCGGAGTGCCGCAGGAGCTGGCCCTGAAGTACGCCGGACTGCTGGACGTCTTCTCCTTGCTCGACGTGATCGAGGTCGCCGTCGACGCGGACCGCAGCTACTCGGAGACGGCGTCGGTGTACTTCGCCGTCTCGGAGTCCTTCGGGATCGATGCGTTGCTCACCCAGGTCTCGCACCTTCCTCGTGAGGACCGGTGGTCCTCACTCGCCCGTGGCGCCGTGCGCGACGACATGTACGGCGTGATGCGGGCATTGACCCGGGCCGTCATGCTGGCCACGGATTCCGAGCAGGATCCGATGCAGCGGGTCGACGCGTGGACCACCGAGCAGTCGGAGGCGATGACGCGCGTGTCCCAGGTGCTGAACCGGGTCAGCGACATGCACGACCCGGGGCTGGCCCCCGTCTCGGTGGCGTTGCGAACCCTGCGCGGCCTGGTGCGTCAGGGCACGGCTGGCTGACGACGGCGCAGGACCGGACTAGTCTCGCCATGGTGCCTACCCTGCGAGAAGTCCTGTCCGACGGTTCCAGCGTGCCGGCGGCCGAGGCCGAGTGGCTCCTGCGGTTGGTCGGCGACTGGCAGATGGTCGCCGACCTCTCGTTTGCCGACCTGACGCTGTGGGTGGCCCGCGAGAGCATGGTCGGCGAGTCGGTGGCCGATCAGCGTAGCCAGAACACGGACGTCGCGTGGGTGCTCGCGGCGCACGCCCGCCCGAGCACGGGACCCAACTTCTATCCCGACGACGTGGTGGGGCAACGGTCGAGCCCGGAGCGGGCGGCCATCCTGAGCGCCGTCGCGGCCGCGGCGCGCACCTCCACTGATCAGGACGCCGACTTCGTGCGCGAGCAGTACGTTCCCGTGCTGCGTCGTGGCGTCGTGCTCGGGGTCTTGGTCCGACACACCGATCTGCACCATATGCGCCAGCAGGGCGGTTTGGAGGTCAACTACCTCCACATCGCGCAGTCCATCCTGGTGATGATCTCGCAGGGCACCTTTCCCGCGGACCAGCCACACACCGGCGTCGGGCGAGGCACGCCACGCGTGGGTGACGGGGTCGTCCGGCTCAGCGCGGACGGCCTGATCGAGTACGCCAGCCCGAATGCGGTCTCGGCTTTGCGCCGGCTCGGGCACACCGATCAGGTGATGGGAGCAGACCTGTCGCAGATTGTGACCTCGCGGCTCCCGGTCGGCACCGCATTGGACGAGACCATCCCGTTGGTCTTGACCGGTCGTGCACCGTGGGGGACCGAGATCGAGACCCGCGACGTCCACCTCACGCTACGCGCCGTGCCGTTGCTTACCGGCGGACGCCGGACGGGCGCATTGCTGCTGCTGCGGGACGTCAGCGAGCTGCGCCGTCAGGAACGTGAGCTGGTGACCAAGGACGCCACGATCCGTGAGGTCCACCACCGGGTCAAGAACAACCTGCAGACGGTGTCGGCGCTGTTGCGCCTGCAGTCCCGGCGGATGACCGATCCGGCGGCCAAGGCGGCCCTGCAGGAGGCGGGGCGACGTCTGAGCACGGTGGCGATGGTGCACGACACGCTCAGTCACGGTTTCGACGAAACCACCGAGTTCGATCAGGTGGCGACGCGCATCCTGCGGGCGACGGTGGAGGTCGCGGCGGGAGACGTGAGGGTCGACTGTGCGCTCGAGGGGTCCTTCGGCCGGCTCCGTGCCGAAGATGCCACGCCGCTGGCGATGGTGCTTGCCGAGCTGGTGCACAACGCGGTCGAACACGGCTTCGCGCCGCCCGCGTGGAGCGGGCAGGAGCCGGCGTACGTGCGAGTCAGTGCCGAGCGCACGGTCGACCTCGACGGGGCGGTGCTCAGCGTCGAGGTCAGCGACAATGGCGTGGGGTTGCCGGCCGGTTCCAGCCGCCCGCCGACCTCCGGCCTGGGGATGCAGATCGTGGACGCGCTGCTCGCGGACGTGCGGGGGAGCATCTCCTGGCAGACGCCGAAGCCGCACGGAACCTCGGCGAGGTTCATCGTGCGGCTTCGATCCATACCTGAGGCAGCAGCTGACTAAACGACTAGCCGGCTCGACGTGCCCGGGCCTTGCGACGCTTCAGGGCACGTCGCTCGTCCTCGGACAGGCCACCCCACACCCCGGCGTCTTGCCCGGTCTCCAGCGCCCACTTCAAACACGTGTCGATGACGGGACACGTGCGGCACACCGCCTTTGCCTCCTCGATCTGCTGAAGGGCCGGTCCGGTGTTGCCGATCGGGAAGAAGAGCTCGGGGTCCTCTTCCAAGCATGCAGCGCGACTGCGCCAATCCATGTGCGGGCTCCTTGTTGCTTCGTTGGTCCGTATCGGTGCCGCATTCGAAAGTGCGACACCGCGGGTGAAATCGTGGAGTAGGGGCGTTATCAACAGTCCCTACGCTCGTGTAACGTTGCGGCAGGCCTCGATGTTTCATCATCGACAACCGAGTGCGCCGTGCGGTGTGATCACCGCGCTGCTGATCCACTGCCGGTGTTAAATCACTGCCGGTGTTGAATCACTCCCGGTGTTGAACCACTGCACTGTGGCATAACCGTCGTTGTCGTCGCACAGTGCAGGATGCATTCGCGCAACCCTTCTACTTTCGCAGTAGTGGCCACGTCCACACAAGGGTTTGAGCAGGTCAATCTGCAGAAGTGAGTGAGTGATGCCTCACATCGGCGTATACCGTGCAGGGATGACACGTGCTATCACCGGGGCCTACGTCGTCCCGATCACCCGCAAGCCGTTCGTCGGAACCGTGCTTATCGACGGGAGCACCATCGTCGAGGTGGGTCCGGACGTGACGATCCCGCCTGAGGCCGACGTGATCGACGCCGCAGGCGGGTGGCTGCTGCCAGGGTTGATCGATGCACACGTGCATCTCGGGGTGTCCGAGGAGGGGGAGGGGTGGGCCGGTGAGGACACGAACGAGATGACCAACCCGGTGATGGCGGCCGCCCGCGCGCTGGACGCGATCAACCCGCTGGAGAAGGGGTTTGACGACGCGCTCAGCGGTGGAATCACCTCGGTCAACGTCAACCCGGGGTCGGGCAACCCCATTGGCGGTCTGACGGTGGCGATCAAGACCTACGGCCGGTTCGTCGATGAGATGGTCCTGCGCTCGCCCTCGGGGATGAAGTCCGCGCTGGGTGAGAACCCGAAGCGCATCTACGGCGAGCAGAGCAAGACTCCCTCGACGCGACTGGGGGTGGCGCTGACCCTGCGCCAAGCCTTCACTGCTGCCCGCGCCCACCAGGCCACCCTCGACCATGCCGCAACCGCCACCGACGCGGCCCCGGTGGCCGGCAACGTGGTCCACGAGGCGCTCATCATGGTGCTCGAGCGTCAGATTCCGTGGCGGCAGCACGCCCACCGGGCCGATGATATTGCCACAGCCATCCGAATCGCCGAAGAGTTCGGCTACGACCTGGTGCTCGACCACGGCACCGAGGGCTATCTCCTGGCTGACCTGCTGGCCGCGAAGGGCATCCCGGTGCTGTACGGGCCGATGATCGTCTCCCGGTCCAAGGTCGAGGTGCGTCAGCGCAGCCCGAAGGCACCAGGGATTCTGGACCGAGCCGGGGTGGCGGTCTCGATCATCACCGACCACCCGGTGGTGCCGATCGAGTTCTTGATCACTCAGGCGGCATTGGCGCACAAGGAAGGCATGGATCGCGACGCCGCGCTGCGGGCGGTGACCATCAACCCGGCCACCGTGATGGGGGTCGCCGACCGAGTGGGCTCGTTGGAGCCGGGCAAGGACGCGGACGTCGTCCTGTGGAGCGGCGACCCGTTCGACTTCGCCTCGCGCGTGCACCGGGTATGGATCGACGGCCGCGAGGTCTACACCTACGACGAGGACGCCGGGACAGCCCGTATTGCGCCGCGTTAGGCCTCACCTTCGGTGTCCAGCACCGCGCGGGCGGCCGAGAATCGGGCGATCGGCACTCGATAGGGCGAGCACGAGACGTAGTCCAGCTGCAGGGCGTCGAAGATGGCGATCGAGGCAGGGTCTCCGCCATGTTCACCGCATACCCCGAGTTTGAGGTCGGGGGTGGTGCTGCGCCCTCCGGTGGCGCCGATCCGCACCAACTCGGCCACCCCGTCGGGGTCGATCGTCGAGAAGGGGTTGCTCGCCACCAGATCCTGGTCTTGGTATGCCGCCAGGAAGCTTCCCTCCGCGTCATCGCGCGAGATGCCGATGCCGGTCTGGGTGAGGTCGTTGGTGCCGAAGGAGAAGAAGTCGGCGTGCTCGGCGATCTGTGCGGCGACGACGGCCGCCCGAGGGATCTCGATCATCGTGCCGATCGTGTAGTCGAAACGGTGACCTGAGGCGGCGAACTCCTCCTCCAGGGTGTCCTCGATGATCTGGCGCATGCGGCGCAGCTCCTCGGCAAAAGCGACCAGCGGCACCATGATCTCCACGATCGGCTCGCCGCCGTCGGCGGCGACGGCGAAGGCAGCGCGAGCGATCGCGCGGACCTGCATCTGCGGGATCTGCGGATACAACAGCGCGAGCCGAACTCCTCGGGTGCCGAGCATCGGGTTCATCTCGGTGAGCTTCTTGACCTGATCGAGCAGCCGTCGCTCGCGGGCGATCTCCGCCTCCTCGGCTCCCTGAAGCTCCAGCCGCTGCACCGTGAGGGACTGCTCGACGAGGTCCGGCAGGAACTCGTGCAACGGCGGATCGAGCAACCGGATGGTGACCGGCAGGCCGGACATCGCGGTGAAGATGCCCTGGAAGTCCTCTTGCTGCATGGGCAGGATCGATTCCAGCGCCGCCGCGCGAGCCTCATCGTCACCGGCCAGGATCATCGAGCGCATGGCCGGCAGCCGGTCCGGGGACATGAACATGTGCTCGGTGCGGCACAGCCCGATGCCCTCCGCGCCGAACTCGCGGGCCTTGGCGGCGTCCTCGGCGGTGTCGGCGTTGGCGCGCACCCCGAGACGGCGGATGTCGTCGGCCCAGGAGACGATCGCAGCGAAGTCCTCGTTGAGCTGCGGCGGAATGAGATCGAGCGCACCCGCATACACCTCGCCGGTGGAGCCGTCGAGGGTGATGGTGTCGCCTTCGGCCAGCACCTGCTCACCGACCGTCATCGTGGCCGCGTGCGGGTCGATGCTGATCCCGGAGGCGCCGGCCACGCACGGCGTGCCCATGCCACGGGCCACGACGGCCGCGTGTGAGGTCATCCCACCGTGAGCAGTAAGCACTCCTTGAGACTGGATCACTCCGGCAATATCGTCCGGCGAGGTCTCCCAGCTCACCAGAATCACCGCGTCTCCGGCCTTGCCGCGCCGTTCCGCGGTGTCGGAGTCGAAGACGATCTCACCCACCGCGGCGCCCGGCGAGGCGTTCAGGCCCTTGGTGATCGGCTGCTGGTCGTGCTCGGGGTCGATAGCGGGGTGGAGCAGCTGGTCGAGCTGAGCGGCATCAACTCGGCGCAACGCCTGGTGCTGATCGATGGTGCCCTCGGCCACCATGTCGCGGGCGATCTTGAAGGCGGCAGCCGCAGTGCGCTTGCCGGACCGGGTCTGCAGCAGATAGAGCGTGCCTTCCTCGACCGTGAACTCCATGTCCTGCATGTCCCCGTAGTGCTCTTCGAGCCGGCGCATCGTGTCCACCAGCTGCGCGAACGCCTCCGGCAGGGCGTCCTCCATCTCCGCCAACGGCCGCGGGGTCCGGATCCCGGCCACCACGTCCTCACCTTGGGCATCCAACAGGAACTCGCCGTAGAGCTCTGCGGCTCCGGTGGCCGGGTTGCGCGTGAAGCAGACGCCGGTGGCCGACGTCTGTCCGCGGTTGCCGAAAACCATCTGCATGACGTTGACGGCCGTGCCCAAGGAGTCCGGTATGCCGTGGGCCCGGCGGTAGACCCCCGCGCGAGTGGTCTGCCACGAGCCGAACACGGCGTCGATGGCCCGGCGCAGCTGCTCCAGCGGATCGGTCGGGAACTCCTCACCCATGTGCTCCCGAGAAACCGCCAGGAACTGCTCGACCAGCTCGGTGAGGTCCTCGGTGCTCAAGTCGGTGTCCTGCTCCACCCCGCGGTCGCGCTTCATCGCCGCCAGGACGTCGCCGTAGGCGTAGGCCGGCACTCCCTCAACGACCTCGCCGTACATCTGGATGAAGCGGCGGTAGGAGTCCCAGGCAAAGCGCGGGTTGTCCGACTCGCGACCGAGGGCCTCGACGGTGTCGGCACTGATGCCCAGGTTGAGGATCGTGTCCATCATCCCGGGCATCGAGACCACCGCCCCGGATCGCACCGAGACCAGCAGGGGGTCGGTGGCCGAGCCCAGCGTCTTGCCCGTCCGTTCCTGCATCCGCTCCAAGGCTTCGACGGTCTGCTCCCACAGCCCCGATGGCCACTGGCCATCTGCCTCCATGGCGGCCACGCTGGCAGCAGTGCTGATGGTGAAGCCGTCCGGCACCGGGACCCCGAGGCGCATCATCTCCGCCACGTTGGCCCCCTTGCCGCCCAGCACCGAACGCATCGAGGCGTCCCCGTCGGCAAGGTCGTAGAGGTAAGTCTTGGTGGCCGGTGATCCGTCGCCGGTGGCGGACGCACTCATGGTTTCTCCTGGGAGTCTCGGGGTGTGTCTGGCACGCTACCGCTGCCCACGGACGCAGGCTAGGTGATGAGTGCGGCTCGCCGCTCCAGGACCTCGATGACCCTGCCGGCGGCCTCCTCCAGGGCCAGCTGCGTGGTGTCGATGATCGGGCAGCCGAACTTGCGCTGCAGCTCGGAGATCTCCTCGAGCTCCTCGAAGATCCGGCCGAGATCGGCATAGCCGGAACGATCGGTCCGGGAGCCCATCGCGGTGACCCGTCGGGTGCGGATCGCGTGCAGCCGTTCCGGGTCGATCGTGAGGCCGACGATCTTGTGGCGGTCGACGTCCCACAGCTCCTGCGGGACCGAGATGCCGGGCACCAACGGAATGTTGGCGGTGCGATAGCCGAGATATCCCAGATACATCGCCAGCGGGGTCTTCCCCGATCGGGACACGCCGATCAGCACGATGTCGGCCTCGCGTAGCGGATTGTGAAACTTGCCGTCGTCGTTGGCGATCGAGAACTCCATCGCCTGGATGCGCGCGAAGTAGTCCTCGCCCACCCCGACCGGCCGCACCGCGTGCTCGGGCTCGACCCCGGTGGCTCGGGTGAGGGCGGCGACCGCGGAGTCCAGCAGTTCGGCATGCGGGATGCCGCGTTCCTCACACAGCGTGCCCACGAACTCGCGCAGCTCCGGCTGCACGATCGTCGAGAACACCACGACCCGACCTTCGCTGAAGTCAATCCGGTCCAGAACCGCCCGCACCCCCTGGTCCGAGGACAACCGCGCGTGCCGGATGATGCGCACTGCGTAGCCGGCGTACTGGGCTGCCGCTGCCCGGGCGACGCGCGCCGCGGTGTCGCCGGTGGAGTCGGCCAGCACGTGCAACTGCAGGGTCTGCCCTGGACTGTCGGTGTCCGCCATCGAGTCAGTATGTCCTCTCATCGTTCGAGCCCGTGCCAGACTCTGCGCGTGACGTCGGGCAAACGGGCAGCCGACGCCGTCGTGGCGGTCATCGGGCCGACGGCCAGCGGCAAGAGCGGTCTCGGCGTGGAGCTGGCCGGCGAGCTCGGTGGCGAGATCATCAACGCGGATGCCTCGCAGCTGTATCGCGGGATGGACATCGGCACCGCGAAGCTGGCGCCGCTCGAGCGCCGAGGGATTGCCCACCATCAGATCGACGTGCTGGACCTCGCGGACGAGGCCCGCGTCGCGGCATACCAACAGTCGGCCCGACGGGATCTGGCGGCCATCCGGCACCGAGGTGGGCGCCCGATCGTCGTGGGGGGCTCGGGGCTGTACGTCCGGGCGTTGTTGGATGAGCTGGACATTCCGCCCACCGACCCGGCGGTGCGCCAGCGGTGGGAGCAGGCCCTGGCCCAGCGCGGTGCCAGTAGCCTGCACGAGGAGTTGGCGCTCGCAGACCCGGTGGCCGCGTCCCGGATCGATGCCCGCAACGAGCGCCGGGTGGTCCGAGCCCTGGAGGTCATCGAGCTGACCGGCCGGCCGTTCAGCGCGTCCATGCCACGACGGGAGTATGTCGAGCCGACCGTGATGATCGGGCTGTCGGCCGATCGGGAGGTGCTGAACACGCGGATCGCCGTCCGGGTCGAGGCGATGTGGAACGCCGGGTTGCTCGAGGAAGTCGCGGCCCTGGAGCAGCTGGGGTTGCGGGATAGCCCCACCGCCCGGCGGGCGCTGGGCTATGCCCAGGCGTTGGCCCACCTCGACGGTGCGATGAGCGCCGCGCAGGCCCAGGCGGACACGGCGATTGCCACCCGCCAGTATGCCCGGCGGCAGATGGCGTGGTTCGGGGCCGATCCACGGATCATCTGGCTGCCCCACGACGCCCCCGACCTGCTCGACCGAGCCCGGGCCGCCGTGCTGGCCTGACCGCGGCAAGCTCGGAGACTCGCGCGCGGACTGAGGCGGGAACGTCAGGCGGCGGGGCTGGAGGAGGGAAGGTGGACGCGCAGGACACGGAAGCCCTTGTCGGTGGCTACGCGTTCGACCTGCCAGCGGGGGTCCTGTCCCGATAGCCACGTATGCAACGAGTCGGCGCCGAGGTTCTTGCTGACCACCAGGTATGCCGAGCCGCCGGGGGCCAGCCGCGGCAACCACGCCAGCAGCATCTCGTGCAGCGCGGCCTTGCCGATCCGGATCGCGGGGTTGGACCAGATGAGGTCGAACTCGACATCTCCGGGAACCTCGGCCGGCTCGGCCGCGTGGATCGTCCGGCAGCCCAGGGCCCCGGCGTTGCGCGCCATGAGATCAAGGGCTCGCCGGTTGACGTCGACCGCATGAATCTGTGCCTGTGGCGACTGCAGGGCCATGGTCAGGGCCAGCGGCCCCCAGCCGCAACCGAGATCCAAGAACGTCCCCGCCACGGGAGGAAGCGGCAGGTGGGTCAGCAGCACCGCGGTGCCCCGGTCGATGCCGTCCGCAGAGAAGATCCCACCAGCCGTCATCACCCGCACCGCACGGCCCGCCAGCGTCACGTCCTGGGAGCGGACCTGCGCGTCCGAGGCCGGATCAGCGGAGAAATAGTGCTCGGTGCTTGGGGGGTCGCCGCCATCGTGTGCCATCACGCCCAGTCTAGGGCGGGAGGAAAACGGTGGCATCGGACGTTGAAGGAGTGAGACGCTGAGGTCGAACCGAAGGAGATTATGACCGCACACATGGATCCGGGGCCCACGAGCGCCGGCGCGCAGCCTGCCCGGCAGTCATTCGATGGCGACCAGTTCGACCGTGAAGACCGCGCAGCCCTTAAGCGCGTCGGTGGGCTTTCGACCGAGCTCCAGGACGTCACCGAGGTCGAGTACCGCCAACTCCGCTTGGAGCACGTCGTGCTCGCCGGGGTGTGGAGCGAGGGCACCGTGGAGACCGCCGAAACGTCGATGCGCGAGTTGTCCGCGTTGGCCGAGACCGCCGGCTCCACCATCGCCGACGCCGTCCTGCAGCGGCGGGCCAAACCCGACCCAGCGACATACCTCGGGTCGGGGAAGGCCCAAGAACTACGCGAGATCGTGCAGGCCGAAGGCGCCGACACGGTCATCTGCGACGACGAGCTCGCCCCGTCCCAGCGCCGCGCCCTCGAGGACGTCGTGAAGGTCAAAGTGATCGACCGCACCGCGTTGATCCTGGACATCTTCGCCCAGCATGCCAAGTCCCGCGAAGGCCGCGCGCAGGTGGAGTTGGCTCAGCTGCAGTATCTGCTGCCCCGACTGCGTGGGTGGGGTGAGTCGATGTCCCGGCAGGCCGGTGGCCGGGTCGCCGGCGGTGAGGGCATCGGTTCGCGCGGACCCGGTGAGACCAAGATCGAGCTGGACCGCCGACGGATCAACACGCGGATCGCCAAGCTGCGCCGCGACATCGCATCGATGAAGGTCACCCGAGACACCAAACGGGCCTCGCGCAAGGCGGGGCACACCGCCAGCGTGGCCATCGTGGGCTACACCAACGCCGGCAAGTCGTCCCTGCTCAACCGGCTTACCGGAGCCGGGGTGCTGGTGCAGGACCAGTTGTTCGCCACGCTCGACCCGACGGTGCGACGCACCGAAGCCGAGGACGGGCGACCATACACCCTGGTGGACACGGTCGGCTTCGTTCGGGCCCTGCCGCACCAGCTGATCGAGGCGTTCCGCTCGACCCTGGAAGAGGCCGGCGACGCCGACGTGCTGTTGCACGTGGTGGACGGCGCGCACGATGACCCCGACGGGCAGATCCGGGCGGTGCACGAGGTCCTCGCCGACGTCGGTGCGCACGACATCCCCGAGATCATCGTGTTCAACAAGGCCGACGTCGCCGACCCCGAGGTCCTGGACCGGCTGTTGCGGACCTATCCCGGCTCCGTGGCGGTATCGGCGCGGACCGGTGGCGGTGTGCCGCAGGTCATCGAGGCCGTGGAGGAGGCGTTGCCTCGGCCTCAGATTCTCGTCGAGGTGCTGCTGCCCTACGACCGCGGCGATCTGGTCAGCCGAGTGCACACCGAGGGCGAGATCCTGACCGAAGACCACACGGCCGACGGGACTCGGATCGAAGCCAAGGTGCTGCCCGATCTGCACGGCGCCCTGGCTTCCTTCGCCTCCTAGACGTGCCACAGTATGCCCGGTGAGCACCGAGCGAAACCGTCTGGCTGAGTCTGCCGATTCCCAAGCGCCGTGGCGTCAGTGGGGACCGTTCGTGTCCGCTCGTCAGTGGGGCACGGTGCGGGAGGACTACTCCGCAGACGGTGACGCCTGGGCGTACTTCGGTTTCGACGACGCCCATCGGCGGGCGTATCGGTGGGGTGAGGACGGACTGGCCGGTCTGTGCGACCTCGACGGCTACCTCAACGTGGGCCTCGCCCTGTGGAACGGCCACGACGATCGCATCAAGGAGCGACTCTTCGGCCTGACCAACCCGCAGGGCAACCACGGTGAGGACGTCAAGGAGTACTGGTGGGCCGTCGACGGCACCCCCACGCACAGCTACGCCCGGTGGCTCTATCGCTACCCTCACGCGGCGTTCCCCTATGCCGATCTGCTGGCCACCAATGCGGCCCGCGGTCCGCAGGAGCCGGAGTATGAGCTCGCCGACACCGGCGTGCTCGACGACGACGCGTTCTTCGACGTCGAGGTCACCCACGCCAAGGCCTCACCGAGTGACGTCTGCATCGAGATCACGGCGGTCAACCGGGGTTCGCAGGCTGCGCCCCTGCACCTCGTGCCGCAGGTGTGGTTTCGCAACACCTGGGCCTGGGGCCTGGACGAGCGTCGTCCGCGGCTGTGGGCACGGGCCAACGACACGCAGGAGCAGGACCGACCGGCCGAGTATGCCGACGTGCTGGCCCACCACCACGAGCTCGGCCAGATGCGGGTCCGGGCTGATCGCCACGCAAGCGCCGGCCTGCCCGCCATGGTGTTCTGCGACAACGACTCGAACCTGCGCGCGCTCTACGGTGCGCAGGCGGCCGCGGCCCAGCTCAGTGCCTACCCCAAGGACGTGATCAACGATGCGGTGCTGGCCGGGGACGTGGGAATGGGCAATCCGGCGCGCACCGGCACCAAGGTCGGGTTGTGGTGGCGCTTCAGCGAGGTCGCCCCAGGGGACAGCGTCACGGTGCGACTGCGGCTGAGCGAGCTCGACGGCGAACCCGTGGCCCCGGAACGCTTTGACGACGTGCTCGCGGCCCGCCGCCGCGAGGCCGATGACTTCTACGGCGATGTCGTTCCCGCAGGGACGAGCGAGCAGGATGCCCATATCGCCCGGCGAGCGTTCGCCGGGTTGCAGTGGGGCAAGCAGCTGTATCTCTACGACGTGCCGCGCTGGCTCGCCGGTGATCCCGCTCAGCCACCGCCCCCACCGCAGCGAGCGCTGTTGCACCAGGGACGCAACACCGACTGGCAGCACGTCAACCTGGCGGAAGTCATCTCGATGCCGGACGAGTGGGAGTATCCCTGGTTCGCCACCTGGGATCTGGCCTTTCACTGTGTGGCCTTGGCGCACGTGGACCCAGCCTTCGCCAAGCACCAGCTGCTGCTGATGTGCCGCGAGTGGTCGATGCATCCCAACGGCCAGCTGCCGGCCTACGAATGGAACTTCTCCGACGTCAATCCGCCGGTCCATCCGTGGGCAGCCTGGCAGGTGTTCTCGATCGACGGAGGCACGGACCGCGACTTCCTGCAGCGAATCGTGCTGAAGATGCTGCTGAACTTCCCGTGGTGGGTCAATCGCAAGGACGCCGACGGGTCACACGTCTTCGAGGGCGGATTTCTCGGGATGGACAACGTCGGACTGTTCGACCGGTCCGAGCCGTTGCCGGACGGGCAACGCCTGGAGCAGGCCGACGCCACCGCGTGGATGGGCATGTTCTGCCTGAAGATGCTGCGGATGAGCACCGAGCTGGCCCGCGAAGACCCCGCGTGGGACGAGGTGGCCACCAAGTTCCTGGTGCACTTCCTGGCCATCTCGGAGGCGATGGAGGACTTCGGGTCTCAGCATTCGATGCTGTGGGATGCCGAGGATGAGTTCTTCCACGACCTGCTCGTGGACCAGAACGGTCAGGCACACCGGATGCCGGTGCGCTCCATGGTTGGCCTGCTGCCGTTGACGGCGGTGTCGTTGGTGCCGAACTGGGTAGCCACCGAACTGCCCGACCTCACCGACTTCTTCCAGGGGTGGACGCAGCGTCGCCCCGAGCTCGCCGACTCGTTGTTGCACACCAACGACCAAGGGCAAGCGGTCCGCACCCTGTCGATGGTCTCGACCCAGCAGTGGTCGGCCCTGTTGAAGCCCCTGCTGGATGAACAGGAGTTCCTGTCCCCGCACGGCATCCGGTCTCTGTCCGCGATCCACCGCGAGGGAGTGGCCGCCACCGTCCACGGTGCGGACCTGCACCTGTCGTACGTGCCGGCGGAGTCCCGATCTGCGATGTTCGGGGGCAACTCCAACTGGCGGGGACCCATCTGGATGCCGGTGAACGCGCTGATCACGGACGCGCTTCGGGTGTACGGCCGGGGCGCGGGGGTGAGTCATCGGGTGGACTTCCCGACCGGGTCGGGTCAGCAGATGTCGATGGAGCAGGTTGCCCGGGCGATCGAGCAGCGCCTGGTCGCGTTGTTCCGGCCCGGGACGGACGGACGGCGTCCGAGCACGCCGCGACATCACCCCGGCGGCCGGTTGTGGGATGAGCACCCGACGTTCAGTGAATACTTCAACGGGGACAACGGTGAGGGGCTGGGCGCCTCGCATCAAACGGGGTGGACGGCGTTGGTCGCACACTTCATCTGTGCGCCCGAGGGCATCGCCAACCGCTAGCGTCGTCCGGCGGAGGACGCAGGCGCCAACCGTGCGGCATACCACCGCCTTCCCGGCGATGAGGTCAGTCCGAAGACCACGACGCTCGCCGTCACCGCCAACGTGACGGCCGCGAACAGGCCCGGATCTGTGACCCCTTCATCGCGCGCATGGGCCAGGTAGAACAACGCGCTGACGCCCATCGGCCCGAACCACCCCATGAAGAACCCCTGCGCCGGGCCGACGCCGAGGCGATGGGCGAGCAGCAGCACGACGCCGGGACGGCGCAGCAGCACCACCCCCAGCACAAACACCACCGCAGGCCAGCCCAGGTCGCGCCAGTCCGCCCACGGCAAGACGATGCCCAGCAGCGCGAACAGCGGGATGACGGCATACCGGTTGATGCCCTCATCGACCGCGACCTGATGCTCTCGGGGCGTGCCGGGAACCACGCAGTTGTAGGCCAGTCCAGCCAGGAAAACCGCCAGCACCCCGTCGGCCGACAGCAGCCGGGTGACGCCCAGCACCGCCAGGGCCAACAGCAGGGTGTAGACCAGCTCAGGACCTCGACCCAACTCGCCCTTGCTCCGCGCGAACGTCAGTCCTCGTCCGGCCAGCAACCCGAGCGTCACGCCGACCACGCCCGCGGCGAGCAGCTCCCATGCCACCTCACCGACCGCATCGAGGTAGCCGCGCTCAGGCAGTACTGCGGCGATGCCGATGCCGACCAGCACGATGCCGAGCCCGTCGTTGGCCCCGCTTTCGATGGTCAAGGTGGCTCGCACCCTGGCCGACAGGCTGTGCTGCGCCGGCTTTCCGGTGACCACCGACGCCGCGAGCACCGGGTCGGTCGGGGCCAAACAGGCACCGATCAGCAGGGCGATGGCCCAGGGGACTCCGAGCGCCAGCGCAGAGAGTGCGGTCAGCCCCGCAGAGATGGGCATCACCACCACCAGCAGGATGAGGACCGCCTTCACCACCCCGCGCAGGGTGCGGGCGGGGAAACGCAGCGCGGCCGCCATCACGGACCAGGCCAGCAGGACGCGCGTCCCCTCGAGCAGGAGGACGTCACGAGTGGCCTCGGGCACCACGATGAGCCCCAGCACGGCCGGGCCCAGCAGCACCCCCAACAGCAACGCGAGCAGAGGCTCGGTCAGCGGCACCCAGCGCTGCATCGGCGAACTGACCAGGGCCAGGACCACACCGGTCAGTCCCACCCCCGCCAGGGTCAGCGGCAACCAGGTCACGATCGACAGGTGATGTTGAGCACGCCGACAGGGTAGATCCGCGGGACCGTCTGCGCGCGGCGGAGTGCGGGCCAGACGTTGTGCACACGGCGCACGAGCGTGGGCAGGAACGGCATACCCTGTCTGCCATGCCCGCAGACCTCGACGATTTGCTCGACGCCGCCGTCGCGGCGGTGGGTGGGTCGACGCGTCCGGGACAGGTTCAGATGGCCAAGGCAGTGCGCGATGCCGTCGAGGACGAACAGCATCTGCTCGTCCAGGCGGGCACCGGCACGGGGAAGTCGCTGGCCTATCTGGTCCCGGCCATCGCGCACGCGATGGCCACCGGGAAGCCGGTGGTGGTCGCGACGGCGACCCTGGCTCTGCAGGCCCAGATCATCGACCGAGACCTGCCCCGGATCTCGGCGGCATTGCGCTCTCTGGTCGGTCGTGAGCCGACCTTCGCGCTGGTCAAGGGACGCTCCAACTACCTGTGCCAACACAAGCTCGTCGGCGGATTCCCGGATGAGGACGCGGACAGCTTGATGTCGGTGGGCGCCGTCGATGTCGAGCGGTCACGGATGGGGGCCGAGATCACCCGGTTGCGGGACTGGTCTGAGGTGACCGAGTCCGGCGACCGAGACGAACTGGTCCCCGGGGTGAGCAACAAGGCGTGGCGGCAGGTGTCGGTGAGCGCCAAGGAATGTCTGGGGTCGAAATGCCCGCTCGCCGCGCAGTGCTACGTGGAGGTCACCCGGGCAGCCGCGCACGACGTCGACGTGATCGTGACCAATCACGCCTTTATGGCCATCGACGCCTTCGAGGGCCGACACATGTTGCCTGAGCACGACCTGTTGATCATCGACGAGGCGCACGAGCTGACCGACCGGGTGACCTCGACGATCACCGACGAGATGACGGCCGGGACCGTGAGCGTCGCCGCCCGCCGAGCGAGCAAGTACGGCTCCACGGACTCGCTCACCGACGCGGCTGAGGATCTGCAGGCCGTCCTGGACACCTTGCCCGAAGGCCGCCTCAACCACGGTGTGCCCGAGGGTATGTCGCGTGCGCTTGCCGCCGTTCGAGACGCCGCGCGGGGGGTCCAGTCGGAGATGAAGGGTGACTCCTCGACCGCAGGCGATGGCGCCCGTCAGGTCGCTCGATCCGGCATCGATGAGGTCTTCGATGCCGCCGAGCGGTTGCTTCAGGAGCGCGAGCTCGACGTGGCGTGGGTGGCCAAGGACCAACGGGGAAACACGACGTTGCGAGTCGCACCGATGAGTGTGGCCATGATGATTCGCGACAAGGTATTCGGGGACCGGACCGTGGTGCTCACCTCGGCCACCCTGGAGCTCGGCGGTTCCTTCGATGCCGTGGCCGGCACGCTCGGTTTGCGCGGCGCTGATGCGCCCGCATACACCGGGCTGGACGTCGGCAGTCCCTTCGACTATCCCCAGCAGGCCATCGCCTACGTCGCCGCGCACCTGCCGCCGCTGGGGCGCGAGGGGGCAGGGCCGAAGGTGTTCGAGGAGATCGAAGCCCTGGTTCGTGCCGCTGGGGGGCGCACCCTGGGGTTGTTCAGCTCTCGCCGGGCCGCCGAGACTGCCGCCCAGGAAATGCGGACTCGGCTCACGGACACGGACATCGAGATCCTGTGCCAGGGCGATGACCAAACGCCCACCCTGGTGCGCGACTTCGCCTCGAAGGCTTCGACGTGCCTCTTCGGCACCATGTCGTTGTGGCAGGGCGTGGACGTGCCGGGGTCGGCCTGTCAGCTGGTCATCATCGACCGCATCCCCTTCCCGCGGCCCGATGATCCGCTCTCCTCAGCCCGCACCGAAGCCATCTCGCGGATGGGCGGCAACGGCTTCATGGCGGTCTCGGGCACCCACGCCGCGTTGCGGTTGGCTCAGGGCTCGGGCCGGTTGATCCGGCGTAGCAGTGACCGGGGGGTGGTCGCGTTGTTGGACTCACGGATGATGACCAAGAGCTATTCCGGCTTCTTGCAGCGCTCGCTCCCGCCCTTTTGGCCCACGACCGAACGAGCGCTCGTCCTGGGCGCGTTGGCTCGACTGAACGCTGAGGCGCCGCAGATCGAGCCGGTCCAGGCTCGCGGTGAGCAGTCTCGCCCGGTCGCGGTGGCGCCCCCAGTGGCGCGATCGCCGCGCACCGCCGTCACCGGCGGACACGCCTGGACCCAGGAACAGGACGACGAGCTGCGCGACGGCATCGAAGCCGGAGTGCCGACCGAGACCTTGGCCGAGCACCTGGACCTGGCGCCCGACCTGGTCACGACGAGGATGAACCAACTGGGCCTGGAGGCGGTGAGCTCGTGACGCCCCCGGACCCTGGCTTCCCGAGATACGTGTTGGTGAACGGCCCGGAAGAGATCCTGGCCGAGCGCGCCGTCGAAAGCGTCCTGTCCGTGTTGGTTCACGCCGATGCGGAGCTGGAGATCGTCCATCTCCATGCGAGCGCCTACGCCCCTGGCGACCTGCTCACGCACGCCAGCCCGTCGCTCTTCGGCGGCGGCCGGGCGCTGGTCGTGCACGACGTGGACGAGGCCGATGACGCCCTGGTCGGGGACATCGTTGCGCTGCTCTCGGACGTTGCGGACGACGTCACGCTGATCGTGCTCCATAAGGGAGGGAACCGGGGCAAACGAGCCCTGGACGGGCTGAAGAAGTCTGGTGCGCGGGTGATCGAAGCCAGGGCACTGAAGTCCGAAGGCGACAAGGTGGCCTTCGTGCTGGGGGAGTTCCAGGATCATCGTCGCCGGATCGACAAGCTGGCCGCGAGCGCGCTGGTGCAGGCCGTCGGCAAGGACGTCCGCGAGCTGGCGGGTGCATGCGCGCAGCTGATGCGCGATATCTCCGGTGTGGTCGGCGTCGCCGACGTCGAGACCTACTACGGGGAGAAGGTCGAGACCACCGGCTTCAAGGTGGCCGCCGCGGCGCTCGCGGGTGACCAGGGCGAGGCCATGAGGTTGCTGCGTCACGTGATGTCCGGCGGCCTGGACCCGGTGCCGATCGTTGCCGTGTTGGCCCTGCAGTTGCGCCAGGTTGGCCGCGTCGGCGCCGCTGGCCGAGCCAGCGCCGGATCGGTGGCCAAAGATCTGGGGATGGCGCCGTGGCAGGTCGACCAGGCCCGACGGGTGGCCCAGGGCTGGGATGGACACCGACTCGGACGGGCGATCGAGGCGGTGGCGGCCGCCGACGTCGAGATCAAGGGTGGCTTGCGGACCGGCACGACGGTCTCCCGGGCCCCCGAATACGCAGTCGAGCAGGCGGTCCTGCGCATTTGCGCCGCACGAAATGCATCGTGACCCGGGCGGGAGCATACTGCGATGAGACAGCGGCGACGGCGTCGCTGGGAGAGGCAGAGATGGCTCAGATGTGGCACCCGCCCGAGGAAGACGACCCACCGCATCGGGGCAACGAGCATCCAGGTCTGCGGAAGTCGTATCACATGGAACTGGCAGACCAGCTGGACGCGCAGGCCGGGGGATCGGCCTTCCCGGCCTTCATGCGTTCGACCAAGGGTGCGCTGATCACGCTCGCCGTCGTCGTTCTGCTGATGACAATTTTCGGGTGGTACGGCGGACTCTTCCTGTAGTCGCCGCAGGCAGAAGGGTTACCTCGATGATCATGACCTTCATCGTGATTGCCGTGGTCTCGGGCGCATTGATCGCCGGGGCCGCGTGGGGCATTTTCGGTTCGCTGAGCGAAGGAGTCGAAGGCGCCGTGGTAGCGCTGGCGGGGGGCGCGTTGTTGATCTCGGCGGTGGTGGAGCTGATCGAACCGGCGATCGAAGCTACCTCGATCTGGTCGTCCTCGGCGTTCGTGCTCCTGGGTGCCGGAATCTTCTCGGGACTTGACTATCTGGTCAACCAGAAATGGGGATCAGGGGGTGGGGCGGGCTTGCTGGCCGCGATCACCCTGGACGGCATCCCGGAGAACTTGGCCCTCGGGGTGGCGTTGATCTCGGCCAACCCACTGCAGGTGGCGGCCCTGTCGGGGTCGATCCTGCTCTCGAACCTGCCGGAAGCCGCGGGCGGGGCCAAGTCCATGGCGAACGGGGGCCGCTCCAACGGCAGCGTCTTCGGGCTGTGGGCGGCGACCGCACTGCTCCTCTCGGCGGCGGCGCTAGCGGGAAATCTTCTGCTGGCCGGAGCCCCCGATGCGGCCTTGGCTTGGATCAAGTGCTTCGCGGCCGGGGCGGTCGTCGCCTCCCTCGCCACGGAGGTCTTTCCCAAAGCCTTCAAGGACGGGAGCTACCTGGCGGGGGTGTGGACTGCGCTCGGCCTGGTCCTGGCCCTGGGCTTGCACAGTCTGGGCTAGGACCAGCCCGGTGAGTCACCGGGGAAGGACGTACCAGTACATCAGGAGGTAGTGCAGCGCCGCGGCCACCAACACCATGGCGTGCCACACCTCGTGAAAGCCGAACACTCCGGGACGGGGGTTAGGCCGTTCGATCACGAAGATGACGAAGCCGAGGCTGTAGACAAGCCCCCCTGCGGCCATCAGCACCAGTGCCCCGATCGGCAAGGAGACTCCGCCTCCGATCAACACGACCGTCAGCCAACCCAGGGAGATGTAGAGCGTGTTGGTGATGTACTTCGGGACCCGGCGCCATACGGACCGAAGCACGATGCCCGACAGGGCAATCGCCCAGACCGCCCCGAACACGGTCCACCCGTAGGTGTTGCGCACCAGCACGAGCACCAAGGGCGTGATGGTGCCGGCGATGAGGAAGAAGACGGAGTCGTAATCCAAGGTCCGCAGCGCCTCGTTCACCCGGGGCGTCCCGTCGAGGCCGTGGTGCAGCGAGCTGGTGGTGAACAACATCACCAGCGAGAGCCCATAGATGCTCATCCCGACGATCTTCCAGGGGTCGCCCTGCTCCGCCGCCTGGCTGATCAACAGGCCGGCACCGAGCAGCGCGAAGCAGGCCCCGAACAAGTGCGAGATCGTGTTGAAGCGTTCGTTGGTGACGTGGACGCTGCCGTCCTTGCTACGCGGGACGGCGTTTGGGGCGCTGCTGTGGGGTGTGATGTGAGGTCCTGAAGTTGTGATGTGAGGTCCTGAAGTGTTAGGCGGCGCCGGGCGGGCGGTGCCGGGCAGCCTATCGACCTCTACCGAACGTGCCCTGACAGCACGGGCTACCGTCCGCGGATCGGTGACCGACCGCTTCGGAGGTGCCTGGTTGATCGGCTTCACCGAAAAAGGGCGCGCCCTCCCGGTTGGGTCGGTCGGGGGCGCTTAGGCTCCTCGGATGGCGAGTCAACACTGGAGCCCCCGTGCGCAGAGCACGGTCCGCAGTCGCTCTGCCCACCTGAGTGAGGCTCTGAGATGAGACAAGTGCTGGGGATCGTGGTCCGCTCCGATAATGGCAGCACACCGCAGGACCGACAGCGGATCCTCGATCTCACCATTGACCGCGCCCGGGCCATGCTCGGGTGGTCGTGCCCGGTGCGTGAGGTCCCGATGTCCGAGACGCTGTGGTCCCCCGCGGGGCACCTCGCGCTCCTGGGGTGGCAGAACGAGATGACGGACCCGGTGGGGTCGATGCTCTGGCAGCGCCCGGACGCACAGACGTGGCTCTTGGGTTACACGTCGCCGCAGGACGGCACCGATGAGTTGCTCGGGGCGCCCGACCTCCTCCAGAGCGCCTCCGGTTGGTCCGGCTGTTTCTCCGTCATCCGTGCCCGTGAGGATCGTATCGAGGCCGTCACCGACGCCACTCGCTCGAGTCCTCTCTTCTTCGCCGAAACGCCCACGGTGCGCCTGATCGGCAACCGCGCGATCCAACTGCACCTCCTGGCTCAGGCGGAGCGGCAAGGCACCGAAGATCCCACGCGGGTCAGCGATGTCGCCGCCACGCGGCACTTGGCCGCCGCCGGTTTCTTCCTGGGTGAGCGCACGCCGTTCGCTGACGTCACCGCGACTCCGATCAGCTCGATGACCTCGCTCGCACCCGATCGCGTCATGGTGTGCACCAACGAGGCGGAGGTGGCCTCGGTCGAGCCGGCGGATCCACGCGACTGGTCCGACACGGTGGAGTCGGTGGCTACCGCCTTGGTGGCCGCTTTCGATCCCATTCCGCTCCCGAGTCTCACGGTGGGGGTCACCGGAGGGCGGGACAGCCGCCTGATCGCGGCGGCCCTGTCGCATCGATCCGATATCGACACCAGTCTGTTCACCTCCGGTCACCCAGACACCCCTGACGTCATCATCGGACGACAGGTGGCTGAGCGGCTGGGCTTCGCCCACTCGGTGAGGGCGTCGGCGGCCTACAGCCTTGACGACACGTTCGAAACCGAGGACCTCCTGGTCCGGATCGTCCGGAACCTCGACGTGCTCGACGGTATGACCTCGGCCTGGGACGACGCACGGCGCTACGGTCGATACCAGGAGGTGGGCGCGATGTCGGGTGTGGGGGGTGAGATTCTTCGTGGCGGCCGAAACATCCCGGGGCACGCCAAGGCGACCCCTGAGCTTGCTGCGAAGGCCCTCCTGCGCAGCATGGTGCCGGGGGACATCTTCACACCAGCCATCGATGCCGACGCCCACGAACGTGCGCAACCACTGCTCGAGCTCGCCCGCACGGATCCGTATCAGGCTCTGGACGACTTCTACTTCAACCACCGCAACAGCCGGTGGGTGTCGGCGCGGCGCAATGCGGTGCGTCTGGCTCAGCCGGCGTACGACCCGTTGCTGGACAACCGGTTCATCGCACTCGTGCGCTCGGTGCCTGCTCGGACTCGGTGGCTGGAGCATCTCGCCTTCGACGTCATCGAGCGACTCGCCCCGACGCTGCGTGACCTGCCGATCGAGGGATCCCGGTGGCGTTTCGAGCGAAAGGGCCCCGCCGCCGAGAGCCCCCCCGATGTCGCTGCCGGCTGGGATGATCGACACGCCCTCGTGGGGCAGGCGGTCATGGCGCGGACAAGAGCACGGATGCTGCCTACTGCGGCGTTGAAAGACGAGATGGTCACGTTCATTCTCGATCGCGTCGACGACTCGGTGAGCGACCTCGTGGTTCGCGATGCTGTCGTCGCGCGGCTCAGCGACGAGCGGACCAGGCCAGGCGAGATGTGGCATCTGGCCACCGCTCTCGTCGCACTCCAGGTGCCATGGCACAAGACCACCCGTCCCGATCGGGTTCTTCGCCAGGTTCCCGCCCCCGCACAGTGAGATCACCCGGACTCCGCTGGTCAGTGAGCTCCTCTGGTCAGTGAGGTCGGGTAGCGGCGAGGGCTAGCCAGATCTTCGCCGGCCAGATAGCGGCTCGTTCGGCCAGGCCGCCCCAGTGTTCGCTTCCCAGCAGCGTCCCGAAGCTTGCGGCACCGGCCACCGCGATGGCACCGAGGACCAGACCAGCCCTGCGGGTGGTGGAAGGCGGCACAAGGCGAGCGTGCAGGAGGATCGCCAGCGGCTGAGCGAGGAACACCGGCGCGGCGACGATCGTGTGCACCACGGGGTGGCTGTCCACCGGGAAGAAGCCGACCAGGATGGAGAAGGACCCGGCAACCGCCCAGAGTCCTCCGACGACCCGGTGCCGGCGGGAGGTTCGGTGTCGCAGCAGGTGCCAGGCACCGATGGCCTGGAACGCCCCGAAGCCGATGAACACGGCGTTCATCGCCCAGGGTTGGCCGGCGCACCCCTGGAGAACCAGGGCGGAGCATCCCGTCCCCAGCGCGCTGATCGTGTCGTCCCGGAACGAGTAGGCCACGCCGAGTCCCACGCCGATCGCCACTTCGGCGGCGATATACCCCGGCTGCATCAGCCAGCCGAGGCGCTCGAACGCAGATCGGGGAGCCATCTGGGCAGGATACGGTCTACGCAGGTTGGTGATGCGCCACGCAGGCGGTATCGTAGGCGGTCGCGTCCGTGGCCGAACGGCAAACGTCGACGAACGACCTGAGCAGCACCGCAAGCAAACACGTCAGACCAAGCAGGAAGACACTTCGTGGCAAACATCAAGCAGCAGATCAAGCGCGTCAAGACCAACGACGTGCGCACCGAGCGCAACCGCGCCCACAAGTCCGAACTGCGCACCTGGATCCGCAAGTTCACCGTGGCGCACGCCAGCGGCGACGCCGACGCGACCCGGCAGGCCCTGCGGGACGCCTCGCGCAAGTTGGACAAGGCCGTGACCAAGGGTGTGCTGCACCCCAACAAGGCTGCCAACAAGAAGTCGGCGATGGCCAAGCAGGCCGCCAAGCTCGGCTGATCTTCCGGCGGTCGCTCGACCGCTGGCGTTGACAGGGCGTTATCCCAGGGGGATAGCGCCCTGACACATATCTCCGACGACTCCGAGGGCAAGGACACCGCAGCAGATGAGCGAGGACACCCCACCGCACCGCTATACCGCGGCGCTGGCCGGCCGGATCGAGGCCACCTGGCAGGACCGGTGGGAGGCCGACAGCACGTTCAGCTCGGCCAACCCGGCGGGGCCGTGGGCCGAGCCTGATGATCCGCGGCTCGAGTCCGATCGCGGTCACCTGATGATCATGGACATGTTTCCCTATCCTTCGGGGACGGGCATGCACGTCGGTCACCCGTTGGGCTACGTCGCCACCGACGTCTACGCCCGCTTCCAACGGACCACCGGCAAGAACGTGATGCACACGATGGGCTTCGATGCCTTCGGGCTGCCGGCGGAGCAGTACGCAGTGCAGACCGGTCAACACCCTCGCACCACCACCGAAGCCAACATGGCGACCTACCTGCGGCAGTGGCGGCAGTTGGGTCTCGGGCACGAAACCCGACGACGCTTCGCGACCATCGACCCGGACTACTACCGCTGGACCCAGTGGATCTTCACCCAGATCCACGACAGCTGGTACGACGAGAGCGCAGTGCGCCCCGACGGCGGCACTGGGCAGGCGCGCCCGATCAGCGAGTTGGTCCAGCAGTTCGACAACGGGGAGCGGGTGAGCCCGGCAGGTCAGCCCTGGGCGGAGCTGAGCGCGGCCGAGCAGGCGCGTGTCCTGGACGACTACCGGTTGGCGTACGTGTCCTCGGCGCCGGTCAACTGGGCACCGGGCTTGGGCACCGTGGTCTCCAACGAAGAAGTCACCAACGAGGGTTTGACCGAGCGCGGCGACTTCCCGGTCTTCCGGCGGAACCTGAGCCAGTGGATGATGAGGATCACCTCGTATGCCGACCGTCTGGTGGACGATCTGGATCGCCTGGACTGGCCCGAGCGGGTCAAGGCCATGCAGCGCAACTGGATCGGCCGCTCCACGGGGGCCACGGTGCGCTTCGCGGTCGCCGGTGGGGACGACGGCAGCCACGGTGAGATGTCGCTCGACGTGTTCACCACCAGGCCGGACACGCTGTTTGGCGCCACCTTCATGGTGCTGGCTCCCGAACACCCCGCGTTGGCGCAGATCGTGCCCCGCGGAGGCTGGCCCGAGGGCACCGACCCGGTCTGGATCGGTGCCGCAGCCGACCCGCAGTCGGCCGTGGCGGCATACCAACGTCAGGCCTCGACCCGGAGTGACCTGGATCGGCAAACCGACACCAGGACCAAGTCCGGCGTGTTCACCGGGGCGTTGGCCACCAACCCGGTCAACGGACAGCAGATCCCGGTATTCGTGGCCGACTACGTGCTGATGGGCTACGGCACCGGAGCAATCATGGCCGTGCCAGGTCAGGACCAGCGCGACTGGGACTTCGCCCGGGCCTACAACCTGCCGATCGTGCGGACAGTGCAGCCCAGCCCGGATCATCCCGATGACCAGGCGTTCGTCGGCGAGGGCCCGGCGATCAACTCCGCCAACAGCGAGATCAGCCTGGATGGCCTCGACATCGCCGAAGCCACACGGCGGATCGTGGCCTGGTTGGTTGAACGGGGCGCGGGTGAAGCCACCGTCACCTACCGCCTGCGGGACTGGCTCTTCAGTCGCCAGCGGTATTGGGGCGAGCCGTTCCCGATCGTCTGGGACGCCGACGGGGTGGCGCACACCGTGCCGGACGACATGCTGCCCGTGGAGCTGCCCGAGGTCCCCGACTACAGCCCGCGGACCTTCGACCCGAACGACGCCGACTCAAACCCGGAGGCCCCGCTGGCCCGGGCCACCGACTGGGTCGAGGTCGAGCTCGACCTCGGTGAGGGCCAAGGGGTCCAGAAGTATCGGCGCGATACCAACACCATGCCGAACTGGGCGGGGTCGTGCTGGTACTACCTGCGCTATCTGGATCCGGCCAACCGCGACCTGCCCGTGGACCCCGAGGTGGAGAACTACTGGATCGGACCGCGTGAGGAGCCGGTGGCCGGGGCCCCCGAGGGTGCCACCGACCCAGGCGGCGTCGACCTCTACATCGGCGGCGTCGAGCACGCTGTGCTGCACCTGCTGTACTCGCGGTTCTGGCACAAGGTGTTGCACGACCTGGGGTACGTCAGCAGCGAAGAACCGTTCCGGCGGCTGATCAACCAGGGCATGATCGAGGCGTACGTCTATCGCGATGCGCGCGGTCAGCCGGTCCCGGCCGATGAGGTCATCGAGCACCCCGACCACGCCGGCGGCCCCTCGGCATACACCTGGAACGACAGCGTCGTCACTCAGGAACACGGCAAGATGGGCAAGTCGCTGAAGAACGTGGTGACCCCCGACACGATCTGTGAGCAGTACGGCGCGGACACGTTCCGGGTCTACGAGATGTCGATGGGTCCGCTGGAGCAGTATCGGCCGTGGGAGACCCGGGCGGTGGTGGGTTCGCAACGGTTCCTGCAACGCCTGTGGCGCAACGTGATTGACGAGGAGTCTGGGAGCCTCAGCGTGCGGGACGAGCCGATGACCGACGATGTGGCGCGGGCGCTGCACCGGACCATCAAGGCCGTGCGGGCGGACTACGAAGGCATTCGCTTCAACACCGCGATCGCCAAGATGATCGAGTTCAACAACATGCTGACCAAACTGGACGAGGTGCCGCGCGAGGCCGTTGAACCGTTGGTGCAGATGGTCGCCCCAGTGGCTCCTCACCTGGCCGAAGAGCTGTGGTCCCGGTTGGGGCATGCGGATTCCCTGGCCTTTGCGCCGTTCCCGCAGGCCGATCCGGCGCTGCTCGTGCAGGACAGTGTCACCTGCGTCATACAGGTCAAAGGCAAGGTCCGAGACCGTATCGAGGTGGCCGCCGACATCGACGAGACGAGTCTGCGTGAGCGCGCGTTGAGCACCGAGCGCATCCAGGCGCTGATCGGCGACGCCGCGTTGCGGACGGTCATCGTGCGGGCTCCCAAGCTCGTCAATATCGTCCCGGCCTGACGTGCAACGGGCCGCGGACGTGAGCGTGGCCGTGGTCACCGACTCGACCGCGAGTGTGCCGACCGAATGGGCCTCCTCACAGCACATCGACGTGATCCCCCTGCACGTCGTGATCGGCCGTCGGTCCCTGGCCGAGGGTGTCGAGATCAGCGGAGGTCAGGTCGCGCAGTTGCTGCGGGAGGGCTCGGACGAGGTCACCACCTCCGGTCCAGCGCCGGGCGAGTTCGTGCAGTTCTATCGTGAGGTGGCCCGCCGCCGCGAGGTCAAGGAGATCGTGTCGGTCCACCTGTCGGGCCGGATCAGTCGCACCGTGGAGTCCGCTCGCGCCGCCGCTGCCGAGGTGCGAGACGAGGTGAGCGTCACGGTCCTCGACTCGCACACGCTCGGCCTGGCCCTGGGGTATGCCGTCAGCGCCGGAGCGCACGCCGCAGCGGGTGGCGCTACCGCGGCAGCGGTTGTCGCAGTGGTGCAGGAGCGGGCGGCCGGCTGCTCGGCATACTTCTACGTGGACACGTTGGAGTATCTGCGTCGTGGCGGTCGCATCGGCAAGGCGTCGGCACTGCTCGGCGGCGCGCTCGCGATCAAGCCCCTGCTCACGGTGGCCGACGGCGAGGTGAAACCGTGGGAACGGGTGCGCACGCGCACCAAGGCCATGGCTCGACTGCAGGTCCAGACCCTGGCGGACATCACGGTTCACCGGGAGGCGGGTCGCCCGGTCCAGGTGGGCGTGCATCATTGCGACGCCGGCGAGGCCGCACAGACCTTCGCCGACGCCGTGCGGACACAGTGTCCACCGTCACCGTCACCGTCACCGGCCATCCCCGGCGACGCCGTGGAGTTCGACATCGTGGAACTGGGAGCGGTCACGGCCGTGCACACCGGGCCCGGAACGATCGCCGTGGTCATCTGCCCGGGTTCGGTTCCGCCGAATCCGGAGTCGTCGTCCACATCTGCGCCGCCCCCGTCCCCGTAGTCCACAGTGTGCGGCGCCGGCCCCGAAGGGCCGAGGGACGTTCATAGCCTGGCCGTATGCAGCACGGTGACCGCGTCTCGGGTTTGATGGACCATCTTGCGGCGATCGATCGGGATGGCCAGGAACCGGGTCGACACCACGACGACCCGTCGAAGCGACCGCGATTGTTCACCGTGCCGGTGTCGTTGCGTGCAGCGATGGTGCGCGTGCGTCCCTCGGCGGTGTTCGGCGCGGCGGTCCTGCTGGTGTTGGTGCTCGCGATCGTGGGGGTCCGCTCGGCGTGGGCGCAGCGGGCGGCGGCGCCCGTGCCGGTCCCGGCCTCCTCGAACAGCGGCCAAGGTACTCTCGACCCCGATCCTGCTTCGGCATCCGACGCTGCGGTTGAGGGGATCATCCGGGATGAGGCGGCGGCGACGCAGGCCCCAGGGGGCGCGGATGAGACGCCAGAACCCGTCGCCACGGCGTACGTGCACGTGATCGGCGCAGTGGTCGAACCCGGCGTCGTCGACGTTCCCGTTGGCGCGCGGGTCCGCGATGTCGTGGAGTCGGCAGGTGGCCTGACCCGAGCCGCGGACCTCACACGGATCAACCTGGCCCGAGTCGTTCTGGACGGAGAGCGCATCTGGGTGCCGGTAGCGGGGGAGGAGCCACCGCAGGAGGTGGCCGGTCCCGTCCCGGCCGAGGGGCCCTCGGCGCCGAACGGTGCCGCACCGGGGAATGCAGCCGATGCTGGGCCCGATGCAGGCCCCGACGGTGTCGGCACGACGGTGATCGACCTGAACACAGCCGATTCGGCGGCGCTGCAGACGCTGCCGGGGGTGGGGCCCGTGACGGCCGAGTCCATCCTGACCTGGCGCACCGAGCACGGCGCGTTCACCACCGTCGAAGAGTTGATGGAGGTCAGCGGCATCGGACCTCGGACGCTGGAGAAGGTGAAGCCACTGGTGGTGGTCGGACCCTGATGGCATCGACGCATCCGACCGCGACATGACACCGACGCAGCCGGCATCGACGCAGCCGGCATCGCCTGCCTCACCGCGGCACCCGATGGACGTGCGGTTGTTGGTGCCCGCTGTGGTGGCATGGGCCGTCTTGGCCTGGCTGATCGGCGGCCCCACCCGACACCTGGTCGTTGCCGCACTGCTCAGCGGGTCGACCATCGTGGTCTCGGTGTTCGCGATGCTCGCGTGCCGTGCCCGGTCACGGGGACACGCACCGACGTCGCCGGCACGTCTGAGCGCCTCGGTCGCGCTGACCGCAGTGAGCGTTGCGCTGGTCTGTGGCGCTGCCCTCGGTCAACGTGCTATCGATCGCGCTGGGGCGGTGCAGGACTTGGCGGAACAGCGAGCCGTCGTGCAGGTTACCGGCACCGTGTTGACCCAGCCACGGCTGCTGAGGAGTGGACGCAACGGTCAGGATCAGGTAGTCCTGAGGATGCGAGTGGACCGCGTCGTGGCTCGTGGTGAGCTCAGCCACACGTCCACTCCCGGGCTGGTGTTCGCGGATCCGTCGTGGGCAGGCGTGCGGTGGCGGGCCCAGGTGAGCGCCAGCGGACGACTGGCTCAGCCGCGTGACGACGATGGTCAGGTCGAGGCGAACGGGGATGTCGTGGCTGTGTTTGCCCCGCACGGCTCGGCGGTCTCGGAGCGAGCCCCGCCTCGGCTGCTGTTAGCGGCCGACTTCACCCGACAACGGCTACGGGCGGCCATGGGACCGCTGCCGGCCGATGCCCGTGGGCTGATTCCGGGACTCGTCATCGGTGACACATCGCTCACACCACCAGAGCTCACCGAGGCGATGTTGGACACCGGGATGAGTCACCTATCGGCCGTGAGCGGCAGCAACGTGGCAATTGTGCTCGGAGCGGTGGTGGTGCTGTGCCGTGCACTGGGCGTGCGGCGCCGGTGGCGTGCCCCCCTGGCCGCGCTCGCCTTGGCCGGATTCGTCGTGCTGTGTCGCCCGGAGCCCAGCGTGCTCCGGGCCGGCGTCATGGGACTGATCGGCCTGGCCGGTCTGAGC
>JBASAZ010000086.1:0-12844 GCA_049650845.1 Ornithinimicrobium sp.
ACCGTAGGGAATCGCTGGCGGAGATCGGCGACGCGCACAAGATTGACACTCGGGTCGCGCTGAGCGCGCCGATCGTCTTCGGTGAGGTCAGCTAATGCCTGCGCGGCCAATGGCATCAGCCACCACGCCATGTGTGCTGGATGTGGCAAGGCTGCCCCCACCAGCGCCGCGGCCAGTGCCGCCTCAGCGTCACCCGCAGCCAGTGCGACGGTGGCACGACTCACATCGAACGCGAACTCCAGCACCCCGCTGGCTCCGCCTTCTTGGAGCCGGGCCCTGTGCACACGGCATTCAACCAAGGGACCGAGACGGTGACGGTGGTCGGCACGTTCTTCGACGTTGCCCCGGGCGAGGCGCTCTCCACGCCGGTCAGTGCCCACGAGCAGCTCCGCCTGGACCGCAAGTGCAACGTCGGCACAGTGCTGCCGTGACGCCGCGGCTCCTTAGCGTCTAGTCACCGAGGCCCGCGGCCGGAGTTGGAGGTCAGGTAAGACGACACCTTGACACCGCCCGAGTCAATAGTATTCTGAAAAGTTACGCTGCCGCTCAGCGAGACTGACCAGTCTTTAGGAGCCAACATGACTAAAGAACGACCGGGCCCTGAGGGAGCTAAAGCAAGGTCAGTTTCTCACCCAAGACCAGCGCGGGACATTCTTATTGTTGGTTCCCCGATCATTGTGATGGGCATCATTGGGAATCTGGTCGGGGTAGGTACACTGGCAGGCGGCGCAATCATCAATCTGGGCTACCTGATTATGATCCTATTCGGCGCACGCTTACTCAAGAGCCAAGGCAGCGGATGGCGAGAGATCGGTTTGCGGAGGCCCGTCAATTGGTTCAAGACGGTTTGGCTCGGTGTTGCGGCATTTGTCGGGGCCGTGGTTCTATTCGTCACTGTTCAGAACGTCGCCGTTGGCCTGCTCGGCGTGCTGGGAATGGCCCCCTCAGAGTTGGATCAGAGTCGGTTCAACGCGATCGAGGGCAGCGTGCCCTTGTTTGTCTTGATGGTTGCGTTGGCATGGACAACCATCGCATTCGGTGAAGAACTCTTCTACCGAGCCTTTCTGATCACTCGCATGGTCGACCATACACATATCGGCCCGGGTTCCTCGATATTGATCGCGGGGGCAGTCTTCGGTGTCGTTCATTTTGCGGAGGGTCCAATTGGCGTCCTTGCGAATGCTTCGTTTGGCATCTTCTATGGGTGGCTTTTTCTGCGAAGCCGACGCAATCTGTGGATCACTATCCTCGGACATGGACTGATCAATACTCTCCGCTTCGCTCTGTTATTCGCGGGAGCGTAGGGATTGTCGTGTGTCCTCGTGGCTGCGACACCGGGGACGGCAGCCTGACCTCCACCTCGCGCTCGGGTTTGCCGATCTGCTGGCTGATCGCAGAAGAGGTGTAGCCGAGCTCGCGTGCCGCCGCAGTCACCGAACCATGTCGATGGACAGCGTGAAGAAATACCAGACGAGAGATCTCGAACATGGAGAAGCACTCACGAGTTATGGTCACCGATCGGTGCTTGCCCTAATGAGTGGACGGCCCGGAGTATGGGTGCATGACCGCACTCGCGCCGCAGACCTGGCTTCCCGACCACAGCGCGGCGTACGTCCGTTCCCTCGCAGCGGCTACCGCAGATGCCTCCGGCGCCGACCTCCACCGTGAGCTGGACCGGCTCGTCGAGGAGAACCGGCAGATCCATGACCGAGACTGCATCAACCTGAACCCGGCCACGAACATCATGAACCCTCGGGCGGAGGCCATGCTGTCGGCCGGCCTGGGCTCAAGGGCATCCCTGGGCTACCCGGGAGACAAGTACGAGATGGGCCTGGAGGCGATCGAGCAGATCGAGGTCATCGCTGCCGAACTCGCTGCGGACGTTTTCGCAGCCCGGTACGCAGAGGTCCGTGTGCCCTCCGGAGCCATCGCCAACCTCTACGCGTTCATGGCCACATGCGAACCCGGCGACACGATCATCGCGCCACCTCCCAGCATCGGGGGCCACGTCACCCACCATGCCGGCGGCTCCGCTGGCATGTACCGGCTGAACACCATCCCTGCACCGGTCAACGCCGACCGCTTCACTGTGGACGTGGACGCGCTTCGCGCCCTGGTCCAGGAGCGCCGTCCGCGGATGATCACCATCGGCGCCAGTCTGAACCTCTACCCGCACCCGGTCTCCGCCCTGCGCGAGATCGCCGACGAGGTCGGAGCCGTGCTGCTCTTCGACGCCGCTCACCTGTGCGGGCTGATTGCCGGAGGTGCGTGGCCGAATCCACTCGAGCAGGGCGCCCACCTGATGACCATGAGTACATACAAGAGCCTCGGTGGTCCCCCGGGCGGCCTCATCGTCACCAACGAACCGGAGATGGCCCAGCGTCTGGACGCCATCGCCCACCCCGGGTTGACCGCGAACTTCGACGCCGGAAAGGCGGCCGCCCTGGCTGTCACGATGCTCGACTGGAAGGCCGTCGGCAAAGAGTACGCCGCGACGATGATCGAGACAGCCGCTGCGTTGGCAGCGAGCTTGGTGGAACGAGGATTACCGGTGTTCCACGGGATCGATGGAGCGACCCGCTCCCACCAGTTCGCTCTCCAGGCTCACCAGTGGGGTGGTGGCCAACGCGCAGCCAAGCGGCTGCGTCGGGCGAACCTGCTGGCCTGCGGCATCGGTCTTCCGATCGAAGCCGTCGCCAACGACGTCAACGGGCTCCGTATCGGCACGCCCGAACTGGTCCGGCTCGGCATGATGCCTGGTGATATGGCCGAACTCGCGTCGCTGATCGCAGACGGCCTCCACCCCGAAGCCGAGCTGGCAGGGGTCGCGACCCGCGTGACGCGATGGCGAACCCGCTTCTCGGGCGTGCACTTCACTGCCTAACGGACGTTCCTCGTGGTCCTCAGAGGCCTGCGGACGAGCTGGACGTCGATCGCGGATACCTCTGCGTGACACCGAAGTGGGTCGCCATCCGGGCAACCCGATCGAGGGCCACCGCGCATAGGCTCGGTGGGTGCTGATCCGAGGCGTGGAGGAGTCCGACTGGGAGCCCGTGGTCGGGCTCCTGCGTGAGATCGTCCGTGACGGTGAGACCTACGCATACCCGGAACTCCTGGACGAGGTCACGGCTCGCTCCGTGTGGGACGAACGACCACCTGGGGTGACGGTCGTCGCGGTCGAGACCGACGGTACGGTGCTGGGCTCGGCGAAGTCCGGCCCCAACCGTCCGGGCCGCGGCGGACATGTGGCCACCGCTTCGTTTGTCGTGTCCCCCACGGCGAGGGGGCAAGGAGTCGGGCGGGCCCTTGGTGAGTGGGTCCTCGACTGGGCTCATGGTCAAGGATTCACCGCTATGCAGTTCAACGCGGTCGTGGAGACAAACCATGCAGCGGTCCGGCTCTGGGAAGCACTGGGGTTCAGGGTGATCGGGACCGTGCCTGAGGCATTTAGATCCAGGCGCCACGGCCTGGTGGGGCTTCACATCATGCATCGGCGCTTGGGCGACGGAGCCACAGGTCACCCGGTGACCACGGCTCCACCAACCACACCGCCAGCGTGACAGCTCCTCGCCCCAAGGCAGCGTCTTGACGTGAGAGGCGCACTCTGACGTGGGCCCGTCCGCGGGTCCGCTCCTGCCTGCGCTGCGAACGACTACCCGGAGGAGGGACGCGCGACAGCGAGCATGTCGAGGTCGCGCACTGCATACCGATGGTGCTCCCACTCCTCTTCCAGGATCGTTCTCAGGCAGGACAGGACCGTCTCGTGATGCTCCGGTGCGTGCGGATTCTTCCGTGGCAGGGCCAATTCCTCCTCGCTAACCTCCCCGAGAAAATCGCGGACCATCGTCTGCCGGTCAGCACGCGCCTCACAGACTTCCGCAAAAGTGGGGGTGTCAGAGGAGAAGGCGGCATCGTCGTAAGCGATGCTCTGACTGTCGTCCCGCAGTCCGACCCGATGATACGGCTGCTCCTGTTCAAGGATCGCCCGTCCCAGCCACGTATCTGTGGCCAACACCAGGTGGCGCAGCGTCTGGGCCAACGACCACTCGTCGTCGACCGAAACGTCAACCGCGGCAGGAGGCATCGCGGCGACGCGCTCAAGTGTGGCCGCCCAGGTCTCCTCGACTGCCCCCCACGCCGCGCGCAGCCCCCCTGGCTCCCGGGACCCGCGCAACTCGCGCCCCGGAAAGCGCCTGTTCAGCTCGGCGTCGACCAGCGGCACAACATCGACTCCGTTGACGAGCAATCTGTGATCGCCCTCCAGCAACCAGGGGGAGTCGATCTCCATTCCGGCCACGTCGCTGCCACGCACGACCACATCACCCAGGTCGCAACCAATGAATGTGGACTCCCGCAGGGTGCGGCTACGGAAAGCCCTGGCCCGCAGGTTCTCGGGCTGGCTCTGGCTCATGGGAGGACCCTGGCACAGTCCACCGACATCACGCCAGAGGCTTCCTCGGGCGGCGCCCAGCGCGTCTCACCGTCGCGATAAGGCGCCGGTGGTGGCGACGATGGGGTTGTTGGGTGATCCGGAATTTTCCCGACCACCGGTGAATATGGTGGGTGGATGAACGAGGACGTCCGGTGGGCTGAGCTCGCGACTGGCGTGAGCCTGCCGTACGTGAGGGTCGGCCCCGACTCCGCCACCCCGGTGGTATTGCTCCACGCGTGGGGAGAGTCTCGCCGATCCTTCGACCGCCTCACGCCGATGCTCGCCACGACGATCCACGCCGTAGCCCTGGACCAACGAGGTCATGGAGATGCCGGCCGACCTCTGAACGGATACTCCCTGGCCTCGATGGCCCGCGACATCGTTGCCTTCTTGGACGCCGTGGGCATTCACTCCGCGGTGTTGCTTGGCTCATCGAGCGGCGGTTACGTCGCCCAACAAGTCGCTGTCATCAGCCCGGACCGCGTGAGCGGGCTGGTGCTGGTCGGATCGCCGCGCAGCCTGCACGGGCGGCCACCCTTCGCCGACACGGTCGACCAGCTTCGCGATCCGGTCGACGAAGCGTGGGTCCGAGACTCCTTGACATGGTTCCCTCGCGTGCAGCCGGTGCCGCAGTGGTACCTGCATGATCGCGTGCGCGACGGGACCCGCATACCCGCGCACGTTTGGCGCCAGAGCTTCAACGGCCTCTGTGAGGCCACGCCCCCCACCGATGCCGCGCAGATCACCTCGCCCACCCTCATCTTGTGGGGCGAGCACGATGAGCTGTCAACCCGCGAGCACCAGGATGACCTCGCGCGCGCCATCCCCCACTCACACATGATCACCTACCCCGACACCGGCCACCTCGTCCTTTGGGAGCAACCCCAACGAATCGCCACCGACGTGATGGCCTTCATGAACTCCCTTGCCACTCCACCGCGCTGAAGCGCGATCACTACCGCTGCCGCTGAATGCGGTTGAACACCCCCGTGCCGCCGCCCTCAGCCACAAGCACGAAGACGGACACAAGCCGCCAGGACGCCCACGGTGCGCCAGTCCGCCGCCCAGGTGCTCCCATGAACTCGTCAACGCTCGTCGGGCGGGGGCTCGGGACGTGTGGTCGTGGTGTCACCATCGTGCTGAACGGGTGCACGGTTGGTACCGGCGGCGATGGCTCCCTCGAGGCCAGCGATGAGGCTGGCCGCGTTTATGGGCCCGGCCCAGCGTTCACCGTCGATGAAGAAGGTGGGAGTGCCACGTGCCCCCGAGGCTTGAGCGCTGGCAATGTCGTCGCGCGCCCGAGCGCCGGTGTGGTGATCATCCAGTGCGTCCACGAACTGTTCTTCGTCCAAGCCCAGGTTCACGGCCCGGGCCAACAGGTCTTCACGCTCGAGGTGGTCTTGGTCGGCAAACAGCGCGTCGTGCATCTCCCAGAACTTTCCTTGCCGGCCTGCGGCTTCAGCGGCCTGTGCAGCAAGGAGGGAGCGGGGGTGGACATCAACGAGCGGCAGGTGGCGGACCACGTAGCGCAGGCGGGCACCGAAGTGGTCATGTATGTGGTCGATCGAGCCGGTGGCTCGAGCACAGAACGGGCATTCGAAGTCAAGAAACTCCACCAGCGTCACCTGCACCTGGTCATCGGACCCGGCGGGGTAGATGTGGTCGCGGCTCAGATCGACCGGTGGCATCAGAGTGGTGGGGTCACCGGTGTGTTCAGGACCGAAACGTCGACCGAGCCCGAACAAGGTCGACCCGACCACGACCGCGATAAGCGAGGCCGCGAGCACTCCGATGCGGGCTTCGTCGGCGAGGGCTTCGTCATCGCCGAGGGCTAGGTCGACGATGAGCAGTGAGATGGTGAATCCGATCCCGGACAGTGCAGCGCCTCCGGCGAGCTGCCACCGGTTCAACCCTGGCGCGAGCTCACCCCAGCCCAGCCGCACCGCCGCGAGGGCGCCGCCGACGATGCCCACCAGCTTGCCGCCACCTAAACCGACGACCACACCCCAGGTCAGCGGTGACGTAGCGGCGGCCGATAGGGCCTCGGAGTCCAGCACGATGCCGGCGTTGGCCAGCGCGAACAAGGGGACGATGACGAACGAGGTCCAGGGTTGGTACAGCAGTTGGAGGCGATCGGTGGGGGCGATGGAGGCATCGATGGACCACCGGGCCTCCCGGGCATAGCGCGGGCCGGGGTCTTGACGGTATGCCGCGACCGCCGTGGCCGCACGTGCAACCTCGGTGCGTCGTGTGGCGAAGGCCGGAGTGAACAAGGCGATCACTACCCCGGCGATGGTCGGGTGCACCCCCGAGGCGACGGTTGCTACCCAGACGGCGGCACCCAGGACGAAGAACAACGGCCCGCGACCGATGCGGCGCCGCGCCAGAACACCCATGAGCGTGACACCGGCGATAGCCCACAACAGTGGTGCGATCGCGAGGTCGGCGGTGTAGAACACAGCGATCACGGTCAGCGCGCCGATGTCGTCGGCTACGGCCAGCGTCAACAGGAACATTCGCAGTTGCGGTGACCCTTTGGGGCCGACAAGGGCTAGCACGCCGAGGAGGAACGCGGTGTCGGTGGAGATCACGACACCCCACGCGGCCGCCGCCGGTCCTGAGGGGTTGAAGGCCAGAAATATGAGAGCTGGAGCCGCGAGGCCGGTAAGTGCTGCCGCGATGGGCACGGAAGCGCGTCGGATGTCGGACAGCTCGCCGACCACTAGTTCCCGTTTGACCTCCAGACCCAGGACGAAAAAGAAGAACACCATGAGTCCGTCGTTGACCCAGTGTTCCAAATCGAGATCGAGACTGGCCTGCCCCAGGGTGATGTTCAGCGGGGTATGCCAGAAGGCCTCGTAGGTATGTCCCCACGGGGAGTTGGCCCACACCAAGGCGATCACTGTGGCTGCTAACAACACGACGGCGCTCGAGGTCTGAGTGGCCATGAAGGCGCGCACACCACGCGTGACCTGACCGGCGAGACTGTCCGCGGGAGCGGCCGTGTGCGGTGGCGACGACGTTGGAGTCATGTTCGGGCTTCCATCTGCTCGATGCGGTGTGATTTGGGCGTCGCGCGCCGGCCTCGATCGCACGGAGTGACCGGCTTAGCCATGGGTAGCGCGGGATCGATTCGTGGGTGTCCAAGTGTGCAAGAGACGGTAGCCGCAACGACCGTGGAGTGTCATGTGGCGCCCGGTTGGCAGTTCAGCACCTCCCGCATCGCCTCCAGCGTGCTGAAGCGAATCGCCGTGGCGCGACCGTTCTTCAGGACGGCAATGTTGGCTGGGGTGACCCCCGAGGATCAGTGGGTGAGGGCCCAGATGGGCGAGGACCAGGCCATCTCTCCGTCGGTGAGGTAAGACCGCACGTAGTAGAACGACACGCTTCCCAGGCCCGGGGTCGGGTCGGTCCACTCGACGCTCAGTTCTCGCACCCCCAGCGATGTCAGGCCGCCGACCGACGGTTGCAGCCCGGCACGACCAAGCGCCCCGACCCCCGCCGGTATGCCGATCCGCCCGTCACGGGAGAAGGCTTCGGTGATCGCGGTGAGGGTGGTCCGCAGCGACCGATCTTGCATCTCCACGAGGACCTCGGCTGACGGTGGCCCCACCAGCGTCAGCTCGACCTCGCCGCGCTGGGCCCCGTACGGCTCCCCGAAACTGTGCGTCGTCGCGCGCCACGCCACCGACGACTCGCTGACCGCCACGACCTGCGGCCCCCAGAACGGTGTCGCCAACACGCGGCCACCATCCATCCGCAGCGTGCCGTCCCAGACCGTCGACCCGTCCGCCTCACCCCACTCCACCCGCAGACCGACCGCGATCTCCTCGGCCTCAGCGACCTGCGGTGACACCACGTGCACCACCTGTCCGTCTCGGACGATCTCGATCCGCGCCAGATCGGCATACCCCGTGGCGTGGATGCGCACCGTGCGCCCGCCGAGGATCACCGCCTCTTGGCCCATGAACGCCTCGCCGCCCTCGCTGCCCACCAGGCGCACGTCGAGCCTCACGTCGCGGGTCGTTGCGGCGAACGTCCGCCGAGCCTGCAGCGCACCGAAGACCTCGGCCCGATCCAGCGAGCGCGCGTAGGCCCCGACATAGCTCGCGCCGTGTCCGTGATCAGACGACGCCACGAAGCCGAATCGGTATCCGCGCAGCAACCCGTCGAGGGCGAACGTGCCGGTCGCGGTTCCGTCCGCGTACTGCCGGAAACAGCCCGGCGTCTCGTAGTTGCCGCGGCACGCCTGAAAGATCTCCACCAACCGCGAATACGTCGGGTCGTTGAAGTCCCAGTCGTTGTTGACCATCGCCGCCCCCGGGTGATGCGGGATCGTGATGGCAGGGAACGCCGGGTGTTGCTCGAGGGCCTCCCACAGCCCGGCGGGGGTGTTGGTCTCCTCGGCGAAGCAGGAAAACAGCGGTGCTCCGCGTTCGACGTCGCCGTAGATCACGTTCTGATGCCCACTGCTCGGCGAGGTCCACTCGAACCCGTAGAGCGGGACGAACCGGCCCGGAATGTGGAACAGGTCGGCGATCTTCTGGATGCTCCACCACTGATGATCCGAGGAGTTCTCGGCGTGGTCGGTGACCGCCCAGAAGTCGTAGTCGCAGACGTCCCAGGCGTAACGGTAGAAATCCTCCAGGCTGGGCTCGTCACCGGAGGTGCACCGGCTCACCAGGGAGTGCCGGTGCAGATCGCCCCAATAGAGCTGCATCCTCTCCCCGGCCACCACGGCGCTCGGTCGGTCACGAACCGTCGGGTCAGGCGCGTCCACCGAAACGTCACCAGGGCTGACCCATCGCCGGGCCTCGGCACGCAGGTCCGACTCCGCTCGGACCACCTCAGCGGCGTCGTCACCCGGCGTCCACAGCGGCGGAAACGGCCCGCGGTGGGCGCGCACGATCTGCCCCAGCCCGTGGATCCCGTGCCAGATGACCGATCCGTGATGCTCGTACAGATACGGACAGTCCCGTCCGCCGAAACCCTCGCTCCAGGTCAGCGCCCGTTCCAGCCGTCGGTCCATTTGGGCGGTGATCGTGAAACCGCCGGGGTATGCCGCCACGGACGGCTCCTCCAACGTCCCGTCGGTCCCGCTGAACGTGGTGGGGGCCTCCCAGCCCTGTGGCCCCAACGCCTGCGCGGCGACCTCCCAGTAGTAGGTCATCAACGGCAGCTTGCGGTGCACTCGATAGACGACCGCCAACCCGCCGTCCACCCCGGCAACCAGCTTCGGCAGCCCCGACGGCACGACGTCGAGCCGTGCCGCCACCTCCCCCGGGGCCTCCCGCACGTGGTCGGCCAGAACTTCGAGGACCCGGACGCGGGCGGAGACTTCGGGGATGAGCTCGGAGGGCACGCTGTTCCCTGAGGGCCGCACGCCGACGACGCGGCCGGGGTCGACGCCGACCTCGTGCGCCGGTCGCAGCCTGGTGGGCCCACTGCCCGCGTGGCCGTGCATGGTGATGACGTCGAAAGCACACCAGACCCGCTCGTCCGCGGTCACGGCCAGGCTGGGGTGCAGGGCATAGTCGCTGCCCTCGGTGATGACACGAGGGACCCCCAGCTCCCCGTCCGCCGAACGGGTGCGCAGCACCACGCGGTAGGAGCCGCCGGCATACTCCGACCAGGCGAACAGCGTCGATCCCCCGGGGAGCGCCACCACCGCCGGGTCCCACACGTTGGCTTCGACGCCCTCGGAGACCAACGACGTCCGACCCCACCCGCCGGTCGTCCGCGTCCGGGCATAGATGCCGAACCCCGATCCGACCGGAGCCTGCCAGGCGAGGGTCAACCCACCGTGCGCATCGGCCGCGACCTCGTGGTTGAACGACGGGTGAGCGGTGTCGCTGACCTGCTCCAACGGCGTCCATTCGCCATCACGGCGCCGTGTCGCGTACACCCCGACCGGGCTGCTCGCGCTGTCCCGGCGCGCGACGAACACCCAGAAGGTTCCAGCCGCATCGACGGCAGCGACCGGCCGGAACAGGTCGACCGGATCGGTGGTGATCTCCTCGATTTCCGCAGGCTCACCGATATCGGCCGGGTGGCGCAGCTGAGCGCGCAGGACGTCGCCGCGCTGTGGCACCCACTCGATCCACGTCGTCACCGTGGTGCCATCGGCGGTCGCGGCGATCGAGGGCCGTGCCGCCTTCGCCGACCCGTCGATCCACTCCACCCCGTCCCGCGGGTCTCCCGCCAGTCGCGGAGCCTGCGCCAGGACCACCTCGGCCCCCGCCAGCTGCTCCGCGATCCGCCCCTGTCCTTCGTCGACCCACATGTATCGCAACGGGTCGGGGTCCAGGAACGCTTCGGTCGCGGTGACGTCCAGACCCTCGTTGATGGCCTGGCTCATCGAGGCGTTGAAGGCCAACACGAGGTCGAGGTCGGCCTGCTGCTGCGGCGTGTATTCGCCGGAGTGATGATCCCGTCCGCCGCATATCCCGCCGTGGTGGTGATGGTCGCCCGCGGGGACTGCAGGCTCGGGGCTCATCAAGGCGTTCTCATCTCCCGCCGATTCTGCACCCGACTGACCCCGGTTGTATATCGCCGCCCCAGGATTGTCCGGCCCGGCGGCTCACCGCAGCGGCAGGAGGCGCTCCCCGACCGGGTCGGCCAGCCGGGCCAGGATCGGTCCCAGGACCGCCAACACCATGACGTATGCCGCCGCGAGCGGACCCACCTGTGCCACGCCGCCGCTGACCGCCAACCCGGCAATCACCACGGAGAACTCCCCCCGGGAGACCAACGCCGCACCGGCCCGCAACCGCCCGGGACGGGCCACGCCGTCGCGCCGAGCGGCATACCACCCCGTGGCGATTTTGGTGACGATGCCGACCAGAGCTAGCCCCACGGCCGGGACCAGCGCGGGCATCATGTCCGCCGGAACGGTGGCCAACCCGAAGGCCACGAAAAACACCGAGGCAAACAGGTCACGCAGTGGGCTGAGCAGACGCCGCGCCCGATCGGCCAGCGCGTGCGGCACCGCGATGCCGACGAGGAACGCCCCGACCGCGGCCGAGGCACCGACCCCTTGCGCGATGCCGGCCACCAGCAGGGTCAGCCCGAGCACGCGAAGCAGCACTTGCTCGTCGTCGGGGTGGTCCAGGATCCGCTCCAGCCGGTCGCTGCCGTGATGGGCCATCAGCAGGATGAACAGCACCGCGCCGAGGGCCAGCGACACCCCCGCGAGCGCTTGCCACGGCCCCCCGCCCGAGAGGACGACGACCAGGATCGGCAGATACAACGCCATCGCGATGTCCTCGAGCACCAACAGTGACAGCACGGACGGCGTTTCCCGGTTGCCGAGCCGGCCAAGGTCCAACAGCACCCGAGCGACGATGCCGGAGGAGGAGATCCAGGTGATCCCGCCGACGGCGAGGATGCCCCCGATCGGCAGCCCGAGCAGCCAACCGGCGACCAGGCCGGGGGTGGCGTTGAGCACGAGGTCGACGACGCCGGACCTGCGGTGCCGGTTGAGGCTGGTCATCAGCTCCGAAGACGTGAACTCCAGACCGAGGGTCAACAGCAGCAGGATGACGCCGATCTCGGCCGCGACCTCCACGAACGGGTCGGCGGCGCTGAGTTTGACCAGGCCACCGTCACCGAAGGCCAAACCGGCCAGCAGATAGAACGGGATGGCCGAGATCTGCAGTCGCTTGGCCAGCAGACCCACCAGGGACAACCCCGCAAAGAGCGCGCCGAGCTCGATGAACAGGATGGCCAAGTGGTCCACGGCGAGGACCTACGGACCGTGCCAGATGATCTTGCGGAGTTGCTCCATGCCGCGCTCCGTCCCGACGACCACGAGCAGGTCGCCGCCGCTGAACCGCTCGTCCGGTCCAGGTGATGGCACCACGTCGACCCCGCGCACGATAGCCACGATCGAGCAACCCGTGCGGGTACGGGCCTGGGTCTCGCCCAGCGTCAACCCGTCGAACGGCGCGTGTTCGTCGATCCGGATCCGCGAGGTCCGTATCCCCGGCAGCTCGGCGGCTTCGCTCACGCGGTGCACCATCGACGCGCCGTTGAGCAGTCCCGCCAGAGCTTCGCTCTCGTCGTCGTCCAGTGGCACCGTCAACGAGGCCCGGTCGGGATCGCGCGCGTCGTAGGCGATCAACACCGAGCCACCCTCGCGGTTGACCACCAGCGACAGCGGCGTCCCACCTCGGGTGCTCAGCTCGTACTTGATCCCCACCCCCGGCAGGATCGTCTCGACAACCTCGGGGGCGCGGCCGCTCTTCATGCGTGTGCCTTTCTCACCTGCTCACCTTAGAACGCGACGCTAACCCTGGAAATCGTAGGGAACCCCGTCTTCGAGGTATGCCGTCCCGCCATCGGGCTGGATCCCGTCACTCGCTGGGGGCTCCCCTGTGAGGCCCCCGCGGCCGGCACGGCTCGACTCCGTCG
>JBASAZ010000087.1:0-32039 GCA_049650845.1 Ornithinimicrobium sp.
CCGCCGCCCTGGGCTCGGTGGGCGCCGTGGCGGGACTGGCGGCGTGCAGCGGGGAGGGCTCGCGGCAGGGGGCGGTATCGGCTGCCATCGGCGGGCCGACTGAACAACGCGAGCCGGTCCGCGTCGCGTTCGTCGGGGCGCACCAACCGGCCGTGACCGCCATGCCCGTCCCGGCGTTGGCTTCGTTGTCCGCGTTTCGGGTGACGGCCCGCGATCGGGACGAGCTCGCCGAGATGTTTGCCGACCTCAGTGCAACCGTGGCCGACGCCATGGCGGGTCGTATGCCGCAGGTCCGAGACCCGGCATACCCCCCGGCAGAGACGGGCATCCTGGGGCCGGAACCACCGCCCGACGATCTCGGGATCGTGGTCAGCGTGGGTGCGTCGCTCTTTGACGATCGATTCGGGCTCGCCGACCGCGCGCCGCTCGAACTCGTGGAGATGCCGTTCCTGGCCAACGACCGCCTGGACCCCGAGCGCTCACACGGCGACATCCTGATCAGCATCGAAGCCGGGCACGAAGACACCATCCAGCACGCCCTGCGGCAAGTGATGCGGGCCACTCGTCGCCACCTGGTGCTCGCGTGGTCCACCGAAGGTTATGCTCGCGGGTCGACCGGTGCGGGCGGTCGCACACCCCGTAACCTGCTCGGCTTCAAGGACGGCACGGCCAACCTGCCTGCGGCTGAGCCCGAGGTGATGGATGCTTCGGTGTGGGTGGGGCCGGACGACGGCGAGCCCGAGTGGGCGGTCGGCGGTTCGTATCACGCCGTGCGGGTGATCCGGATGCTCGTCGAGTTCTGGGACCGCACCCGGCTGAGCGAGCAGGAAGCGCTGATCGGACGACGCAAGGAATCGGGAGCGCCGCTGGGTGGTGAGTCCGAGTTCGACGACGTCTCGTTTGCGGACGACCCGGACGGAGAGATCACCCCGCTGGACGCGCATATCCGGCTGGCCAATCCGCGTACACCGCAGACCGCCGGGCAGGTGATGTTGCGGCGCGGCTTCTCCTACACCCGGGGGGTGGACAAGGTGGGCCAACTCGATCAGGGGTTGGCCTTCGTGTCGTTCCAGCGTTCGCTGAGCACGTTCCTGGCGGTCTCGGAACGGTTAAACGGCGAACCGCTGGAGGAATACGTCCGCCCCGAGGGTGGCGGGTTCTTCTTTGCCTTGCCCGGTGTCGCCGACGAGGGGTCATCCCTGGCCGAGAAGTTGCTGGCCTAGCAGCAGCGCGCCTGAGCCGGCGACACGCCGGAGACATGCGGCTGCCGGGTGCACGCGCGCACTGGAGCCGGTTTCGGCCGGTGTGTCGCCGGGACGAGGTGGTCGCAGACGCGCGCACACCCGCTGGAGGGCCGGTATGCCGCCAATCACGACCCGCCTGACTGCTGCGGCGGCCTCAGTGCGATGGTCACTGCATGACAATCCAGCATTCGGACGGTTCTGACGACAGCGCTCTCGACGACGCCCAGACCGGCGCGCAGACCCCGCAGGACGCCGAAGACCCGCGAGACTCCGACAGCGATGGCGGTCCTGCTCCCGCCCCGGGACAGGTCTCTGAAGCCGGCGGTGCCAGTCTGAACGCGGAAACCTCCGCCGGGGGTGCGGACGCCGTGCCCGACTCACACGGTTAGAACCTGTCTCACGGCTGGGCCCTGTCACACGGCTATGCCCCGGCCCTGCGGGCGGTCGATACCCCGATCGAGGCGGCTGCGAGGATGGTGCGATGGATCCAGTCATCGTCGTCGGCGGCGGAATCTCCGGGATTGCCTGTGCGCGGATCGTGGCTCAGCGCGGTCACGACGTGGTGGTGCTCGACCGGGGCCGCGAGCTCGGCGGCCGGATGGCCGTCCGGGAGATCCAGGGTCGCCCGGTCGACACCGGCGCGTCCTACTTCACGGTCAGCGACGACGCCTTCGCTGAGGTGGTGGACGACTGGTCGGACCGTGGGTTGGCTCGACAGTGGACCGACACCTTCAATGTCTTCGAGGACGGCCAACCCGCAGAGCCCAAGAGTGGCAACCTGCGCTGGGCCGCCCCGCGGGGGCTGCGCTCCCTGGTGCAGGACCTCGCGGCCGGCTTGGCGGTGGAGCGACACACCGTGGAGGCGGTCACCTCCACCACAGCGGGGTTGCGGGTCGACAACCGGCCCGCGAGCGCGGTTGCGTTGGCGATGCCCGACCCGCAGGCCAGGCGGCTGCTGGACCCGCACTCGACCACCTACGCAACGCTCAACGATGCGTTCGAGCCCGTGTTGGCCCTTTCGGCAGGCTGGGAGGCGCGCAGGTGGGCTGAGAACTTCGACGGTGCGTTCGTGAACGGCGACGACACCCTGGCCTGGATCGCCGACGACGGTCAGCGGCGGGGCGACAACGCCGCCGTGCTGGTGGCGCACTCCACGCCGAGCCTGGCCTCGGCATACCTGGAAGCCCCGGACGAGGCCACGGACCCGATGTTGACGTCCCTCAGGTCGCTCCTGGAGATCGGTGATCCCCCGGCCTGGACCGACCTGCACCGGTGGACCTTCGCTCGGCCCGCGAGCACCCGCGAGGCCACCCACTCTCTCGGCGACGACCGCATCGGCATCTGCGGCGACGCGTGGTCACAGCGGCCCCGAGTGGAGGCGGCCTACCTCTCCGGGGCTGCGCTCGGCGCGGCAATCGCCGATCGCCTGCAGGACTGACGGCATAACCGCAGGTGCGCGGTGGTTCTCCCTCACGATCCCCGTTCACCCGAAAGGACATCATGTCGCAGGCCAATGCCCCCGCTCCCGCCGACTCCCGTGAGGTTCGGCTCGTGTCCCGCCCCATCGGCTGGCCCACCCAGGAGGACTTCGAGATCGCGTCAAGCGACACCGCGTCGTTGCGTCACGGGCAGGTGCGGGTCCGCAACACGGTGATGTCGGTGGATCCCTACATGCGGGGACGGATGAGCGACGCGAAGTCCTATGCGGCGCCGTTCGAGCTCGGCAAGGCCATGGACGGTGCCGCGGTTGGCGTGGTGGAGGAGTCGCAGGCCGACGACATCGCCGTGGGTGATCACGTCCTGCACGGATCGGGCTGGCGTGAGGTGGCGGTGGTCAAGGCCACCGACGCTCGAGTCGTTGACACCGACGTGGCTCCCGCCTCGGCATACCTCGGGGTGCTGGGGATGACCGGACTCGCGGCCTACGCCGGGCTCACCCGGATCGCCGAGATCCGTCCCGGCGATGTCGTGTTCGTCTCCGGTGCGGCCGGCGCGGTCGGTGGCGCCGTGGGTCAGATCGCCAAGGCCCTGGGTGCCAGCCGGGTCATCGGCAGCGCCGGGACCGAGGACAAGGTGCGGCACGTCGTCGACGACCTCGGGTTCGACGTCGCCATCAACTACAAGGACGGCCCGGTGGCCGAGCAGCTGCGCGAGGCCGCACCGGAGGGCATCGACCTCTACTTCGACAACGTCGGCGGTGAGCATCTCGAGGCGGCCATCGGTTCGCTGCGCGAGGGCGGACGGATCGCGGTCTGCGGGATGATCTCGGTGTACAACGACACCGAGCCCGCCCCGGGTCCGCGCAACCTGGCCCGGCTCATCCAGACGCGGGGGAAGATCCGAGGCTTCTTGGTGGGCGACCACTACGACCTCGCCGATGAGTATGCCGAGCGCGCCGGCCAGTGGATCGAGTCCGGGGAGCTGGTCTCACGCGAGACGTTCCGCGACGGCATCGAGGATGCGGTCGACGCCTTCCTCGGGGTGCTGCGTGGGGACAACACCGGCAAGATGGTGGTCCGTCTCTAAGCGTCCACGGCGGCGGCGCCGACTCGTTCCGCGGTGCGGGACAATGATCGGTGATGCCCACCCTTGAAACGCTGATCCCTGACGGACCCCCCGACGCCGACGCCCTCTACGGCGTCTTTGCCCAGTGGGCGCAGGACCAGGGCACCACCTTGTATCCGCATCAGGACGAGGCGATCATCGAGCTGCTCGGCGGCGCCAACGTCATCCTGTCCACACCCACCGGGTCCGGCAAGTCACTGGTCGCGACGGCCGCCCACTTCTTAGCCTTGGCCGATGACCGGGTGAGTTTCTACACCGCGCCGATCAAGGCGCTGGTGAGCGAGAAGTTCTTCACGCTGTGCACCATCTTCGGTGCGGACAACGTCGGCATGGTCACCGGCGACGCTTCGGTCAACGCCGACGCTCCGATCATCTGCTGCACCGCCGAGATCCTGGCCAACATCGCGCTGCGCGAGGGTGACCAGGCCGATGTCGGGCTGGTCATCATGGACGAGTTCCACTTCTACTCCGAGCCCGACCGTGGCTGGGCCTGGCAGGTCCCGATGTTGGAGTTGCCGCAGGCCCAGTTCCTGGTGATGTCGGCCACGCTGGGTGACGTCAGCGGGTTCGTGGACGACATGACCGCTCGCACTGGCCGGCCCACCGCTGTGGTCGATGACGCCGAGCGCCCGGTGCCCCTGTCGTTCAGCTGGGCGATGACGCCGCTGCCCGAGACGATCAGCGACCTGCTGACCTCGCAACAAGCGCCGATCTACATCGTGCACTTCACTCAGAAGGACGCCCTGGAGCAAGCCCAGGCCCTGATGTCGCTGAAGATGGTGACCCGCGAAGACAAAGACGCCATCGCGGCGCGGATCGGCGCCTTTCGGTTCACCTCAGGCTTCGGCAAGACGCTGTCGACGTTGGTGCGCAACGGCATCGGGGTGCACCACGCGGGCATGCTTCCGCGCTACCGCAGGCTCGTCGAACAGTTGGCTCAGGACGGGCTCCTGAAGGTCATCTGCGGCACCGACACCCTCGGAGTGGGCATCAACGTCCCGATTCGCACCGTGTTGTTCACCGCACTGACCAAGTTCGACGGGTCGCGGCAGCGAGTGCTCAAGGTCCGCGAGTTCCAGCAGATCGCCGGGCGTGCGGGGCGGGCGGGTTTCGACACCCAGGGGTATGTCGTGGTGCAGGCTCCGGAGCACACCATCGAGAACGCGCGCATGGTGGCCAAGGCCAACTACGACCCGAAAAAGCTGCGCAAGATCCAGAAGAAGAAGCCGCCGGACGGCTTTGTGAACTGGACCGAGGAGACGTTCGACAAACTGGTCAACGGGCAGCCTGAGTCTCTCGGCTCGCGGATGCGGATCACCCATTCGCTCATCCTGAACGTGGTCGCCCGACCCGGTGACCCCTTCGGCCATCTGCGGCGGCTGGTGCGGGACAACCACGACACCCGGGCCGCTCAGGCCCGGTCGGCCCGGCAGGCCATCAACCTGTCGCGCTCACTGCTGGACTCCGGCGTGCTCTATCGGCTCGACCCGCCGGGCGAGGATGGGCGCAGCGTGGCGATGAGCGCCGACGTGCAGGACAACTTCGCCCTCAACCAGCCGCTGGCCCCCTTCGCCCTGGCCAGTTTTGACGTGCTCGACCCGGACGAGACGACATACCACCTCGACGTGCTGTCGGTGATCGAGTCGGTGCTGGACGATCCGCGGCAGGTGTTGTTCGCGCAGCGCTCGAAGGCCAAGGGTGAGGCGGTCGCCCAGATGAAGGCCGACGGCATCGAATACGACCAGCGGATGCTGTTGCTCGACGACATCACCTGGCCGCAGCCGCTGCTGGACCTGCTCGAAGCCACCCTGGCCATCTATCGCCAGTCCCACCCGTGGGTCGGTGAGGATGCGCTGAGCCCGAAGTCGATCGTGCGCGACATGTACGAGCGCGCCATGACGTTCGGTGAGTTCATCGCCTACTACCAGCTGACCCGGTCCGAGGGCGTGCTGCTGCGCTACCTCACCGACGCCTACCGCACGCTGCGCCAAACCGTGCCCGACGGCGTGCGCAACGAAGCGCTCGATGACCTGACCGAGTGGCTCGGCGAAACCATCCGGCAGACCGACTCCTCACTGTTGGAAGAGTGGGAGGCCCTCACCGATCCCGACGCCGTGGCTGCCGCGGCGGCCCGGGTTGCTGCGGGTGCCCCCCTCGAAGTCGTCCGGCCGATCACCGGCAACGAGCGGGCCTTCCGGGTGATGGTCCGCAACGCGATGTTCCGCCGGGTGGAGCTGGCGGCCCGAGACGAATGGCGCACCCTGGCCGAGATGGAGCGTGCGGTGGCCGAGCTCGTCGACCCGCCTCGGCAGATCCTGATGGACGCAGAGCAGTGGGATGAGGCGCTCGCGCGCTACTACGACGATCACGACCACATCGAGACCGGCGCTGCGGCGCGGGGGACCACCTTGCTCTCGATCGTGCCCGAGCGCGGGCCTGCCCCCGGGACGCCGGGCGCCGGCGGATCCCCCGCTGGCGTCACCGCAGACGCCGACACCCACGCCGGCCAGGTGCGCCTATGGCGAATACAGCAAACGCTTGCCGACCCCGAAGGCGACCATGACTGGGTCATCGAGGCGTGGTGCGATCTGGACGCGTCGGATCAGATCGGGGAGCCGATGGTGCTGTGCGCGACGATGCGCCGACTCGGTGGCTGATCTGGGAAGATGAGCTCACCTTTCGTCCGCACCAGGAGCCTTCAGATGACCCGACGCCCGCTCGCCATGGTGACCCTGGCCGGGATGGCCCTGTCGGTGGGTGGGTGCTCGACGCTGGTGAGCACTCCCAGCGCGGAGGTGGGGGAATGCGTGCAGATGGACGGCCTGCAGTCCGCCCAGGTCGACGAGATCCCGACGGTGGACTGTGGGCAGGAGCACGACGGCCAGGTGGTCCATAAGTTCGACGCCCCCGACGGCGACTATCCAGACACCGACGAGTGGCAGACCATCATCCGAGAGGGCTGCATCGCAGGGTTCGAGGACTACGTGGGTCAGTCCTACGAGGAGTCGACCATCGACCTGCAGGACCTTTCGCCCACCGAAGACGGGTGGAAGGACGGCGACCGGAGTGTCCTGTGCATCGGCTATCTCAGTGGCGAGACAACGACCGAGTCCTTCGAGGGGTCACAGCTCTAGGCCGCACTGCCTCGCTGCGGTGACGGCGGGACGCAGCAGGTCACACCACGCCGTCCAGATAGTCCCGCACGTCGACGCTGACCGGCATCATGTAGATGTGTTGGTTGCGGGTTCGGGCAAAGGACACGGCGCGCGCTGCATACGCTCTCTGCCATTCCAAGGTCAGCTCGAAGTCGGTCGGGAAGACGGCACGATTGACGGTGCGCCAGTACCGCTGTGAAGCCGCGGTGGTGACCGTCGTCGTCCCCCACCACACGGGAACGCCAGCGGGGATCATCGCCGCCCACGCCTGCATCAAGGCGACGTCGAAGAACGGCTGGGTGAAGAACCCGGTGGCTCCCGCGGCCAGCTTCTGCTCGGCATACTGCACCTCACGCCAGGGGGCCTGACGATACGGATCGAGGCCGGCGTAGACCTGGACGTGGGGGAGTTCGCGCCTGATCCGGGCGATGGCATCGAGCGCGCTGACCCCCGGAGCCTCCTCGGGTGCATCGTCGGACGGGTCGCCGCTGATGATCAGGATCTCGGTGATCTCGGCGCGCTCCAGCGCTCGCACCATGGGCAGCGCGTGGGCAGGGTCAAGGTCCTGGGCTCGGATGTGCGGGATCGTGCTGTATGCCGAGGCAGTCTCCTTGGCCAGCGCGCAGGCGTCCCAGCTGGTCATCTCGAACTTCGTGAGGTCGGGCACGTTGATGGTGTCGACGTCGTCGAGGTGGTGTTGGACCGTCCGCACGTCCTCCCGCAAGGCCTCCACGCTACGCGGGACGAGCTCGACGGAGATTCGACTGCGGACGGAGCTCACCGGAGGCGACCACGGCGGGGTGTGGTGAATGACGTCATGGTCGTCACCGGGGTCATGGTCGTCACCGGGGTCATAGTCCTCGCCCGGGTCGAGGGCCTCGGCGCTCACGGCTGATACCCCAGGTTGGGGGCCAACCACTTCTCGGCGTGCGCCAGCGTCCACCCCTTGCGATCGGCATAGTCCTGAACCTGATCACGGTCGACCTTGCCGAGCGAGATGTAGGTAGCGTCCGGATGGGCGAAATAGAGCCCCGACACCGCCGAGTTGGGCGTCATCGCGCACGACTCGGTGAGCTGCATACCGATGGCCTGCGCGTCGAGCAGCTCGAAGAGCGTCCGCTTCTCGGTGTGGTCCGGTTGGGCTGGGTATCCAGGGGCGGGGCGGATGCCGGGATAGCGCTCCTTGATCGTGTCTTCGATGCTGAGGTCCTCGTCGGCGGCGTAACCCCACAGGCGGGTGCGCACCTCACGGTGCGCCCACTCGGCGAAGGCCTCGGCCAACCGGTCGGCCAGCACCTGCACCATGATGGCGCTGTAGTCGTCACCGGCGTCGCGGTGCTCGGCGGCCACCTCCTCGGCGCCGTGGATGGCGACCGCGAAGCCGCCGAGGTGGTCATCGCGCTCAGCCACGAAGTCGGCCAAAGCGGTGTAACCGCCGGTGCGACGTTCGCGCTGTTGGCGAAGGGTGTGCAGCACCCGGTGGCCGTTGTGCCCGTGTTCGGCGCCCGCCCGAGGCGAACCGGCGGCGGCGTCGACCACGATGTCGTCACCGTCGCGGTGGGCCGGCCACAGGCTGACCACCCCGCGGGCGCTGACCCTGCCGTCGGCGAGGATCTGGCTGAGCATGCTGCGCCCGTCGGCGAAGGTCTGCGTGGCCTGCTCGCCCTGACGCGGATCGCTCAAGATCTGCGGGTAGGTGCCGCGCAGTTCCCACGCGGTGAAGAACGGGGTCCAGTCGATCAGCTCGCTGAGCTCCTCCAAACTCGGCTCCAGCAGATGACGGCCGAGTCGTTGGGGGACCGGAGTGCGGTATGCCGGCACCTCCCGGGCCTGAGCGCGCGCCCGGTCCAGCGGCACCAGCGTGACCTTCCGGTCGGCGTGGCGTTGCCGCAGCTCGGCGTACTGCGAGCCGACCTTGCTCGCCAAGGCGTCCTCGCGGCTGATCGCCTCCGCCATCACGCCGACGGCCCGGCTGGCGTCCAGCACGTGCACCACCGTCCCGGTGTAGGCGGGGTCGATCTTGACGGCGGTGTGCGCGGTGCTGGTGGTCGCGCCCCCGATGAGCAGCGGCGTGTTCATCCCGCGGCGGCTCATCTCGGTGGCCAGCGACACCATCTCGTCCAGGCTCGGAGTGATCAGCCCCGACGCGCCGATCACGTCGGCCCCGATCTCGTCCGCGCAGGCCAGAATCTTCTCCGGCGGGACCATGACGCCCAGGTCGGTCACCTCGTATCCGTTGCACGCCAGGACGACGCCGACGATGTTCTTGCCGATGTCGTGCACGTCGCCCTTGACGGTGGCCATCACGATCTTGCCCTTGCTGTGCCCACCGGTGCTCACCGCGGCAGCCTCCAGATAGGGGGTGAGGTGGGCGACGGCCTTCTTCATCACCCGCGCAGACTTCACCACCTGAGGCAAGAACATCTTGCCGCTGCCGAACAGGTCACCGACGACGTCCATCCCGTCCATCAGCGGCCCCTCGATCACTGCGAGGGCCGACCCCAAGGACTGGTAGGCCTCTTCGGCATCCTCGACGGCATAGTCGCTGATGCCGTGCACCAAGGAGTGCCGGAGGCGTTCGGCCACCGGTTCCTCCCGCCACACCTGAGCGGCCTCGCGCGCCTTGGCGCCACTGCCTCCGGCCGAAGCGGTCCCGCTGTAGTGCCCGGCGAGCTCGATGAGTCGATCCGTGGCGTCCTCCCGGCGAGCCAGGATGACGTCCTCGACGGCCTCGCGCAGCGGAGGGTCGATGTCCTCGTAGACGCCGAGCATGCCGGCGTTGACGATGCCCATGTCCAGCCCGGCGCGGATCGAGTGGAACAGGAACGCGGCGTGCATGGCCTCGCGCACCACGTTGTTGCCGCGGAAGGAGAACGAGACGTTGCTGATCCCGCCGCTGACTCGCGCGTGCGGCAAGTTGTCCTTGATCCACGCCGTGGCCTGGATGAAGTCGAGCGCATAGCGGTCGTGCTCACTCATGCCGGTGGCGACCGTGAGCACGTTGGGGTCGAAGATGATGTCCCGAGGATCCATCCCGACCGGGCCGGTCAGCAGGTCGTAGGCGCGGCGGCAGACCTGGGTGCGCCGTTCCAACGTGTCGGCCTGGCCCTGCTCGTCGAAGGCCATCACCACCACGGCCGCGCCGTATTCGCGGACGATCGAGGCCCGCTCACAGAAGGTCTGCTCCCCGTCCTTGAGGGACAGCGAGTTCACGACTCCCTTGCCCTGCAGGCACCGCAGACCGGCCTCGAGGACCTCCCACCGGGAGGAGTCGACCATGATCGGCACCCGCGCGATGTCCGGTTCGGCGGCCAGGAGGTTGAGGAAGTGGGTCATCGTCTCGGGGCCGTCGATCATGCCCTCGTCCACGTTGACGTCGACCAGCTGCGCCCCGGATTCGACCTGCTGACGGGCGATCTGAACGCAGCCGTCCCAGTCTCCAGCGGTGATGGCCTTGGCGAACTTCGGCGAGCCGGTGACGTTGGTGCGTTCGCCGACGTTGACGAAGTTGGTCTGCGGGGTGAGCGTGAAGGCCTCGAGCCCGCTGGTGCGCAGATAGCGGTGCTGGGGCTCGATGCGGTTGCGCGGGGGCAGGCCCTGCACCGCCTCGGCGATCGCCCGGATGTGATCGGGGGTCGTGCCACAGCAGCCACCGACGATGTTGAGCAGACCCTCCTGAGCGAACTCGCGCAGGGTGGTGGCCATCTGCTCCGGCGTTTCGTCGTAACCGCCGAACGCGTTCGGCAGGCCGGCGTTGGGGTGGGCCGAGATGAGGGCCTGGGAGGCCGAGCTCAGATCCCGCAGGTGGGGACGCATGGCTTCGGGGCCGAGCGCGCAGTTCAGGCCGATGCTGAACAGGTCGACGTGTTCGGTCGAGACCGCGAACGCTTCCGGGGTCTGACCGGACAGGGTCCGGCCAGAGGCGTCGGTGATCGTGCCCGACAGCATGACCGGGAAACGCGCATACTCCGGACCCAGCGTGCGCAGCACGTCGTTGATGGCGTGCAGGGCAGCCTTGGCGTTGAGCGTGTCGAAGACCGTCTCCACCATCAGGATGTCGGCCCCGCCGGCCAGGAGGCCGGCGGCCTGCTCGGCATACGCGCTGCGCAGTTGGGCGTAGGTGATGGCGCGGTACTCGGGACGCTCGACATCCGGTGACAGCGACGCCGTTCGGTTGGTCGGACCGATGGCCCCGGCGATGAACCGCACCCTGCCGTCCGCGGCCTCGAACTCGGCGGCCACCTCGCGGCCGATCCGTGCGGCAGCTTCGTTGATCTCGCGCACCAGATGCCCGGTGCCGTAGTCGGCCTGCGCGATGGACGTGGAGGAAAAGGTGTTGGTGCTGCTGATGTCGGCCCCGGCGGCAAAGTAGGCGCGGTGAACGTCGGCCACCACGTCGGGACGGACGATCTGCAGGAGGTCGAAGTTGCCGGCGTACGTGCGGTGGGGATCCGCGTCGGCGGGCCGGAAGTCGGCCTCGGTCAGCTCGAGCTGTTGCATCATCGAGCCCCACGCGCCGTCTAGGATCAGCAAGCGCTCAGCAGCGAGCGAGCGCAGAGTGGCAGCGCGATCTCCAGGGGTGGGCATGTTTCGAGGATACTTCGGAAAGAGCGCTCTCTTTGCATTGCTGGCCGAAGATGCTTCTTCAGTCAACCGGTCGTGGCGGTGGCTTGGCTATCCGTCGGCGCGAATTTGTTGAGAGACTGGGCGGCAATGACTGACGCACCAGCCAACCAGCGCCCCGTGACCGCCACCTATCGACTTCAGTTGCACGCCGGCTTCACCTTCGCCGACGCGGCGGACATCGTGCCCTATCTGTCCACGTTGGGCGTTTCGCACCTCTACCTCTCGCCCATCTTGAGCGCCGTTCCCGGCTCCATGCACTGCTACGACGTGATTGACCACTCCAGCATCAACGCCGAGCTGGGCGGAGAGGCCGAGCTCAAAGCGCTCGCTCATACCTGCCATGAAGCCGGCCTGGGCATCGTGGTGGACGTGGTGCCGAACCATATGGCCTTCGAGGCTCCGCTGTGGCGCAACGCCCAGGTCTGGTCGGTGCTGCGCGAGGGGCAGCACAGCGCCTTTGCCCATTGGTTCGACGTCGACTGGGACGCCCTGGACGGCAAGTTCGGCATACCGGTGCTCGGAGAACCGTTGAGCGAGGTGCTGGCCGCCGGACAGCTGAGCGTTGATACCGGGCGTCCCGACGAGGGACCCGCCGCCGGTCGGCCGGTGCTGCGCTACTACGACCACGTCTTCCCGCTCGCCGAGGGCACGACCGGGGTGGGCTGGAACCCGCAGGCCGCAGAGGGGCAGGCCGAGCCGGACGTGGGGGCCGTCCTGGAGCAACAGCACTACGTCCTGGCGTCGTGGCGCGAGGCTGACGAGGTGCTCAACTATCGTCGCTTCTTCGAGGTCGACACCCTGATCGGGGTGCGCGTGGAGGAGTCCGACGTCTTCGAGGCGACCCACCGCCTGTTGCTGGACCTGCATCACAGCGGGGTCATCGACGGCTTCCGGATCGATCACCCCGACGGGCTGTTCGATCCCAGTGGCTATCTGCACACCTTGGCCGGTCATCTTCGACCGGGGACTCCGGTGTGGGTCGAGAAGATCCTCGAGCACGACGAGCAGCTGCCGACGCAGTGGGAGTGCTCCGGGACCACCGGATACGACGCCTTGGCGGCGCTGTCCCTGGCGTTGACCGACCCCAACACCCCCCAGGTCGTCTCGCGCGCCTGGGCGCGCATCGGCGGCACGCCTGATCTGGACGACGTGGTCGAGTCCACCAAACGCAACACCGTCGAAGAGCTGCTCGGACCGGAGGTCAACCGCCTGGTGCGGCTGGCCGAGCAGGTCATGCCGGACCGCCCGAGGGAGGACCTGCGCGAAGCACTGGGGCAGCTCCTGGTCAACCTGCACGCCTACCGCGCCTACGTGCGCCCGGGGGAAGAGCCCGCGCCCGATGCGGCCGATCGGCTTGCCGAAGCAGTGGATCGGGCCACCACGGCGGCGCCGGACCTGAAGGACGTCATCCGGGACCTCGGCGACGTGCTCGCCGACCCGGACGCCGGCGTGCACGACCCCGCCGCAGCCCGCGACCTGTGCGTGCGCTTCCAACAGACCACCGGACCGGTGATGGCCAAGAGCATTGAGGACACGGCGTTCTATCGGTGGCACCGGTTGATCGCGCTGAACGAGGTCGGGGTGAACCCGGCGAACGGCGCCAACCCGCAGATGCGCACCCTGCACGAGTGGGCCCGCCATCAGCAGGCGCGTTGGCCGATGGGGATGACCACCCTGTCCACGCACGACACCAAGCGCTCCGAAGACGTGCGCGCTCGCGTGCTCGCCGTCGCCGGTGACGAGCAGGCCTGGATCGAGTGTGGTCGCGCCGCCAACGAGGCCCGCGAAGAGCACGGAATCGACGGGTCAGTGGCCCACCTCATCTGGCAGACCCTGGTCGGGGTCGGGCCGATCAGCTCGGGCCGGCTGGCGGAGTTCGTGACCAAAGCCATCCGGGAGGCCAAGCTGCATACCTCGTGGGTCAACACCGAACCGGACTACGAGGGTCGGGTGCTGGCGTGCGCGGAGCAGATGCGCACCAGCGGTGAGGTCTACGACGCGATCAACGATGCGGTGGAGCGCAGTGAGCACCAGATGGTCGCGTTGGTGTTGGCGCAAAAGGTGCTGCAGCTCACCTTGCCCGGTGTCCCCGACACCTATCAGGGCACTGAAGTGCTCGACCTGAGCTTGGTCGATCCGGATAATCGCCGCCCGGTGGACTACGCGCGACGGCGGACGGCGTTGGCCCGGATCGATGAGGGGCAGGACCCCTCCGGCCTGTCGGAGATGAAACTGCTCGTCACCGCGCGAACGCTGCGGTTGCGGCGCAGGATGCCCGACGTTTTCGGTCCGCGTGGTTCCTATCGTGCGTTGAACGCCGGTCCGCACCTGCTCGGCCACGTGCGCTCCGAGCGCGTCGCCGCGCTAGCCCTGCGTGCCCCGCACGCCGTGTCGGTGGACACGCTGAGCGGGCATCGGGTCGAGCTCGCCGCTGGTCGATGGGTCGACGAACTCACCGGCCGAGAGCTGCTGATCGAAGAGTCGGGCCTGGAGCTGACCGAAGCATTCCTGGATGCCCCGGTGGCTCTGCTGGTCGCCCAGGTCGAGGCGGGAGAGGCATGAGCGGTGTGAGTGACACGAGCGGCACGATCAGCACGAGCGGTGTGAATGACACGAGCGCCGAGCAGACCCACGAGTATGCGGTCTGGGCGCCGGAGGTCGACCTGGTCGAAGTCCACATTGGAGCCGAAGGCGCCGAGGTCGCGGCCATGGAGCACGGGGACGATGGGTGGTGGCGGCACCGAGTCGAGGCTCAAGACACCGCCGACGGCCGGTATGCCTTCGCCGTCGACGGCGGCGATCCGCGGCCCGATCCCCGGTCGCTGAGCCAACCCGACGGGGTGCACGACGCCTCGGCCATTGTCGACCTTGCCGCCCACGACTGGCAGGACCAGAGCTGGGGCGGTGTCGAACTGCAGGGCAGCGCCATCTACGAGGTGCACGTCGGCACGTACACCGAGCAGGGGACCCTCGATGCGGCCATCGATCACCTACCGGACCTGGTCGACCTCGGGGTGAGCACGGTGCAGTTGATGCCGGTGGTTGCCTTCCCCGGTGAAGCCGGCTGGGGTTACGACGGGGTGAGCCCCTTCGCGGTGCACGAGCCCTACGGCGGTGCACCCGCGCTGCAACGTTTCGTCGACGCAGCCCACCAGCACGGTCTGGCCGTCTACCTCGACGTGGTCTACAACCACCTCGGACCCAGTGGCAACTACTTGGCGCAGTTCGCCCCCTACTTCACCGACCGGCACCACACTCCCTGGGGCGAGGCGGTCAATCTCTCCGGTCCGAGCAGCGATGAAGTCCGCCGGTTCATCCTGGACAACGTGGCCATGTGGCTGCGTGACTTCCACCTCGACGGGTTGCGCCTGGACGCGGTGCACGAGCTGCACGACCACCGGGCGCTGCACATCCTGGAAGAGATGGCCGCACTGGCCGACGACATCGGTGAACAGACCGGCGTGCCTCGCGTCCTCATCGCCGAATCGGACCGCAACGACCCGGCCACCGTGGCCCGCCGCGGCCCCGGTGGCGCCGGAGGTCTGGGGCTGCACGGCCAATGGGCCGATGATGTCCATCACGCCCTGCACGTCGCGCTGACCGGTGAAACGCAGGGATATTACGCCGATTTCGCCGATCCCGGAGCGTTGGTGAAGGTGCTCGGCGACACGCCGTTCCTGCATGACGGCACACTGTCCACCTTCCGCGGCCAACATCACGGTCGCCCGGTGGATCCCGACGTCACCCCTGGGTGGCGATTCATCGCCTCGCTGCAGACCCACGACCAGGTGGGCAACCGAGCCGCCGGGGACCGGCTGAGTCACCTCACCAGTGACGGTTTGGCGGCGATCGGGGCCGCGTGGCTGCTGACCTCGCCCTACACCCCGATGCTCTTCATGGGTGAGGAGTGGGCCGCCCGCACGAAATGGCAGTACTTCACCGCACACCAGGAAGAATGGCTGGCTCAGTCGATCCGGGACGGGCGCAACGCCGAGTTCGCGGCCCACGGTTGGTCCCAGACCGTGCCCGATCCGCAGTCCGAGCAGACCGTGATCGACTCACGACTGGACTTCAGCGAACGCACCGAGCCGGCGCACGCCCGGATGCTGGCCTGGTATCAGCTGCTGTTGCGGTTGCGGCGGTCGGTGCCCGCCCTTCGCGACACGCCGTTGGGTGAGTCCTCCGTCACGGTAGACCCGGAGAAGGCCCTGTGGTGGGTCCGGCGCGGCGACGTCAGCGTGGTCGCCAACCTCAGCGACGAACCCTGCACGGTGGACCTCGGCGGCGAGTCCGGCGGTCGGCATACCCTCGCGGTGTGGGCCGACGCGGCGGTGGACGGCGACGAGCTCACCCTCGGTGGCCACGACGTGATCGTGTTGGGTCCGCAGGGCCACGCGTGAGTCACCGCCCACCGGCCCGGCCACATAAACCTGCGCTGACCGATCCTGTCGTCTTCGACTCGTTCGCCGCTGAGGATCCCGCTGACGTGGTGGAGGCGGCCCACCGCACCGCGGCGATCCTGGTCGGCCGGGGCCGGGCCACCGAGGATCCGCAGGTCAGCGCACGCCTGGTCGACCTGGTGCCGGAAGTGGGTCTGGCCACCCTGGCCGAGTTGTGGGCCGACCGACCTGCCCGCTCCCTTCCGGGCGCGTTGTGGCGGTTGTATCTGCTGCACGAATGGGTGCAGCGCGCCCCCGTCGAGGTGGCCCGCGCCTACACCGCCGGGGCCGCGCACGCCGACGTCTATCGGGTCATCGCAGGAGTGACCGAGCCGCCGCAGCCGGCCGACCTTCGGGAGCTCACCTCCGCCATCCTGAGTGGGGTGTTCACCGGCGATCTGCGGGTCGCGTTGGAGCGGGGGGCGGCCTTTGCCCACGTGGCCGCGATCGGGCTGGTGGACCCCGCGGCGGGCGTGGACGAGGTCAGCGCGGATCAGGTGCGACGGGCCAAGCGGATGCAGGAGATGGCGCGCGACCTACACGCCTGCGCAGGTCTGTGGGACCGGGGCGACTTGACCTGAGCCCACCCAGCTCAGTCCACCCCAGTCAGTCCAAGGCAGCTCAGCCCAGCCCAGCCCGGGTTAGTTCAGGACAGCCGGTCCGTTCAGGACAGCCCTGTCAGTTCAGGACAGCCGGGCACCAGGTCGTGCCGACGATGGTGACGTGTCGGGCTGGGAGCGCCTCACGGCGCGGGGCCGCTCGAAGCGGCTATAGGTGGAGCCCGGGGCTTCCGCAGCCCGACACGTGATGAAGTCTAACCGCGGGCGGGCCGCGGGCATTCCGGGGCGGTGGACGGGCACGGAAAGGGGGGATGATGAGGCGGTTGGTCGTTGGACATTCAGCCTTCGTTCACGAAGCGTTCATCATCGAAGGTGCTCCGGGCCATATCCCCTCTCTACGGTTCCAGAGGTTGGCAACGTCGCTACCACCTCGAGAGCGGCGTTCGGCTGCTCCCGGTTTGCCCTAGCCCTGATCAGAAAGAGGATCTCCGTGAAGCTCCACCGTTCTGGCTCTACCCTCGCGCTCGCGATGGCCGCCTCGCTGACGCTGGCCGCCTGTGGCAACGACAACCCCGGTGCCACCGCCGGTGAGGATGCTGACCCCGCCGCCTCCGGCGCTTCGGACGGCGACCTGACCGGCACGCTCACGGCGTCCGGCGCCAGCTCGCAGAACTCGGCGATGACGGCCTGGATCGCGGGCTACCAAGACGTGCAGCCCGGGGTGACGGTCACCTACGACGGCATCGGCTCCGGTGGCGGACGAGAGAACCTGTTGGCCGGTGCGGTCGACTTCGCCGGATCCGACGCCTACCTCGACGAGACCGAGCGCGAGGCGGTCAAGGACGTGTGCGGCCCGGGGGGTGCGATGAACCTCCCGGTCTACATCTCACCGGTCGCGATCCCCTACAACCTGCCTGGTGTCGACACCCTGAACCTCAAGCCGGACGTGTTGGCTCAGATCTTCGACCAGAAGATCACCACCTGGGACGATGAGGCCATCGCCGCGGACAACCCCGACGCCGAGCTGCCGGCCACCGACATCACCGTAGTCAACCGCTCGGATGAATCCGGGACCACCGAGAACTTCATGGAGTACCTCTCCGCGGCCGCACCCGACTCCTGGAGCTACGAGGCGGACAAGAACTGGCCCGTCAACGGTGGCGAAGCCGCCGCGCAGACGACCGGCGTGATCCAGGTCGTGGGGTCCACCGAAGGCTCCATCGGTTATTCCGACGCCTCCGCGATCGGCGACTTGTCCACGGCCGCGGTCGGAGTCGGCGGCGAGTTCACCGAGTACTCCGCCGAGGGCGCGGCAAAGGTGGTCGATGCCTCCGAACCGGCCGACACCGGAGTCGAGGGCGATCTCGCCCTGGACCTGGCGCGGGACACCACCGAGTCGGGCGCCTACCCGATCGTGCTGGTCAGCTACCACATCGTCTGCTCGGAGTATGCCGACGCCGCGACGGCCGACCTGGTCAAGGACTTCGTCGGTTACGTCACCTCCGAGGATGGTCAGCAGGCAGCAGCGGAAGCGGCCGGCTCAGCTCCGATCTCCGAGGACCTGCGCGGCAAGGTCGAAGAGTCCTTGTCGATGGTCAGTGGCGGCTGAGACCCACGCGAACGGCAGGCGGCGTCCGGGTGCTCAACCTGGCCGCCGCCCCTGCCGCTGGAAGGCACCAGATGGGGGTCACAGGTTTGGCTAGCGCACGGAGGAACAGATGAGCACACGGCACGGACCAACGCCGGGAAGCGGGTCTCCCCGACCCGAAGCTCAGGTCGATACGCCAGACCCAGGGCTCACCGGAGGTGGCTCGACGCGAAGCCCGAAGCGGCTGGGTGACGTGCTGTTCAGTGGGGCCGCGCTCGGCTCCGGGATTCTGATCCTGGCCACCCTGGCCGGGGTGGCGACCTTCCTGATGATCGAGGCAGCGCCCGTGCTCAGCGCCTCGCCGGAGGAGATCACCGGCGGGGACGGCTTCTTCGGCTATGTATGGCCGTTGATCCTGGGGACCCTGATCGCCTCACTCATCGCGCTCGCGGTGGCCACACCGGTAGCGGTGGGCATCGCGTTGTTCGTTTCGCACTACGCCAACGGTCGGATCGGCAACGCGATCGGCTTCGTGATCGACCTGCTGGCGGCCGTGCCGAGCGTGGTCTTCGGGATGTGGGGTCTGCAGGTCTTCGCTCCCGCCCTGGTGCCCTTCTATCGCTGGCTCGAGGACAACCTCGGCTGGATCCCGTTCTTCCAGGAAGCCTCCGCCACCGGGCGGACGCTGCTGACCGCATCGTTGGTTCTGGCCGTGATGATCCTGCCGATCATCACCTCGGTCTCCCGTGAAGTGTTCTTGCAGACGCCGAAGCTGCACGAGGAGGCGGCCCTCGCGCTCGGCGCCACCAAGTGGGAGATGATCACCACGGCGGTGATTCCGTTCGGCAAGCCGGGGATCATCGGTGGCACCATGCTCGGGCTCGGCCGAGCCCTAGGCGAGACGATGGCCGTCACCATCATCCTGTCTCCCGGCGTGTTCGGGCTGAACTTCATCGGCAGCGGCAACGCCACCATCCCGTCGGAGATCGCGCTGAACTTCCCGGAAGCGTCGGGACTGCGCCTGTCCGAACTGATCGCTGTCGGCTTGGTGCTCTTCGCCATTACGTTGGCCGTCAACCTGTTTGCGCGTTACATCGTGGAGAAGCGCGCCGAGTTCTCCGGAGCCAACTGATGACGACACCGACCAAAGCCCCCACCCCTGCCAGCACTCCGGAGCCGGAGAGGGGCACGACCAGCACCCGCCTGGACGCCTGGGAAGGCATCACCAGCTCGCCGGTGAGGCCTGCCCCGGCCCGCCTGGTCTGGGTGACCTTTGCGGCCGGTGTCCTGACCGGTCTGCTGGTCTGGCTGTTGCTGTCCAACGTGGCCCTCGGCGTCGTCACCGGCTACCTGGTCTACGTCATCTCCACCTACGTCGCACACCGCGTCGTGGCCGGGCGACGCGTCGGTCTCGACCAGCTGATGCGGGCGCTGGTCTACGGGGCCTTCGCGCTCGCTCTGCTGCCGCTGATCTCTGTGCTGCTGACCGTGGCGCTCAACGGGGTGGGTCGAGCTGTGAACCCGGAGTTCTTGCAGCAGACCATGAACGGCATCACCGGCCTGGCCGACCAGCAGTACGCCGACGGGGACGCACCCTTCATCGGCGGCGCCTATCACGCCATCCTCGGCACCCTGATCATCACCGGGCTGGCCACGGTCATCTCGGTGCCGATCGGCATGTTCGCGGCGATCTACCTGGTCGAGTACGCCGGGAAGTCGAACCTCACCCGGGCGATCCGGTTCTTCGTCGACGTCATGACCGGCATCCCGTCGATCGTGGCCGGGCTGTTCGCCTTCGCGCTGTTCGGAGTAATCTTCGGGATCGGCACCAAGAACGCGATGGCCGGGGCGATCGCCCTGTCTGTTCTGATGATCCCCACCGTGGTGCGCAACAGCGAAGAGATGCTGCGCATCGTGCCCAACGAGCTGCGTGAGGCCTCGCTCGCCCTGGGGGTGCCGAAGTGGCGGACCATCTACAAGGTCGTGCTGCCCACGGCCGCCTCCGGACTGGCCTCGGGCGTCACCCTGGCCATTGCCCGAGTGATCGGTGAGACGGCTCCCTTGCTGGTGGCGGTGGGCGGGTTCTACGCGTTGAACTACAACCCGCTCAGCGGTCCGATGCAGACCCTGGCGGTCTACGCCTACGAGATGTTCACCAAACCGCTCAACCCGGGTGTGCGTGACCCCAGCCTCGAACGCGCGTGGGCGGCGGCACTGATCCTGGTGGTGATCGTCATCGCGCTGAACTTGACGGCTAGGCTCATCGCCAAGCTTTTCGCCCCCAAGTCGGGCCGCTGACCCGTCCCCATCTGCCGCTTCATCGCTGCCGACCCCCACTACTGAGAGACACCCGCACCTATGTCCAAGCGTATTGACGTCAAGAACCTTGACATCTACTACAGCGATTTCCACGCCGTGGCCGACGTCTCGATGAGCATCGCTGCTCGCTCGGTGACGGCCTTCATCGGCCCATCCGGCTGCGGCAAGTCGACCTTCCTGCGGACCCTGAACCGGATGCACGAGGTGATCCCGGGCGGACGGGTCAAGGGTGACGTCACGATGGACGGCAAGAGCCTCTACGCCCGCGGAGTCGACCCGGTGGACGTACGTCGCGAGGTGGGGATGGTCTTCCAGCGGCCCAACCCGTTCCCGACAATGACCGTGAAGGAGAACGTGTTGGCCGGCGTGCGCCTGAACAGCCAGCGCATCACCACCACCGCGGCCACCGAGCTGACCGAGCGGGCGCTGCGCGCGGCCAACCTCTGGGAGGAGGTCAAGGACCGTTTGGACAAGCCCGGCTCGGGCCTGTCCGGTGGTCAGCAGCAGCGACTGTGCATTGCCCGCGCCATCGCCGTGCAGCCAGAGGTCATCTTGATGGACGAGCCCTGCTCGGCCTTGGACCCCATCTCGACGCTGGCCATCGAGGACCTCATCAACGAGCTCAAAGAGGAATACACCGTCGTCATCGTGACGCACAACATGCAGCAGGCTGCGCGCGTCTCGGACCGCACCGGATTCTTCAACCTCGAGGCCACCGGCAAGCCCGGCAAGCTGGTCGAGATGGACGACACCACCAAGATCTTCAACAACCCGTCCAACAAGGCCACCGAGGACTACATCTCAGGCCGCTTCGGCTGAGCTCAACCGGCCTCACGCTGTGGCTGAGTCGAACCCGGCGCTATCGAGGGATGCGGTGGCGAGTCACCGTGACGATGCGCGCGGCGGCCCCACGACCGACCACGGTGCAGGCCAGGATCTCACCCTTGTCCATCGAGGTGCTGTTGGCGCGGTGGAGCAGGCGGCTGACGGGGCCGGAGTCGGCGTGTGGAAGCAGCTCATCCATCACGGCATGCAGCACCGGCCCGTGCGTGCAGATCGCGGTGCTGCGGCCGGCGAGGAACACGTTGGTCAGGTGCTTGGCCACCTTGTAGGGCCGCTCCTCGAACCCCTCTTCGGAGAAGCCCCGCTTGGTGCTCAGCGGCACCACGGCCTGTTGCGCGAACGGGGCCATCGTGTCGTGGCACCGCGTCGAGGGAGAGGTCAGAATGCGCTCCGGCGCGTATGCGGTCAGGATCGGTGCCATCCGGGCGGCCCGACGTTTGCCGACCGTGGTCAGCGGGCGGATCATGTCGGGCTTGTTCCAGGCTTTGCGAGGCAACGACTTGGCGTGCCGCACGACGAGCAGCGTCCAGCTGTCCAGGCCGTCCCGGACGGCCATGGTCACCAAGGCATCGAGCTGTAGCCGGTCGCGGCGGTAGGTCAGCCGCTTCGCCGCCTTGTCCGGGGACAGCCAGTCGACGTCGTCGATCTCGTGCTCGAGGGTGCCGCTGCCCCCGATCGGCGTCCCTGCCCAGTATTCGACGCGCTTGCTGGTGGGCCGGCCGTTGGTCCGCCCCAGGGGATAGGTCTGCGAGGGCAGTCGTGCGCCGAGCCGGACGGCCAAGCCGGTCTCTTCCAGGGTTTCCCGGGCTGCGGCCGCCGCCCAGTCCTCGCCCCGATCCAACTTGCCTTTGGGCCAGGACCAGTCGTCGTATCGCGGCCGGTGCACCAGCGCGACCTGAAGCTTGCTCTTCTTGCGGCGCCAGGGCACGACACCGGCCGCGCGCACCACGATGGGTCCGCTGCCGGCGTTGCGGTGGCTTTGCTCTGGGACAAGCACCTCGAGCGGGTGCGCGCTCATCGACGCTTACCCGGCTTGCGCCGTGCGGCATACTTCGCGATCAACTCCGCCTGCAGGTCGGCCAGCGGCAGGCCGTCGTCGCCAAGGTGTTGTCGAATCCATTGTCCGTGCTCGTTCAGGTGCCAGGCCGACACGTCGTGCATCCCGCGGTCCAGCAGCTTCATCAGGGCTTTGACCTGCCCCTCGTCGCTCACCGGGACCAGCGCCTCGACCCGCCGGTCGAGGTTGCGGTGCATCAGGTCCGCCGACCCGAAGTAGACCACCGGGGCACCTCCACCGCCGAAGGCGAAGATGCGGGAATGCTCCAGGAACCGGCCGAGCACCGAGCGGACCGTGATGGTGTCGGACAGGTTCGGGACCCCGGGCCGGACGGCGCAGATGCCGCGCACCCACAGATCCACGGTGGCACCGGCGCGAGAAGCCCGATACAGCGCGTCGATGGTCTTCTCGTCGACGATCGAGTTGACCTTGAACTGAATGAGGCCCTCCGGTCCCCGCTCCGCTTCGGCCTCGATGAGCTCCAGAAGCTGCGAGCGGACCGAGCGGGGGGCCACCAGGAGCCGTTTGAACTTCGCCTTCGGGGCCATTCCGGACAGCTGGTTGAACAGTCGGGTGATGTCTTCGGCGATCGCCTCGTCACAGGTCAACAGGCCGAAATCCTCATACAGTCGCGCCGTCTTGGGGTTGTAGTTCCCGGTGCCGATGTGGCAGTAGCGCCGCAGTCCGCCGGATTCTTGGCGCACCACGAGGGCCAGCTTGGCGTGCGTCTTCAGGCCGACCATCCCGTAGACGACGTGCACCCCGGCCTGCTCGAGCTTGCGAGCCCAGCTGATGTTGTTTTCCTCATCGAAGCGGGCCTTGATCTCCACGACGGCCAACACCTGCTTGCCGACTGCGGCGGCCTCGATGAGTGCGTCGATGATCGGGCTGTCGCCGCTGGTGCGATAGAGCGTCTGCTTGATGGCCAGGACGGCCGGATCGGCCGCGGCCTGACCGATGAAGGCCTGGACCGACGTCGAGAAGGAGTCGTAGGGGTGGTGCAACAGGATGTCCCGCTGCCTCATCGCGCCCAGCACGTCGCTGGGCGCGGCCCGCTCGACCGGGGCCAAGTCCGGGTGGGTCTTGGGCACGAAGTTCGGGAAGCGCAGCTCGGTGCGGTCCAGGTCGGCGAGGGTATGCAGCGCGGTCAGGTCCAACGGCGACGGCAGGCGGTAGACCTCGTTGGAGTGCACACCGAGCTCACGCACGAGTAGATCGTGCACGTGATCGTCCATGTCGTGCTCGATCTCCAAGCGCACCGGGGGCCCGAAGCGGCGCCGGGTGAGCTCACGCTCCAACGCCGTCAACAGGTTCTCGGCGTCGTCCTCCTCGACCTCGACGTCCTCGTTGCGGGTCACCCGGAAGCTGAAGGTCTCCTGCACCGTCATGCCGGGGACCAACTGGTCCAAGTGGGCGGCGATGACCTGCTCCAACAGCACGAACCGGTCGCGATAGAGGTCGTCCTCCTCGGTGGCCAACCGGATGAACCGGGGCAGTAGCGGTGGCACCTTGACCCGGGCGAAGTGCTCCCGTTCCGTGCGCGGGTTGGTGAGGACCACGGCCAAGTTCAAGGACAGCCCGGAGATGTAGGGGAAGGGGTGGGCAGGGTCCACGGCCAGCGGGGTCAACACCGGATAAACCGTGCTGCGGAACATCTCCGCCAGGTCTTCTTGCTCCTGGGCGCTCAGGTCGGCCCAGGGGACGATGGTGATGCCCTCCTGGCTCATCGCCGGCCCGACCGCGTCGTGGAACAACGCGGAGTGCTGTTCCATCAGCCGGTGGGCTCCGACCGAAATCTCTTCGAGCACTTCGCGCGGTTCCAAACCGGAGGCCGATCGGCCCGCGATCCCGGTAGCGATCCGCCGCTTCAGCCCCGCCACCCGGACCATGAAGAACTCGTCGAGGTTGCCGGCGAAGATGGCCAGGAACCGGGCCCGCTCCAGCAGCGGCAGGTCGGGATCGGCGGCCAACTGCAGGACGCGCTCGTTGAACTGCAACCAGGAGACCTCGCGATCCAGGAAGCGGCCCTCCGGCAGCTCCTGTGGCTCGGTCTCGTCGGACGGTTCACCCTCCAACCGGACGAAGCGCCCGTTCGCCCCTCGGGGCCGCTGCGGACGGATGGTGGGCAACGGGACCACGCTGTTGGACTCGATGAGCTCGGGGAGCACCGGTTGACGGCTCCGCGCACTCCCGAGACCGGCATCGGTGTGCGTTTCGGTGGAGGCGGTGTCCGCGGTGCTCATGTCGCCATCTTGCCATCGTCGGGCAGGCTAGGGCAGCGCCTGAGCGGCATACATCACGTCGATGGCGGTGCGTTCGAAGCCGAGCCGTCGATACGTCGCCACCGCAGCGGCGTTGTCCCCGTCCACGTACAGGGTGACCTCGTTCAGCCCGCAGGCGCGCAGGTGCCGCAGACCCAACAGCGTGGTGGCCCGGCCCAAGCCCCGACCTTGGTATGCCGGGGCCACGCCTACGACGTACACCTCACCGGCGGTGGCCCGGCTGGACCCCGGGGCCGCGGGCTCCACCTTCGTCCAGTGGAACGCCGCGAGGCGCGGATGCTCGGGATCGCTGACGTCCTCGACCAGGAGAAAGCCGTGGGGGTCGAACCAGGTTTCATGGATCCGATCCTGCAGATCGTGCAGGGTGGTGCGGCCCTGCTCTTCGTGGTCGGCGAACGCCTCGGCGTTGACCCGCAACCAGCTCTGCTCATCGCGGCCCACCTCGAAGGAGCGGACCGCAAACCCGGGCGGGAGCTCGAGCTCGGGCAGGTCAGCCGGGTCGTCGTGGTTCAGCGGCCTCGACATCTGCCACAGCTCGCGGACCGGGTGCAGGGCGTGTGCCGCGGCCAAGGCCTGGGCGGCCGGCAGGTCACCGTGAGCCCACCCACGCGCCCCCGGCCAGGTGGACAAGACCTGGCGCAACAGTCCGTGGCCCAACCCTTGGCCGCGGTGCTCGGGGTGGATGACCAGTTCGAAGGTCTCGTCATCGCCGTGCTCGACATGGGCGTAGCCGATGACCCGGGCGTTGATCTCACCCGGGGCATCGAAGATCAGCAGGTGCGAGGTGGGAGTCCCGGCCGCGCCCTCGGCGGGCAACCGGCGCACGTCGAGCACGCTTTGCTCGGACAGCGGTTTGACGCCGTCATGAGTGGTCGCACGGACGGCGAGGGCCAGCACGTCGGCCGACTGCCGAGGCGGAACGGCGGCGAGGGTTTCCACGTTCATCCCCCTACTGTGGCAGGTGTCACGCCGGGTCGCGGCTGGGGACGTCCTATCCGGTGCTGCGGGGACCGGCGAACCGATAACCGACGTTGCGAATCGTGCCGATCAACGACTCCCGTTCCGGTCCGAGCTTGGCGCGCAACCGCCGGATGTGGACGTCCACGGTGCGGGTGCCTCCGTAGTAGTCCATCCCCCACACCTCTTGGAGCAAGATTTCGCGGGTCACCACGCGTCCGGGGTGCTGGATGAGGTATTTCAGCAGTTCGAACTCCTTGAAGGTCAGGTCCAGGGGTCGACCGCCGGCCCGCACCGTCCAGCTGGACTCATCCACGACGACGTCGGCGACGCGAATCGGTCCGGTGCCCTGCTGGACGTGGGTGGCCAGGCCGAGACGCTGGCGCATCAGTCGCAACCGCGCCTGCACCTCCGCCGGTCCCGACGTGGTCAGCAAAATGTCGTTCAGCGGCCACTGGTCGTCGACCACCGACAGACCGGCCTCGAGGAAGACCCCGATCACTGCGTTCCAGCTCCCCATCGCCCGGATGGTTCGCAGGGCCGACCGGGCGGCCACCATGTCAGCCGCGGCGTCAACCAGCACCACATCGGGCTCCGGGCCGCGCAACAGCGCCCCCGCATCCAGTGCTTCGATCCGCACGCGATGCGGAAGGAGGTCCAACGCTGGGAGCACACGCAAAACGGCCCCGTCGGAGCCGCCCGGAGTGAGCAAAGCAATCTCTGCCACAGGGCACAGGATAGTGCTGGCCTGGCCGAGGCAGGCATGGTGCAACGCGCGAACGCGCGTGAACCGTCATAATGCGACCGTGACTGAGGCAGCGGAAGCAACCGAGACCTTCTCGGTCTCGGTGACTGGCTCGGTGCTCGTGACCTCCGCGTTCTTCTCGTTGACGGCTCTGGCCGGCCCGCTGACGATGACGTTGGCTATTGCGGTGACCGTCGGGGTGATCGCCTGGGGATGGGCGGGCGCGCTGGGTCTGCCGACACCACGCGGCACCGTGGGAGTGCTCCTGCTCGGTGGGATGACGATCTTGCTGAGCGTCGGCCTGCCGACCGGGACCACCCATCTGAACTGGCTGCCGGGGGCGTTGGCCGTCTCGATCATGACCGCCTTCCTGCATCAGCTGCTTCGCCGGGATGGACGGCCCCGGGTGGCCGAGTCGGTCAGCGCGGTGCTGCTGGCGTTGGCGTTGTTCACCTGCGCGGCGTTCCTGATCCCGTTGGCCCGCACCGACCCTGGCGCCATGTTGGTGCTCGCCGCCATGACGGCCGCGTCCGTCTCGGCCATGGTCGGCGTGGCGACCCGGCGTCTTGCCCACGCGTTCAGGCCGTGGATCGTGCCGATTGCGCTGGCTGCGGGGGGCATCGCGGGGGGACTGGTCGGGCTGGGAAGCGCGTCGTCGTGGACGTCCTTCGCGCTGGTCGGGGTGGCCTGTGCCGCCGTCAGTCACGCGGTTCGGCTGATCTTCTCGGTGCTGCCCACGATGGTTCACGCGCGCCCCCGGGTGGTGGTCGCACTGAGCTCGGTGCTGGTCACCGGCATCATTCCGTATGTCGTCGCGCTGGTCTTCCTGCCCAGCGCCCTTCCGGTGTAGGCCCCGCCGTGGCCCTACGATGGATCCATGCCTTTTGAGTTGGACCCGACCATGCACCCGGACCTGGCGCCGTTGGCCTGGATGATCGGTCACTGGGAGGGGGCTGGAGTCGTCGGTTACCCCACGATCGAGTCCGCGAACTTTGGCCAAGCGGTGGAGATCACCCACGACGGTCGACCCTTTTTGGAGTATCACAGCCACAGTTGGATCCTCGATGAGTCCGGCGAGCGGTTGGCCCCCTCGGGCACCGAGTCCGGGTTCTTCCGCCCCCTACCGGACGGCGAGGTCGAGCTGCTGCTCACCCACCCGACCGGGATCGTCGAGATGTACGTCGGCACCACCAAGCCTGCTCAGCTGGAGCTGCGCACCGATGGGGTGCTGCGCAGCCCGCACGCGAAGGACTACTCCGCCGGGCACCGGCTCTACGGCCTGGTCAACTCCAACCTGATGTGGGCGATGGACATGAGCGCGATGGACCAGAGCATGACCAGCCACCTCTCGGCGGAGCTGAAGCGCGTCTCCTAGGGCGCGCATCTCCCGCACGGTCGAACGCACGGACGATCGTGCGGGTGAGCGGGCGCACGTGCGGGTGCAGGTGCAGGTGCGGGTATAAGTACAGGCAGGTTATGGCGCCGCCAGTGTTCAGGTCGGCCACGGCTGAGGTTGAAGAGGGGCATTCCAGAACATCCACTCGTATCGGCACGACATCCGAAAGGCTTCGTGCATCCGGTCGATGACCGAAGGGGATGCGCTCTGCGCGAGAGTGTTCACGATTCGCCGTGCCTGGCGTGTCGACTCCGCGAAGGCCGGGTCGCCGTACGTTGCGATCCAGTCGCCATAGGGATGGGCAGCAAGGTCCCCTGCCGCCGCGCGTAAGCGCTGCCCCACGTCGTCATAAATCCAGAAGCACGGCAGGACTCCGGCCGCGAGGATGGGGTAGCAGCCCTGGCCAACCAAGGACCACAGATACGAGGTGTAGGCCCGGCACACCGGCAGCATCTGGGTGAGGTCGCCGCAGTGAGAGTCGCTGCCTGTGCTTCCATGGCCTTCGACGTCGGCCAGGTGTGTGTCGTGCAGGACTCGTTCGACCGCCACCGTGCCGTGCGCGCTGGCGGCCCAGAACATCAGCTCGTCGGGGTCGCTGCTCTGACTGGCTGCGGCGGCCAGCACCCGTCCGTAGTCGCCAAGGTAGAGCGCGTCCTGGGCCAGGTATGCCGTGAAGACCGGCCGCTCCAGGGTCCCGTCGGCGAGTTGGCGCAGAAAGTCCAGGTCGTCGATGGAGCGCCGTAGCCTGCGCGTGTCACGCCAGGCCCCATCGGTGAAGGTCTCCTCGTGAGAGCTCGGGGTCACCTTGTCGGTGCTCATGAGTCACTCCAGAGTGCGTAGAAGTGGTGCACGGGTCCGTTTCCGTGGCCGATGTCCAGGTCCGCGCCGGCCTCGAGGGCCCCGGTCAGCCACGTTTTCGCCTGGCGCACGCTGGAAAGCCAGTCCTGGTGGTGTGGATAGAGGGCGGCGATGGCTGCCGACAGGGTGCACCCGGTGCCGTGCGTGTTCGCCGTGTTCACCCACGGCGCGCTCAGGGGGATGGGCCCGTCTTCGTCACACCACACGTCGATGGCCTCGGGACCCGTGTGATGCCCGCCCTTCACGAGCACTCTTGGCGCTCCGAGACGCCTGAGAGCCTGCGCCTGATCGACCATCTCGGCGACGTCGGCGGCTGGTGAACGGCCGAGCAAGACTGCAGCCTCGTGCAGGTTGGGCGTCACCACGGTGATCAGGGGCAGCAGCCCCCGGATCGCGTCCAGCGCGTCATCGTCGACCAACCGGCTTCCACTGGTCGAGACCATCACCGGGTCCAGGACCACCGGCCCGGTGATCGTGGATTCGATACACGTGGCGAGAGCACGCGCGATCGACGCGTTCGCCAGCATGCCGACCTTCGTCGCCTGGACCGCGAGATCGTCGAAGAGCGTCACAATCTGCTCAGTGACGAAGTCCGCGGGCACCGGGTGGATGCCGGTGACGCCCCGTGTGTTCTGGGCGGTCAGTGAGGTCAACACCGCGCATCCATAGCTGCCCAGCGCACTGAAGGTCTTGAGGTCGGCCTGAATGCCGGCCCCTCCCGAGGGGTCGCTCCCGGCAATGCTGAGGACGATCGGGGGCCGGTTCACGGTGTCGCGCCTTCCCATGCGGCCAGCAGATCTCGGCTTGCCGTCGTCGGATCCTGCTGAGCACACACGGCGCTGATCACCGCGATGCCCTGGGCGCCGCTGCGTCTGACGGCAGCGGTTCGGGCCAGGCTGATGCCGCCGATCGCCACCACCGGCCACGGGCTGCGCGAGGCGATGTCGCTCAGTCCCGTCAGGCCGATGGGCGGTGCGTGGTCCGGCTTGCTCGCCGTTCCCCAGACGGGACCGACGCCGAGGTAGTCCACCGTCCCGGGGGCCAGCTCGCCGGCCCGAGCGAACTCGTCCAGGGTGCCTACCGACAGGCCAAGCGTTGCCTGCTCGCCGAGCATCGCGCGAGCGTCGTCAGCCGGCATATCGCCTTGACCGACGTGGGCACCGTCGGCTCCGATGGTCGAGACCAGGTCAACGCGATCATCGACCAGGAGGGGCACGTTCGAGCCCCGCAGCTCGGCCGCAATGTCTCGACCGAGGGCGACCAGCTCAGCGTCCGAGGCTGCCGGATCGCGCAACTGCACCGCAGTGACTCCACCGTGCAGCGCTGCGCGCACCGTGTCCACCACCCCGAGCTCGGAGCACTGTTCGCGGTCGGTGATGAGATACAGCCGAAGGTCGAGTGCGCTCCGTGCACCCCGGGGGCCCGCTTCGCCCGTCACAGCAGGACGACCTTCTCGGCTAGCTCAGCTGCCGTCAAAGCCTCCAGCATGTCGAGAAGGGCCACGGCGAAGGAGCCGGGTCCCGCGCTACGTTCGGCAGCGATATCCGCGGCCACGGTCAGGTGCGCGGTGGCGGCAGCAGCCGCCAGCTGCGGCGCAGCGACCGCGCTGTAGCCCGCCATCAGGGCTCCCAACGCACACCCCACCCCGGTGACTTTGGTTAACCAGCGATGGCCGTTGGCCAGTCGCAGCGTGTGCTCGGCGGTACTCACGTGGTCCACGGGACCACTGACGGCCACCACACCCTGGATCTGCTCGGCGAGCACCTTCGAGGCGGGCACCGCATCTTCGGCGGTCTCGACCGTTTCGGGACCACGCCCACCCGCGCCTCCGCTGAGCGCGAGGATCTCGCTGGCGTTGCCCCGCACGATCGTAGGGTGGCTGTCGGCCAGGAGGTGACGGGCGACCTCGGTGCGCCAGGCCAACGGGCCCACGGCTACCGGGTCAAGCACCCAGGGAGTGCCGCAGTCGTGGGCGCTGCGGGCCGCAGCCTTCATCGCGGCCACCGTCACGTCCTGTGGCGTACCCACGTTGATGAGCACGGCGGATGCGACCCGGGCAAAGTCACCGGCCTCGTGCGGATTGTCGATCATGGCTGGTGCGGCGCCACTGGCCAGCAGGACGTTCGCCGTCCAACCGGTGACCACGCTGTTGGTCAGGCACTGCACCAGCGGGGAAGCGTCGCGCAGATCCGTCATGGCCTGGGCGATGGTGGTGGGGTTGACGGTGGTGGGGTTGACGGTGGTCGAGCTGATGGTGGGGGTGTTCGTGTTGGTGCTCGTGGGGGCGTGCGGGGCAGGGTTGGCAGACATCAGACGTTCCTTCGCTAGTTCGAGCTAGATCAGGTTCAACGGGTGTGTTCTCAGCCGTAATCGGCACCCCGCGTCGTCAATCACTCTATCCGGATCAGACGCTTCTGGTCAGTCGAGGGTGGTCAGTCGAGGGTGGTCACTCGACATTGGACCAGCAAGTGTGGTCTGACGAGCTGGTCGGGCGATACGTGCCTGCGCCACAAGCGTCAGTTGCTGAATCCCTGCGTGGGGGAGACGGTGTCGACGTAGTCCTTCATCGTGTCGTTCTGCAGGTGCTCGACCAGGACGTTCAGCTGGTCCTTGGCCGGCACCACGATCGAGCCCGCGACATCGTCACTACCGATGCCGGTCCACGGGGCCGTGACGAAGTTGATGTCGTCGCCCCGCACCCCACGCATGGAGAAGGCCAACGAGCGCATCTCGGCGACGTCAAGATCCTTGTCCACGGTCAGGTTCTTGGTGGCGGCGTCAACGACCTGGCTCAGCCGTGCGGGGTTGGTCACGGTGCCGCTCGACAGCGTCTTCAGCATTACTGCCTTGATGAACGCCTGCTGGCGTTGACCGCGAGAGATGTCGCCCTGGCTGAGCGCATAGCGTTCCCGGACGAACTCGAGCCCGGTTTCGCCGTCCATCCGCATCGTGCCCTGCGGGAAGCCCGGGCTGGCCTCGGCCACCTCGACGTCCACCCCGCCGACGGCGTCGGTCAACGCCTTGAAGCTCTCGAAGTTCACGATCGCCACGGAGTCGATCGGGACGCCGATCAACGGTTGGATGGTCTCGACCAACAACGGTGCGCCGCCGATCGAGTAGGCCGCGTTGATCTTGTTGGGCGCCGAGGAGCCGGGGATGTCCACGAAGTAGTCCCGCGGGAAGTGCACGAGGTCGACCCGCGAACGGTCGTCCGAGATGTGCGCCAGCACGATCACGTCCGAACGTCCGCGCTCCTCGTCGAGGTCGCGGCTGTCCGAGCCCAGGACGAGGTAGTTCAGCGCCTCCCCTGACTCCTCGGGTCGCTCCACCGGAACGGGCAACATGGTGCCGTTCTCGGTGGTCACTTCGGCGGTCGCGTCCGGCATCAACGGCTCGTAGGTCAGG
>JBASAZ010000088.1:0-2327 GCA_049650845.1 Ornithinimicrobium sp.
GCATGAACTGGGCGGCACGGGCCACGTTGGCGCCGGGGCGGGGCTCAGCCCAGGCAGAGGTGTGCGCACGGACGGCGACCGCGTCGGCCAGGATCCGGTGGTATGCCGGGTGGTACTCCACCTCGTCCACCCGGTGCCCGTATCCGTCATGGGTGTGCAGCACCGGCGCGTTCCGGTGTGCCAGCGCGGCGTCGCGGGCGAAGCCAGCGGACCCGACCAGGACACCCGTGGCCTGCAGCGCCGGGATCGCCCATCCCGCGTCGTAGCGGCGCACGCCCTCCACGAGCGGGACGTGGGTGCTGAACTCGTCGACATCCACCCGGGGCGGCGACTGGTTGGTGACCTCGTGGGTCGCGACGTAGCCGGACGGGGCGCTCATGTCGGCCACGACAACCTCACCCCACTTTCTGGGAGCCGCGGCGCTCCCGTCGGTGCCTTCCAGTATGCCGCGCAGACCGAGATGCACCATGGGACACCGTGTGGCGTCGTTGAGTGGAACCCCGGTCCAGCCGGCAGGGCGCCCCTGGGTCACGACTGATCGTCGGGGTCAGGGCCGCGGCTCAGTTGTCGTCGCGAGGATGGCAGCGATTGCCGGCACCTCGTCCAGCTCACCGACCGCCAGGGAGACGATGAAGTCGTAGGCCTGGTCGTTTGTCATGGTGAGTCGGAGACCGTTGAGACCGTCGAACGCGATGAGACCAGCCAGGGCGAGCCGCTTGTTGCCGTCGATGAGGGCGCGGTTCTTGGCCAAGGAGTGGACCAGTGCCGCAGCCTTGGTATGCAGATCGGGATAGGCATCCGCCCCGAACGCGCTCGCTTGAGGGCGAGCGAGCGCCGACTCCAAGAGGCCCGAGTCCTTGATCTGGACCGTAGGAAGCACCCGGTCCGCGACGTGCAGCAGATCGTCCAGGTCTAGGTAAATCACTGCCCGAGCCGGTGCAAGGCCTCGGCGTAGCGAGGCAATTCTTCGTCTAGGACCTGGTCCAGCAGCTCGGCTTGGCTGGTGCGCTGCACGTAGTCGCGCACCGCCTGGCGGGCGACATCCTGCATGGACCGGTTCTCCCGTTCCGCACGCCGACGCAGGGCCTCGGTCTCCTGCTCATCCAGTCTCAGAGTCATCGCCATCATTCAATGATACCGCCTGTGATACCGGCACCTGGTGCTGCAGCTCGATCAGTAGCCGAACGGCAGTGGGGCGTCGGCGGCGGTCTCACACCACACCGACTTGGCCTGGGTATATTCGGCCAGCCCGTCCCGCCCGCTGGAGCGCCCATAGCCGCTGTCGCCGAACCCACCGAACGGCGACATCACGTTGATGGTCTTGTAGCTGTTGATCCACACCGTCCCGGCCCGCACCTCCCGCGCCACCCGGTGCGCCCGATCCACCGACCCCGTCCAGACCGCACCCGCCAGCCCATATGCCGTGTCGTTGGCCAACGCGACCGCGTGCTCCTCATCGTCGAACGGGATGGCCGTAACTACCGGGCCGAACACCTCGGCCCGGGCGATCTCGTCCGTGTTACCCACGCCCGACAGCACGGTCGGGGGGTAGCAGAAGCCGCCGTCGAGGTCGACGGGCGAACCACCGTGCACGGCCGTCGCCGATCCGCCGGTAGCGGCACCGACCAGCCGAGACACCTGCTCCAGTTGGCGCGAGTTCTGCAACGGCCCGACCTGGGTGGACTCATCCAGCGGCCGACCCAGCGTGATCCGCGACGCCAGGTCAGCGAGCCGAGAGACAACCTCGTCGTAGGCCGACCGCTGCACCAGCAGCCGCGACCCCGCCACACAGCTCTGCCCCGCGGCGGAGAAGATCGCGGCCGCCGCTCCCCCGACGGCACGGTCGAGGTTGGCGTCGTCGAACACGATGTTGGCCGACTTGCCACCCAGCTCGGCATAGGCGTAGCCGTGACCGTGGTCATGCTCCGATGGGTGCCATCCCCTCGCAGGCGTACGTCGTAATTTGACCCTCCGGAAGGGCCAAGATCTGCAGATCCACGCGATGAACCGAGTGTGCCTCGACTGCCCTCCTCGGCGGCATTGAGGTGAAACTATGCCGAACTCGCCGCGAGAGTTTCAAGATCGTGTGGTGGGTCGCCCACGACACGTCAGACCTGGCACCTAGCCTTAGGATCATGTTCGACTTCGTAGACTTGTTTGCGGGAGTGGGGGGGTTCCACGCAGCCCTCGCGTCACTGGGAGGCCGAGGGGTGCAGGCGGCAGAGATCGATCGCAACGCAGCACGTGTATACCAGCAAAACTGGCACCTGGAACCTGACGGCGATGTGCGCCGGCTTGCCACAGACCCAGAGATTTTGGTCCGGGAG
>JBASAZ010000089.1:0-2345 GCA_049650845.1 Ornithinimicrobium sp.
TCGGGATCGCCGGCAGCGGCCAGCTCGGTGACCATCTTTCCGGTGATCACGGCTTCGTCACCGCCGCAAGCCTGCGCGATCGCTCGGATCCGCGGTCCCCCGACCCGAAGGCGTTCGACGGCTTCGCGGCGTAACGCCGGGCCGCTGGCGTACTGCTCCCAACACCCCCGGTTGCCGCATTCGCAGCGGTGCCCGCCCGGAACCAGGGTCATGTGCCCGAATTCGGCGGCCATCCCATGCCGACCCCGTTCGAGGCGACCCTCAAAGACCATGCCGCCCCCGATCCCGGTCCCGAGGGTGATCAGGACGAGCCGTGGCTCCCCGTGGCCCGCGCCGAATCGGTATTCCGCCCACGCCGCGGCATTCGCGTCGTTCTCCACGGTCACCGGCCGACCCAACCGGTGCTGCAACCGCGCGGCCAGCGGCTCGTTGCGCCAACTCAGGTGTGGGGCGAAGCGGACCGTGCTGCGCTCGGCGTCGACGAAACCGGCTGCCCCCACGCCAATGGGCACCGTGGCCGGGTCCAGTGACGGTTGGTGCCGTGCCAACACGGCCCCCACCGCCGTGACGATGACGTCTTCCACGATCTGGGGCGCAGTGCTGCGGTGAGGAGTGTCGGCATACTCCTGGGTGACGATGTGGCCACCGCGGTCCACCGCCGCGGCACCGACCTTGGTGCCGCCGATGTCGAGGCCGATGGCCCACTCAGCGGACTGCATACTGTCGCAGCCCGATCAGTGCGCGACCCGGGCCGCAGCAAGATCAGCGGCGCCGATCATCCCGGCGTCGTTGCCCAGTTCGGCGAGCACCATGGGCGGCACCGGACGGTGCCCCCGACCAGTCAGCTGACGAGCAAAAGCCGCCCGCGCAGCATCCAGCACGAGGTCCCCCGCTGCGCTCACCCCTCCGCCGATCACGATCACCCCGGTGTCCAGGACGGCGACCAGCGACGCGGTCCCCTCGCCCAGCCAGTGTCCGAGATCCTCCAGCAGCTCGATGGCCGCCTGTCCGCCCTCGGCCGCAGATTCGGTGACCATCATGCCGGTCAACGCCGCCGGATCGCCACCACAGCGTCGGGTGAGGTCGGCGGCGTGCGGGCTGGAGGCCGCCACGAGCTCGCGGGCCTCACGGACCAGGGCCGACCCGCTGGCGTACTGCTCCCAGCAGCCCCGGTTGCCGCATCCACACCGGTGCCCGTCGGGAACAACCCGTAGGTGACCGATCTCCGCGGCCATCCCGTGCGCACCGCGCACCAGCTGATGCCGATCGATCACCCCGCCGCCCACGCCGGTGCCGACGGTGATCATGATCATGTGGTCAGCATCGCGGGCGGCGCCGAACCGAAACTCCCCCCAGGCTGCTGCGTTGGCGTCGTTCTCCAACACCACCGGTATGCCGGCGCGCTCCTGAACCCTCGCGGCCAAGGGCTCGTCGCGCCAGGCCAGGTTCGGCGCGAAGACCACCGTGGTGCCTTCGGCGTCCACGAACCCGGCGCACGCCACGCCGACCCCAGCCACGTCATGCCCCGCTTCACCGGCGCGATCGCGCAGCTCCTGCACCACGTCGACCACCGCGCCAGCGATCGCGTCGGCGTCCTGGGCAGGGGTCTCCCGCAAGGCACGGGCGGCGATCGTTCCGTGCTCGTCGACCGCGCTGGCAGCGATCTTGGTTCCCCCGACGTCCACTCCGATGTTCAAGGTCATGACTGATCTCCCGGATGCTCAGGTGATGATGGACAGGCTGACTGGCAGCGTATCGGCCGCTCCACGCGGGCCACACACACCGAGGGCGCTCGGATCTTCGCGATAGCATGTCGGCTGACCTCGCCCGAGGAACCCAGCCCCCCAGGAGGCCGATCGTGCAGGACATCGCCGTCCCACCGTTAGTTCCACTGGCCGTCGACGGCAACTTGTCTGATGTGGCCGCGCACTGGGCCGGCGTCGAGCCGACGAAGGTGCTGGTCCGCATCGCCGAGGGTGAGACCTGGCGTGACGTCAGCGCCGCCGAGTTCTGGGAGCAGGTGCAGGCCCTGGCCAAGGGGTTCGTCGCCGCCGGAGTCCCCCTCGGCGCCCGAGTGGCCATCATGAGCCGTACCCGCTACGAGTGGACCTTGGCCGATTTTGCGTTGTGGACGGCTGGTGCCGTTCCGGTTCCCGTCTATGAGACGTCGTCTGCGGAACAGCTCGAGTGGATCTGTGCGGACTCCCAGGCGGGGGCCATCGACGTGGAGGACAGTTCGCACGCCGCCACCGTGGCGCGCGTGCGGGATTCGCTGGAGCACCTCAACGACGTGTGGCAGATCGACTCCGGGGCGCTGGAGGAGTTGGTCAGCGCCGGGGCCGAGG
>JBASAZ010000090.1:0-14232 GCA_049650845.1 Ornithinimicrobium sp.
GCTCACATGGGCGCCCACGCCCTCGGTGCCGCCGCCTACGCCGCAAAAGCTGCTGGCCTTGCCGCGCCCGAGCGACCCGGTGCGGTCGGTGAGGAGATCCATTGGCAGCTCGACCACATGCCGCCCAGGGTCGTCGTCGCGCTGCGGTCTCTTCCGCCCGTCGGAGAGAATGCATCCGGGCCCCTCGGCCCGGGACTCCTGGCCACAGGCCTGCTCGGCACGATCGTGGCGGATCTTCAGGCAGGCATCCTGACATCGAACCCCATCGCCGCGAGCAAAGAGAGCCATCAACCGTAGTGAGTCCACGACGTGCGCGTCCCGCGTCGGATCACTCCGCGGGACGGCGGAGGGCGAGGCTGTGCCGGCCTTCGGCTACGTGGTGGCCGGAGTCGATGCCGTGCCCACTGTGTACAGGCGCGTCCTAGGAGGATCCCGCTGCCGGACGGGCGTGCGACCGGCAGTATGGGCGGTGTGCCCCCCTTTGCTGCTGAGTCCCTCGTCGACCAGGACACCGTGACCAGAACCGCCGCTCAGGCGAGTTTGTCCACCACCTATCTGCTGTACATGGCCACCTCCGGGGTGCTCGCCTCCGTGGCGCTGTTGTCGAACTCCGTGCCCATCCTGATCGGATCGATGATTGTGGCTCCGTTGATGGCCCCATTGGCGCTCGTTCCCCTGGCCTTGGGAATGCGGCGTCGCGCGGAGGCGATGCAAGGTTCGTACGTCGCATTGGTGGGCCTTGTCGTGGCCTTTGTGGCCGCGTTGCTGACCACAGCATTGATGGACATAGCCGGAGTCGTTGCCTCGGACGCAGTGCTGCTGAGCCATCCCCTGCTTGCCGAACGCGTCCATCCTGGGTGGTGGTCCATGGCAGCAGCCGTGGCCGCGGGGCTTGCTGGGACCGTCGCCCAAGCCCGTGAGAAAACCGAAGTCATTATCGGCACAGTCGCGGCCCTCGCCCTGGTCCCGGCGGTCGGGGCGCTGGCCATTGCGGTGTTCCTGGGTGCGCTTGCTCCCGCATTGGGGGCCCTATTGCTGTTAGGGATGAACGTTGGTCTGATCCTTGCGATGGGAACCATCGTGGTGCTTGCTTCTCAGGGGCGGGCAGGACTGCGGCCGCTGGCGATAGGACCAGTGGTCATCATCGTCGTCCTGGCGTTCTTGTTGGTATGGGCGCAGGACTCCGGCACGGTGCCCGAGACACCGGGGAATGCTGCGACCTCGAGCCCCGCACCTCCCGAGAACCCGTAAGCAAGGGGGCGTGATGGCAGACCATCTCCGGCGCAGCGCGTTCAAGAACTTCTGAGCGCGTCGTGACACCTGACTTAGCCGGTGGTGACCGCGGTCCGCCCGATGTTGCGCCGGATGGCTAGCCCGTTGAGCAGCAACCGCGTCGCGAGCGCTGCGCCGACTCCTTCGCCGGCTCGAAGCCGCAGGTCCAGCAGAGGCTCCAGACCAAGGTGCTCCAAGACGAGGTGGTGGGCTCGCTCCCGACTGCGCTGCCCCGCCACGAGGTATGCCGAGGCGCCGGGTTGCATCCGCACGGCGGCCAGCGCCGCGGCTGAGGTGGCCAGGCCATCGAGCACGCAGACCGCACCGGCAGAAGCCACACCGAGCACCACGCCCGTGAGCAGGCAGAACTCGGGTCCGCCGACCGCAGCCAACGTCCGAACGACGGAGGGTGATGAATCGGCCTGAGCAAGACGGGCGACAGCTTCTTCGACGACGACAACCTTGCGGGCCACCATCTCGCTATCGGCCCCGGCACCTAAACCGGCGACGTCCCGGGCTGGCAGGTTGAGCAACGCTGCGGTCAGCGCGGCGGCCACGGTCGTGTTGCCGATGCCCACCTCTCCGATCGCCACGAGGCAATGCTCCTGGGCGGCGGCGATGCCACAATCTCGGCCCCACCCGATCAGTCGGTCAACCGACGCGGGGTCAAGAGCGTCAGCGTGCACCAGATCACCAACGCTCGATCCGGCATCTTCCACCGAAAAGCCCAGACCGTTGCTGTGGGCGGCCACGGCGCCAGCGGACTCACCCACTCGGCTCGCGGCCAGCACGTCTTCGGTGACCGAGACGGGGTAGGCACTGACGCCGAGCCCGGCCACCGGGTGCCGGCCGGCTGCCAGCAGGAGGTGCCCCGCCGGTGCTTGGCCGGCATCGGCGCGTCCAACGATGACGGCACTCACCCGGTCGACATACCGATCGAGGATGCCAAGGGAGCCAAGCGGAGTCAGGAGTTCATCGGCGCTGTCACGCGCTCGGACCACCTCTGCCGGCTCGGGCGTCGCGAGTGCGTGCGACACCGGAGCTGACGGCTCCCGGGTCGAGCCTCTGGATCCGTCAGGTCCTGAGGGCCACCGTTCGTGCAGGACGACGTCTTGCAGAGGCTGCCGCCGCGACCAACCGGCTCGCTCCAGTCCCGGGGTCGGCGGGCGCTCATCGGGCCAACCGAGGCAGAGCCACCCCAGCGTCACGACCTTGTCCGGCAGTGCGAGCAGGTCGGCCAACTGATCAGGGTCGAAGAGGGTGACCCAGCCCAAGCCGAGCCCCTCGGCCCGGGCAGCCAGCCAGAGGTTCTCGATGGCGCAGGCACACGACCACAGGTCGGCATCGGGGAACGTGGCGCGTCCCAGCACCCCGGCCGCGGACGTCCGACGATCGCAGGCGACCACCACACCCAGTGGTGCCTCGCGAATTCCTTCGAGCTGCAGGTCGAGCAGGCGCCGCCCGGCTTCGGGGTCCATCTCGGCGGCCTGACGTAGGCGGTGCTCGTCGGCCATCCTCGCTGCACGGTCCCGGGTCACTGTCTCGGTGACCACGATGAATCGCCACGGTTGACTGTGGCCGACCGAGGGGGCTTGGTGGGCCGCCGCCAACACTCGGTCCACAACGTCGGCACGCACCGGGTCAGGGCGGAAGCGTCGGATGTCTCGGCGGGCAGCGATGACGTCGTACAGCGCCTCACGGGCCGCGGTGGGAAAGGCCCACGCCTGCACCTGTGCGGCGCGTTCCACAGCCGAAGTGTGGTCACCGATCAGGGGGACCGGCCGGTTCCAGCTCATGCAGGCGGAGTGTAGTGGCGCACCGTGGACCCGGCCCAGACGGCCCGGAGATGACAGCAGCCGCACACTCACCGACCTGCGGTGCGTGTGCGGCTGAGTCGTCAGCCCAACGGGTGACTACTTGGTGGCGTCGTTCCAGGCGTCCTTGACCTTCTCGCCAGTCTGCTTGGCGTCAGCCTTGCCCTGGTCGGTCTTGCCCTCAGCCTGCATCTGCTCGTTGTTCGTGGCGTCGCCAGCGGCTTCCTTGGCGTTGCCTTTGGCCTCTTCGCTCGAGTTGCTGATCTTGTCTGCAATGCCCATCGGTGTCTCCTTCGTAGGTTCCTGCGAGATTCTCACGGTGACTCCCCGTCGGCCGTTTCGCGACCGGGAGTCACCGTGGCCCGGGGTTCGGGACCGTGACGTCGAATGGTGGTGTCGGTGCGCCACCCTCAGCGTAACCTTTACAGCGTAAATTCGCTGGGGAAGCGATGCCACCGCAAGCACCACCGTGATGAGCGTGATAGCAGGGGGTGCATGTCGTGGCGACGAAGAGGTGTCGTCATCCTCGTTGTCATCGAGCGATTCCTGCGGGAGTCTTGGTGTGGTCCTCGGGGTCCAGGACCGATCAGTGTCCGACACGAGGAGAGGAACACATGAACATCGTGCTCATCGCAGGGTTGTGGTTGGACGCTCGGGCGTGGGACGCCGTCCTGCAGCCTCTGGAAGACCTGGGCCACCGGCCTCGTGCGCTGACCCTTCCGGGTCAGGGCGATGGCGCCACGTCGGCCACTCTCGATCAACAGCTCGCCGCGGTCCTCGCCGCGGTGGACGCGACACCAGAGCGCCTCGTGGTGGTGGCCCACTCAGCCGCCTGCTCTCTGGCCTGGATGGCCGCTGACGCTCGTCCGGACAAGATGGCGAGTCTCGTGCTGATCGGCGGCTTCCCCGCCGCCGACGGCGAGGTGTATGCCGACTTGTTCCCGCCGCAGGACGGTCTCATGGGCTTCCCCGGCTGGGAGCCCTTCGAAGGGCCGGATTCTGATGATCTGGACGAGGACACCAAACACCGCATCGCCGCAGGCGCGATCCCGGTACCCGAGGGCGTGACCAAAGCCGTGGTCCATCTCAGCGACGACCGGCGGTATGCCGTCCCGACCGTGCTCGTCTGCCCGGAGTTCACTCCGGCTGATGCGCGTGCCTGGATCGACGCCGGGGACCTCCCCGAGCTCGCCAAGGCCACGCACCTCGAGCTGGTGGACCTCGACTCGGGGCACTGGCCTATGTTCAGCACACCGGCAGAGCTAGCCCGCGTGCTGGACGAGGCGTCCACCAGCTGAGGCGTGACCATCTGAGTCGTGATCATCTGAGTCGTGACCACCCGAGATAGTCCGCACAGGTGGTCACGACGTGATGGGGCCTAGATGTCCTCCGGGAGGTCTCCCGCGGCGTGGGTGGCGGTGAGTTTGGTGTGCCCGGGATAACGGATGTCTTCGATCAGCTGCTGCATCACCGGAGTGGGCTTCGTCGTGAACTGCGACACCGTAATCGTGACCACAAAGTTGATGATCATTCCGACAGTGCCGAACCCGGTCTCCGGGATGTCGAAGATCCCGGCGCTGTTGCCGTAGATGTCGATGGTCCACAGTTGATAGGCCAGGGTCGTGCCCAGCCCTGCGACCATCCCGGCAGTGGCCCCGGCGGCAGTGCATTTCTTCCAGAAGATACCCAACACCAATATCGGGAAGAAGCTCGCCGCGGCTAGTCCGAACGCCAAGGCAACCACCTGAGCGACGAATCCCGGAGGATTGATGCCGAGATAGCCGGCGACCACGATGGCTCCTGCCATGGCGATCCGGCCCACCATCAGCTGCTGTTTGTCCGTGGCCTGCGGGTTGATCTTCTTGTAGTACACGTCGTTGGCCACCGACGAGGAAATGACCAGCAACAAACCTGAGGCGGTCGATAGTGCCGCCGCGAGTCCGCCAGCGGCGACCAAGCCGATGATCGGCGCCGGCAAACCTGCGATCTCTGGGGCGGCAAGGACCACGATGTCGTTGTTGATCAGCAGTTCGTTAGCCGCGTCGGCGGTGCCGGCAATGTTGATCAAGCCATCGCCGTTGACGTCGTTGAACTCGATCAGGCCGACGCTCTTCCACGTGTTGTACCACCCAGGTGCGGCGGACTCTTCGGTGCCGGACAACTGGTCGAGCACGTTGAACTTGCTGAACGCGCCGATGGCGGGAGCCGTGGTGTAGAGCAGTGAGATGAAGAACAGGGCCCACAGCGCCGAGTAGCGCGCCGCCCGCACTGACTTTGCGGTGTAGAAGCGGACGATGACGTGCGGCAGACCGGCGGTGCCAAACATCAGCGCCGCGGTGATCAGCACCATATTGAGCCGGCTGGTTTGGGTGAAGGCTTCGGTGTATGCCGCGATGCCTAGATCTTGCTGCAGACCGTCGAGCTCGCTGAGGATCTCACCGAAGCCGATCTGCGGGAACGGGTTGCCGGTCAGCTGATTCGAGATCGCTACGGCCGGGATGATGTAGGCCACGATGAGCACGCTGTACTGCGCCACCTGCGTCCAGGTGATTCCCTTCATTCCGCCGAGCACGGCGTAGAAGAAGACGATCGCCATGCCGAGGACGATGCCGACCGTTTGGTTGACCTGCAGGAAGCGTTGGAAGACCACGCCCACTCCAGCCATCTGGCCCGCAACGTAGACGAAGGAGACGACGATGGCACACACGACGGCGACCATCCGGGCGCTCTCGGAATATCGGTCGCCGACGAAGTCGGGCACGGTGTATTTGCCGAACTTGCGCAGATAGGGCGCCAGCAGCAGGGCCAGCAGCACGTAGCCGCCGGTCCACCCCATGAGGTACACCGAGCCGGCATACCCGTTCTGGGAGAACGCGACGATCCCGGCCAGGGAGATGAACGAGGCGGCACTCATCCAGTCCGCGGCCACGGCAGCGCCGTTGGCCGGCGCGGGAATGCCCCCTCCAGCGACGTAGAAGCCGGCGGTGTCACTGACCCGGCTGGCGTAGGCGATGTAGATATACAGGCTGAAGGTGATGACGACGAAGACTGTGGTCCACAGTTGCACATCGCTCATGAGTGATGGATCCCCTCTTCGTATTCTTCGACGCCGTATTCCGCGTCGAGCTTGTCCATCCGCCACACGTAGACGGCGATGAGGATGACAAACACGATGATGGATCCCTGCTGAGCGAACCAGAAGCCCAGCGGCACCCCGACGAACGAGACCTTATTCAGCACGTCGACAAAGAGGATCCCACAGCCAAAGGACACCAGGGCCCAGATAGTCAAGAGCACGGCCATAAGGCGAAGGTTTCGGCGCCAATAGGCTTGACGTTGATCAGGGTCCATGAGTCCTCATCTCCGTTGATGGCCGGCGACTTCTGTGTCGCCACCTCAGACATCGCCTAGCATCGCAGAAGCAGTTGAAACGTCAAGCGGTAATCTCCACTGCGTGACCCTCCTGCGACGCGGTCAGCGGCGCTTGCTGCTGGCGACCCCGCTGCTCATCATCGGCGGCTGGCTTCCCTGGCTCTACACGCCGGCCGGCCCGATCAGCGGCATCCGCGGGGCCGGGCTGTGGATCTTCTACGCCGGATTGCTGGCGCTCGCGGGGGCGTTGGTCCCGCCGCGGTTCCGCACGGCAGCGCTGGTGCAGGCGGTCGTGGTCGCGGTCGCGGCGATCGCGTTACCGCTATGGCAGATAGGTCGACTGCTCAACCTGGTGGGCCTGGCTGGATGGGTCCCGGGGCCGGGGTTGGTGATGACCTTGGGCGGCGGTGCGCTGTGCGCGCTGGCGACCCGAGACCTGTGGGGTGCCCGCCGCGATCCGCACGCCACCGCAGGCCCCTAGGGTGCAGGGCGGATTGGTGGGGCGTTCCCGAAGGATTTCGGAATTGTCGGAGGCGCGCACGGGCGCACGGACGGCCGCGACGATGGTGCTGGTCGAGCACCAGGCTACGCAGGCGATTCGCATCGTCGGACTAACGCACGCAGGTGCGCATCGGCATACCGGACGCTGACCGGTCCGTAGGCCGCCCGCGCCATCCAGGCCATCGCTCCGGACCAGGTCAGATCGACCCAGACCTCGGTGCCTGCCTGGCGCGCTCGCAGGGCGTACGTCACGCTCATCACCGACGAAGCCCCTCGCGTCTGCCAGGTGAACCCCCGTTCGGCCCGCCAGTCGGTGATCGTCCACAGCGCATGCGGCAGTGGGGGTTGCTCTATCCGGTATGCCGAGTGCTCGCCGTCCGGGTCCACCTCCGGGTCGGAGGACTCGGGGACGACGGAGACCACACTGGCCGACCACGACGGCCACGCGGAGATGTCGGCCAACACGCCCCATACGTGAGCAGGCGAGGCGGTTGTGCTGACCCTGGCCTCCTCGGACATGGGCACATGCTTCCACCGGGGCTGCCCGCTTGAAAGACTCCGACCATGGACGACCTCGACCAGCAGCCCACCATGATCGTCCGCGACGCAGGCCCGGTCGCAGACGCCGCGGCCTGCGCGGCAATCTATGCCCCCTACGTGACCGACACGACGATCACGTTTGAGGAGGTTGCGCCACTGCCGGCCGAGTTCGCCCGACGGATCGAGGCTGCTCAGCTCCAGCACGCGTGGCTGGTCGGTGAGGTCGACGGGATCGTCGTGGGTTATGCCTACGCCGGTTCCTACCGTCCACGCTCGGCCGACCGGTGGACGTGCGAGACCAGTGTCTATCTGGATCGGCAGCAGCGTGGTGCTGGCCGGGGATACGTGCTCTATCAGGGGTTGCTCGACCGACTGAGCCAGCTGGGGTTTCGGGTGGCCGTCGCCGGGGCGACCGTGCCCAACGAGGCCAGCGGGCGGATGCACGCTGCGCTCGGCTTCGAGGAGATCGGGGTGTTCCGGGGCGTGGGCTACAAGTTCGGTCGGTGGTGTGACGTCATCTGGGCGCAGCGCGATCTGTGACGTCGCCGATGCGTCGAGGATGCGACGTCAGTCGAAGGCGTGCAGGCGCACCGACAGACAGGTCACGCAGCCTTCCAGCTTGATGAACTCGCTGATCCCCACCTCGATGACCGTGAGACCTCGGCCGCGATAGAGCTGGGCGGTACGCGGTGCGGCGTCGGACATCAGCACGGTGTGCTGGTCCAAGACCACCACGTGTGCACCCTCCGGCTCCGGCACCGCGAGGAACGAGGGCCAGAACCACGGTTCATCCACCAGCGGCTCGTAGCCGACGACTGTGCCGTCGGGCAGGGCAGTGACCTGGCTCTTCAGGTGCAACGTCTTGGTGATCCCCACCGGCACCACCCGGAAACCGATGCTGGCCAGGTGGTGAGCCAACGCTGCCGCCCCCGCCTCGGTGGTGCGACCCCCGACCCCGACGTATGCCGTGTTGCCCACCTTGAGCACGTCACCGCCCTCGAGTGCGACGTCGCGCTCACGCGCCAGGTCACCCTCGACCGGGGTGTCGCTGAGGTCGATGACGCGCAGGCCCTGCGTGCGAGCGGCCTCCCTGGCACCGGCGACCTCCGGTCTGCGCGCGGGCGCCCCAGGCTCGGTGATCACCATCAGGTCCTCCGCGATCACCATGGCGTCTTCGACGAAGACACTGTCGGGACAGTCCGGCGCGGGCTCAACCTCACGGATCGCGTATCCGGCCTCAGCCAGCGCTGCGACGTATTCGGACCACTGCCGATGCGCCAAGGTGAGATCGACGTCGTCGCTGCGCTGAATGTGCGTGATGAGCCCCTGGGCCAGCCGCGGACTGGGGCGCCGCACGAAGGCCATACGCTGCCTGCTCATGAGGGCGACGATGCCACAATGCGACCCCCCGCATGCAACGTCGACCGGGTGCGACGAGACTGGGGCCACACACCCGTTTCGAACTGAGGAGCCACTGATGGCTACTGTCGCCGACCTGCTGATCGAATCCCTGGCCGATCTTGGCGTGAAGACCGTGTGGGGGGTGGTGGGCGATGCGCTGAACCCAGTCACCGACGCCATCCGGCGCTCGGAACGCATCGAGTGGATCGGCGTGCGGCACGAGGAGGCCGGGGCCTTCGCCGCCTCGGCCCAGGCCCAGCTGTCGGGGACGCTCGGGGTATGCATGGGCACCGTCGGCCCGGGTGGCATACATCTGCTCAACGGTCTCTACGACGCCAAGAAGTCACACGCGCCCGTCCTGGCCATCTGCGGTCAGGTGCCGTCTGCGGAGATTGGCACCGAGACGTTTCAGGAGATCAACAACGACGTGGTGTATGCCGATGTGTCGGTGTATTCGCGCACGATCAGCAACGCCGAGCACTTCCCCTACGTCCTGGAGATGGCGGTCAACGCCGCGCTCAACCAACGCGGGGTGTCGGTGCTGACCCTGCCCGGCGACATCGGCGAGCTGGACATCGAGGACACCAAGGTCCCGAGTTTCACGCCTCCCCAGCCGCGCACCGTGCCGTCGCCGGACCTGTTGGCGCGCGCCGTCGAGCTCATCGACGACGCCAAGAAGGTCACGCTGTTGGTGGGCATCGGGGCGCGGCCGGGCCGGGAGGCGGTGTTGTGTCTGGCCGAGCGCATCCAGGCCCCGATGGTGCTCACGATCAAGGCCAAGGATGGCTTCGACCACGACAATCCCTACCAGGTCGGCCAGTCGGGGCTGATTGGCAATCCCGCGGCACAACACGCCTTCGAGTCGTGTGACGTGCTGCTGTTGCTCGGCACTGACTTCCCGTATCGCGAGTGGTTCCCCGAGGGCAAGACGGTGATCCAGGTCGATGATCGCGGGGCCCACATCGGACGGCGGACCTCGGTCGATCTCGGCCTGGTCGGCGACGCCGGTGACACTGCCGCGGCGCTCGCGGACGCGGTGAAGAAGAAGGGCCGGGGCGCCAAGAAGCACCTGGCCAGTGCCCGGGAGAAGTACGAGTCGTGGCTGCAGGGGCAGCACACGTTGGCCAAGGCCGACTTCGACCGCAAGCGCCTTGGCGTGCTGCGCAAGCACGTCGACAATCGCGGGGGCGACATCCGGCCCGAGCTGGTCGCCGCTGAAGTCGGCCGGCAGGCGGGTGACCACGCCATCTTCACCGCCGACACAGGGATGTCGACGGTGTGGTTATCCCGGTTGGTTCACCTGCGCGAGGGCCAGCGGTTGATCGGCTCCTTCAACCTCGGGTCGATGGCCAACGCGATGCCCCAGGCACTCGGCGCCCAGGCCCTGGATCGGGATCGCCAGGTCATCGCGTTCTGCGGGGACGGCGGACTCACGATGCTGCTCGGTGACCTGATGACCCCGGTCCCGTACCGCCTGCCGGTGAAGCTGATCGTCTTCAACAACCGGCGGCTCGGCATGGTCAAACTGGAGATGGAGCAGGTGGGGCTGCCCGAATCGGGCACCGAGCTGCAGAACCCGGACCTGGCGGCAGTGGCCCGCTCGATGGGCTTCCACGGGGTGCGCGTGGAGGATCCGAGCGACCTGCAGGCGGCCGTGGCCGAGGTGCTGGCCCACGACGGGCCGGCATTGCTGGACGCCGTGACCAACCCGAACGAGGTCTCACTGCCGCCTACCCCGACGGTCCAGCAGGGCTTGGGCTTCGGGATCGCCAAGATCAAGGAAACTCTGGTCTCGGACGCCTGACCCGCGCGCCAGGTTCGCACGCGTCAGTCAGCGCCGGGTCCGATCGCAGCTAGAAGTCGCCCCCCGCTGCTTCGCCGCTGTCGGTTCGAGGGGTGATCCGCTGCAAACGCACCCGACGGCTCAACCGGATGACCGGTCGGATGAGCAGCTCGATGCTGCCCAGAAGGAAAAGCCACGTGCCCGCGTATGCCGTGGATTCGCTGAAGAAGAGGAGGCTTCCGGCGATGAAGAAGACGGCGATGAGCACGTCGTTCAGGATGGAGAGAGCTTCGAAGCGGTCGCGGATGATGAGCTCTTCGGATCCGATGTGGACGTCGAGGTCGCTTGGGTCGGGCTGGTTCACGGTCATGGACACAGCATGATCACCACAGGCTTTGAGTCAACTCTGCGACCTCACCCGTCAGTCTCAGCCGGGCGTGCGCACCGTTGACCAGCGGCATGAACGGCGCGATGTGGCCACACTCGACGTCGGCGATGATCGGCACGTCGAGCGAGCCCAGCGCGTCCATGACCGCTTCGCGCTGAGTCAGCGTGTCAGCGTCGGGGGCAGCGGTGCGGCCGATGAGGACCGCGTTCGCCTGGGTGAAGAATCCTGCCAGTCGCATCCCGTGCAGTGCACGGCAGATCGTGAAGGCGCTGCTCTCGGCCGCTTCGAGGTAGACCAGCGTGCCTTCCGGTGCGTGTTCCCGGACGAAGCGTGGGACGTCGCCGAGCGAGCTTCCGGCCACCGGCGAGATGGTCTCGATGCAGCCGCCGATCAACCGTCCCTGGACGTTCACGTCCGCGTCGACGTCCAGCCGTTTCCACCCGCCCTCGGCGTCAAGGATGAGTTCGTTGGCGCCAGGATCGGTTGAGTAGTCCACGTGAGCATCCCGCCGGAATCGGCCTGGCGAGCTCTGCGAGAACGTCGCGCCGGCCGGCAAGGTCGCGATATCGAGCCACGACAGGAGCCCGTCGGCTGGACGATAGGGAGTGTCCATGAGGTTGTTGCCGTGCACGGTGGCCAGTGCGGTCCGCAACGTCAGCGGCGTGATCACTGTGGCGATGTCGGAGTAGCCGACCATCCAGGTGGGCTCAGCGGCAGCGATGGCGGGCCAGTCCAGCAGGGCAAGGACGTCGATTGCGGTTTCGCCACCCCACGGTGGGATGACCGCGCGGATGGTCGGGTCGGTCAACATCGCCATCAGTTCCGCGGCGCGCTCGTGCGCCGGGGCGCTGATGTGCGCAGGCACGGATTCACGGATGTCGAGGCAGTCGCCGAGCACCACCCGGTAGCCCCGGTCCTGCACGGCCGCGATGGCCGCCTGCAACCGCGGCCGTAGGTTGTCCGGCACGGGGCTGGAGGTCGCGCTCACCCCCACGATCTCGCCAGGGCGTAACGGCGCAGGAAATCTCAGAACCATGCCGCAAACCTAGCCCGCGGCCCACCGCCACACATCGGCGTGGACGGCGAATGTGCGAGCGTGTGATGGGATACCAGCGTGACAGCCAGACCAGATGGACGTGCGCTGCCGGCGGACGTGCCCGAGGACCGAGCGTCCGCCGTTGCCGCGATTCTGGCTGACCTGTCGCCGCATCGACGAGCGACATTCGTGCTGCGGGTGCACAGGCGGTGGTCCGAGCTGCTCGAAGGACTGAGCCTCTATCCCGACCCGTTAGACCTGGCGGGCCGCTGCCTGGAGCTGGCCGCGACGGCATACGTGCAACGGAGCGACGAGCTGCACACCCTCGACGAGCAACGACTCCTCGAGCCCGACTGGTTCCAACAGCCTTCGATGGTGGGCTACGCGGCCTACGCCGAGCGGTTCGGGGCGCCAGGCACGGGACTGGCTGGGGTCGCCGCGCACGTGGACCATCTGCGGGACCTCAGGGTGACGTATCTGCACCTGATGCCGGTGCTGCAGACGCGCCCCGCGCCCAACGACGGGGGATATGCCGTCGCTGACTATCGCACCGTCCGCTCAGATCTGGGCACGGTGCAGGACCTTCAAGATCTATCGGATGTGTTGCGCCGCAACGGGATCAGCCTATGTCTGGACCTCGTCCTGAATCACGTGGCTCAGGAGCACGCCTGGGCCGAGGCCGCTCGCAGCGGAGACGCACACTTCCGTGACTACTTCTACGTCTATCCCGATCGCACCGAGCCGGACGCGTTCGAAGCGACGCTGCCCGAGGTGTTTCCCGACTTCGCTCCGGGCAATTTCACGTGGGACGAGGACCTCAACGGGTGGGTCTGGACCACCTTCAACTCTTTTCAGTGGGATTTGAACTGGTCGAACCCCAACGTCTTCTGCGAGATGGCCGACGTCATCCTCTATCTCGGCAACCTCGGCGTGGAGGTGCTGCGCCTCGACGCCATCGCGTTCACCTGGAAGCGCAAGGGCACGAACTCTCAGAACCAACCTGAGGTGCATGCGCTGACCCAGGCGCTGCGGGCGATCGCGCGGATCGCGGCACCGGCTCTGACCTTCAAGGCCGAGGCCATCGTGGGACCGGATGACTTGGTGTACTACCTGGGCCGCGGTGTGCACCACGGCAAGGTCAGCGACTTGGCCTACCACAACGGGCTCATGGTCCAGATCTGGTCGATGCTGGCCAGCCGTGACGTCACCCTGGCTGCTCACGCGCTATCGCGCATCCCGGCCATACCCAGCAGCACCGCGTGGATCACCTACCTGCGGTGCCACGACGACATCGGTTGGGCGATCGATGACCGGGACGCCGGCGCGGTCCATCTCAACGCCTTCGAACACCGCACCTTCCTCTCCAGGTTCTACTCCGGAGAGTTCAACGGTTCGTTCGCCGACGGCCTGGTTTTTCAGCACAACCCGGAGACCGGCGACAAGCGGATCAGCGGCACCGCGGCGAGCCTGGCCGGCATTGGCCAGGCGCTGGCGAGCGGTCATCGGCGGCAGCTCGACGACGCGGTCGGCCGGGTGTTGATCGCTCACGCCCTCGTGCTGGGCTGGGGCGGCATCCCGGTGATCTGGTCCGGTGACGAGATCGCCACCCTGAACGACCCGACGTGGGACGCCACCCCCGAGCACGCACAAGACAACCGCTGGGCTCATCGACCGGCGTTGGACTGGGAGGTGGTCGCGGACCTGGGTGCAGACCCCGACTCTGCGGCGGCGCGCGTCTTCACCGGACTGCAGGCCTTGCTGGAGGCCCGGGCCGGGCTCCCGCATCTGCACGGCGGAGTCCCCGCCCAACCGCTGCCGACCTCGGCGCCGGGGGTGCTGGGCGTGCTGCGCAGGCACCCGATAGGGACGATGGTGGGCCTGTACAACATGACGGAACATGAGCGTTTCGTGCCGGGATGGTGGTTGCGCGAGCAAGGCCTGGACCCGGACGCGGTCCGCGACCACGTGGCCGGCGCGGCCCCGACGGTCACCGAATACGAGGATCTGCGACTCGCGGCATACCAAGCGCTCTGGTTGACCAGCACCTAACCCTCGCCCCGTCCGCCTGATGGCCTCGAGACCAGAACGGACCCGGCGCGCAGTGGTGTTCACTGCGGGCCGGGCC
>JBASAZ010000091.1:0-1589 GCA_049650845.1 Ornithinimicrobium sp.
CCACCAGGGCGGTGCGCCCCTGGGCCAGCGCGCCCGCGAGCACGTTGGCCACCGTCTGGGTGGCGCCGGTGCCGGCCGGGGTGTCGAGCACCAGGCTGGCGCCGTGGTGGACATCGGTGATCACCGAGCGCTGGGGGCCATCGGCGTCGAGCACCGAGAACTCCTGGCGGGGGTCATCGTGCTCCGGAGCCGCAGGGTCCCCCGGTGTCGCACCGTCGCGCTCGGAAACGGCGCTGTTGTGCCCAGCGAGCGCGGCGATGAGGTCGTGGGCGGCCAATGCTGAGGGGTCATTCGACAGGCGCGCGACCAGGTCCAGCTTGGCCCAGGGGTAGGTGCCGATCACGGTCTGCGGGTTGATCCCGAAGCCGTCCATCCCGGCGCACACCTTCTCCAGCGCCCGGTAGGTCAAGCGCGGGTCGAACCCGTCGGCCGCCGACAGCCGGGCCAGCGCTGCGGCGTCGACGTCGATGCCCGCCTCACCGCGCAAATAGTTCTCCAGCACCGGGTTGAAGACCACGTGCCGATCCAGGTGCAGCACGTAGTCCTGGTGGGTGGCGTCGACCGGAGTGATCTGGGCCCCCCGGATCAGCACCGGTGCCCGCGGCGGGGTCTTGGCCCGCCGCAGATGCCAGGTGGCCATACCGACGGCGACGAAACATGAGGCCACACCATGCTCGGTGCGCAGTTCGACGGTCTTGGCGTGGATCGCCGCGATCGTGGAGTGCGCTTCCTGGTGCGCCACGCGCTCGCGGACTACCTCGGACAGCAGCGTGCGGTGCCCGGCCAACAACTTGGCCACGCCGGAGGGGTGGGCGACGGTGAGGTCGAAGGTCCCGCGGGGCAGGTCGCGATGCCAGAGCAGCGTGTTGCGTCCGCCGAGGTCGGCGAGCTCGTGGCGCCAGCGTTGCGCCGCGGCCACAACGGTGTCGACGCGCGGGTCCGACGAGTCGACGGGTTCAGTCACTCTGACAGGCTAGCGACTCCACGCGATGACGCCGTATACGCGCCGAGAGCGAGGGCACCGGCTGCGGCAAATAGGCACAACCAGCCGTAGCCGAAGACATCGACGACCAGTCCTGCGAGCGCTCCCCCGGCTGCTGCGGACAGCCCCATCGCGACATCGGAGGCGCCCTGAACGGCGGACCGGTCGGCCACCGGCACCGAACCCGCGATCAGTGAGGACCCGGCGACCATGGTGGCCGACCAGCCCAGGCCGAGCAGGATCAGACCCAGGCTGAGGGTCCAGGACGAACCCGCCGCGGACACTCCCGCGAAGGTGCTCGCGGCGAGGAACAGGGCCACCCCACCGAGAATGACCGGCGGGGAGCCAAAGCGGTCGGTGAGATACCCGGACAGTGGGGAGAGGCCGAACATGCCCAGGATGTGCAGCGAGATGACGAAGCCGATGATCTCGATGGAGGCGTCGCCGTGCTTCATATGCAGCGGGGTCATCACCATCACCGAGACCATGACGATGTGCCCGCCGGCAACCGCGATGGTGCCGAGCAGGGCGCTGGGGTTGGCCACGATGATCGCCGCGCCTTGGCGCACGCTCCCCCGCGCTTTGATGGGTTCGGCCGGCGCGGCAT
>JBASAZ010000092.1:0-6374 GCA_049650845.1 Ornithinimicrobium sp.
TGGCAGTGGTCATCCTCGGTGGCCTGGTCACGTCGACGCTACTCAATCTGTTCGCGGTGCCCTCGCTCTATCTCCGCTTCGGCAGAGCGCGGTCACAACGGCAGACTCCCCCGCCATCCGAGCCCGAACCGAGCCCGACCGCCCCCGCACCCGCACCCGCACCTGTCGGGGTCTAGGAGCCGTAATGTCGGCCGGGGGCGGCGCTGTCCGCGCTCTGTGTCGAGCAAGGTGAGTCGACTGCGGCTGGTGTCAGCCCGAACACGGATCACGTCAGCGTGCGCCTTGGGTTCGCGTTGCTGCAGAAGCCGGAGGCCTACCGAAGGGACATCAACCTGCTCGATGTCGAAGATCCGATGCGCAGCCCGACGGCTGGGAGACACTCCGGATCAAGAGCAAAGGGGAATCGCAGACAGCGCGTGCTGTCCTTCAGCCCAGCGCCTTCAGGGATGAGCGGATGAGTCGGCCGATACGCCGGGTCCTGTCGACGTCGCACCATTGCTGGCGTTGCGACGTGGGCGGCCATCCATCTCGGGCGACTGTTGCCAGACGCCTCTAGCGACCTACCCGCACACTCGGACGAGCAGCCCTCAGGCGTGTGCTGTCTGGTCTTGCTCCTGGTGGGGTTTACCGAGCCACGCCAGTCACCTGGCGTGCTGGTGGTCTCTTACACCACCGTTTCACCCTGACCACCGGTTGCCCGATGGCGGTCTCTTTTCTGTGGCACTGTCCCGCGGGTCACCCCGGGTGGCTGTTAACCACCACCATGCCCTGTGGAGCCCGGACGTTCCTCGGCGAGTGGTGTCCGCGAAGGACACCCTCGACGCGGCCGCCTGGCCGACTCATCCACACTGGCCAGAATACTCGGATCAGGCGGGCTCCGTGACCACCCTGAAGGTGACTGCTCGTGCGTCGATGTCGGCGCTCACCAGCCGGACCTGGATGGCGCTGCCCAACTCAGCCTCTCCGTCGGCGCCCGCCGTGATGGCTGGCTCGGCGATCTGGATGATCGGCTTCCCGCCGGAGGTCTGATCCACCACGACCGCGCCGAAGACCTCGTCGATGCGCGTCTGCAACACCGCCGCTTCCACCGCGTCGAGACAGCCACGCTCGACCTGTCGCGCTGTCTGACCACTGGCGTTCATGATGTCCGGCAGCTCCGGCAGCGCATCAACGGCCCAGGAGGCCGACGACTCACCCTGGCTCAGTGCCTCGCAGATGGCTAAACCGAAACGGTCCACGAGACGCCGAAGCGGTGCCGTGACGTGGGCGTATGGGGCGGCGATGGCCGACTGCAACGTCTGGTCCGGGATCTCACCGTTAAACGGCGTGTAGCCCGCGCCTCGGAACAACGCCGTCGCATCGTGGATCACCGCCAAGTGGGCCGGATCGGCGCGGTCCAGGGTCCGCAGAAAATCGCCGTAAGCCATCCCGGAGGGCCAGGGCACGCCCAGTGCCCCGGCCTGCCGTCGGAACCGCGCGATGCTCGGCTCGTCGGCCGGAGGCATCGTCCGCAGTATGCCGACCCCGCCCTCCAGCATCATGGCGGCGGCCACGATCCCGGTCAGCAGGGAGATCTGGGCGTTCCATTCCTCTGCGTCGAGCACCGGGCGAAAGCGCACGAAATATCTGCCGTCCTCGACGTGAACTTCCTGCTCCGGCATGGGCAAGCTGGCCCCACCCCGCGCCGATTCTCGGGCCACCCGCAGTTGGCCGACGTCGCGGAGGAGCATCAACGTCTGCTCGGCGCTACCGTCGTCCACCTGAGCCTGCACTTCGGCATACGTGTATCGGCGTCGGCTGCGGACCATTGCGCGATAAAGCGAAGCACGAACGCGTCGGCCATCCTTGGCCAACAGCATGTCCCAGATGTAGGCCGGCCGGGTCCTGTCGGGGAGCAGGCTGGCGGCTTCTTCGCTGATCACGGCGGGGTGCAGTGGCACTCGGGTGTCCGGGCAATAGATCGTCTGTCCGCGCAGCCGGACCTCCTGGTCGGTCGCTCCTCCTGCGCTCACGAAGGCTGGCACGTCGGCAATCGCGTATCGCACGCGGAAATGCGCCTCGCTCGGCGCGTCCTCGGGGCCTCCCGCGAGCTCGATGTGCATCGCTTGATCCAGGTCCATCGATCCGGGGGGATCGATCGTGATGAAGTCGATGTCCGTTTCGTCCCGCGCCGGCAGATCGGGATGCTCGACCGCCTGTCGAGCCTCCCTCAGCACCTCCTCGCCAAAGCCCTGCCGCACGTCGAACTCCTCGCGCACCGCGGCAAAAGCCGCCTCAAGCCGCGCGGTGGCGTCCGAGTGCGGCGGTAGATGGAGGGTCGTTGATCGCTCAGCCATGGTTCGTACCTTAGGGCTGCGGAATGGGCCTCGCCTGCGCCGGGTTGATCAGACAGGGTCGCTGGAGCTGCCAGCCCCTCGACGAAAGGCTCACCATGTCCGCCACCGACGACCTGCTAGTCGAGGCCGAAGCGTATGCCGCGTCCTTTGACAAGGGTGACCTCCCTCTGCCGCCCGCCAAGAAGATCGCCGTCCTGGCGTGCATGGACGCACGACTCAACGTGTATGGCGTCCTGGGTCTCACCGAGGGTGACGCGCATGTCATCCGCAACGCCGGTGGCGTCGTGACCGCCGACGTACTGCGTTCGCTGGCGATCAGCCAACGTCTGCTCGGGACCACCGAGATCGTGCTCATCCACCACACCGACTGCGGAATGCTGACCTTCACCGACGATGCCTTCCGTCAGTCCATCGCCGACGAAACCGGTGTGAAGCCCTCGTGGGCGGCCGAGGCCTTCACCGACCTGGACGACGATGTGCGTCAGAACATCGCCCGAATCCACGCCGACCCGTCCATCCCACGCAAGAACTCCGTCCGCGGCTTCGTCTATGACGTCACGACCGGTCGCCTTCGCGAAGTCGCGGCACAGACGGGTCTCAAGACCGACGCCTAAGTCGAGGTCGAGCCCAGCCGAGCTAGGCTCCCTCGGGTGCTCATTCTCCTTCCGCCCTCGGAGACCAAAGCGATCCGCGTTCGAGGGGCCCCGCTGGACCTGGAATCACTGTCCTCGCCGGGTCTGCTCGCCGCCCGGCGAGCAGTGATCGACGCGCTGGCAAGAGTCAGCGCCGATCCCGATGCGGCGCGGCAGCTCGGGGTATCGCCCAACCTGACCGCCGAGATTGCGCGGAACACCCGCCTCGAAACGGCGCCGACGCTTCGGGCGGGCGAGGTCTACACCGGGGTTCTCTACGACGCACTGGATCTGGCGGGTCTCGACCCGTCGGCGCGGCGTCGTGCCGCTCGGCGGATCGTCATCGTCTCGGCTGTGTTCGGCGCACTGCGGCTCACCGACCGCGTGCCGCCCTATCGCCTCTCGATGGGCGTCAATCTGCCGGGCGTGGGCCCACTGGCTGGCCACTGGCGGGCCCCGCTGGCCCAGGTGATGGACGGCGCTGCGAGCCGCGGCCTGATCATCGACTGTCGCTCCAGCACGTATGCCGCAGCGTGGACCCCACCACCCGGGTCACCGGCCGCCCGTCGCTGGGTCCAGATTCACGTGCCGGGCGCAACGCACATGGCCAAACAGACCCGTGGCCTGGTGGCCCGGGCCCTGTGCGAGAACCCAACAAACCCGACGTCACCTCAGGGGTTGGTCCCTCTCCTCAAGGATCGATTCGACGTGTCGATCCACGAGCCATCCTCCGTGCGAGAGCCGTGGGTGCTCTCTGCACGCGCAACGCCGCAGACCCATCACGCGGAGGAGCCGCAGACCCATCACGCGGAGGAGCTGACACGCTCCAAGGCGCAGTGAACGTCCGCGACGAGGTCATCGGTGTCTTCGATGCCGACCGAGAGTCGGATGATGTTGTCCGGGACTTCGAGCTCGGTCCCGCGCACCGAGGCGTGGGTCATCTGCGCGGGATAGTTCACCAACGACTCCACCCCGCCGAGGGACTCCGCCAGTTGGAAGACCGATGTCGACTCCGCGAACGTGTGCGCCGCCGGTGCCCCGCCGCGTAGGGCGAAGGACACCATCCCGCTGAACCGCTTCATCTGGCGGGCAGCGATGTCGTGGCCGGGGTGTCGCTCCAGGCCCGGGTAGTAGACCGTCTCGATCGTGGGATGACCGACCAGCGACTGAGCCACGGCCGCGGCGTTGGTGCTGTGCTGCTCCATTCGGATGGTCAAGGTCTTGATGCCCCGAATGGTCAGGAACACTTCCCACGGCGCGGAGACCGCGCCGGCGGCATACTGAATGAACCCCACCTGCTCCGCGATTCGGTCATCGCTGGTGGCGACGAGACCACCCAGGACATCGGAGTGACCCCCAAGGTACTTAGTGGCGGAGTGCACGACCACGTCGGCGCCCAGCGAGAGCGGCTGCTGGAGCGCGGGGGTGGCAAACGTGTTGTCGACCACGACCACGCAGTCGTGAAGGTGGCCGATGCCCGCGACCGCTTCAATGTCGGTGATCTTCATCATCGGGTTGCTCGGGGTTTCCACCCACAGCATGCGCGTCTGCGGACGGATACCGTCGCGCACCGCGCCCAGGTCACTCATGTCGACCGTGCTCAGCTGCACCCCCCAGGGGGCCAGGATCTGGTTGGCCAACCGGTGGGTCCCGCCGTAGACGTCGTTGCCCATCAGCACGTGATCGCCGGGGCGCAGCAAGCCGCGCAGCACCGCATCTTCGGCGGCCAGGCCGGAGGCGAAGGACAAACCGTGCGTGCCGCCCTCCAGGTCGGCGATCAACTCCTGCAGAGCGTCCCGCGTCGGGTTCGTGCCGCGGGCGTATTCGTAACCGTTGCGCAGCCCGCCTACGTGGGTCTGCACGAACGTCGAGGTCTGATACACCGGCGGGATGACCGCCCCCGTGGTGGGATCGAAGGCTTGTCCGGCGTGGATGGCACGCGTGGCGAATCCGGTCATCAGTGAATCACTCCGAGAGGAAGGTAAGCAGGTCGGGACGGGTCAGGACGGCCAACGGTTTGCCGTCCTGCGTGACCAACAACGCATCAGAGTCCGCTAATGCTTCCCGCGCTGCGTGCACCGAGTCGCCGACACCGATCAACGGCATTCGAGCGCCGGTGACGTTGGACACGGCGTCGTTCATGTGCACGTTTCCGCGGAACACCGCATCGAGCAGTTCCTTCTCGTTGACTGCGCCGACCACCTCGCCCATGACCACCGGCGGCTCCGCACCCAGGACGACGAGTTGCGAGACGGCATACTCCGACATCATCGAGATGGCGTCACGAATGGTGTCGCTCGGGTGCGCGTGCACCAGGGCGGGCACGTCTCCGCTCTTGCTGCTCACCACGTCGCGGACGGTGGCCTCCTGCGCGTCCGGCAAGAAGCCGTAGCTGCGCATCCATCGGTCGTTGAAGATCTTCGCCAGATAGCCGCGCCCACTGTCCGGCAGGATCACCACGACCACGTCATCCGGTCCGAGCGTGCGAGCGGCCTGCAGCGCTGCGACCACCGCCATCCCACACGATCCCCCGACCAGCAGTCCCTCTTCTCGAGCAAGTCGACGGGTCATGGCGAAGGCGTCTGCGTCGGAGACCGCGATGATCTCATCCGGCACCGACGGGTCGTAGGCTCCGGGCCAGATGTCTTCGCCGACCCCTTCGACGAGGTAGGGCCGTCCGGTGCCGCCGGAGTACACCGACCCTTCGGGGTCGGCTCCGATGACGCGCACCCCGGATTCGCTGACCTCCTTGAGATACCGCCCGGTGCCGGAAATGGTCCCGCCCGTGCCGACGCCGGCCACCAGGTGAGTGACCTTGCCCTCGGTGTCGGCCCAAATCTCCGGCCCCGTGCTCTCGTAGTGACTCAGCGGCCCGTTCAGGTTCTCGTATTGGTTGGGCTTGTAACCACCCTCAGTCTCGGCGGCCAGCCGGTCGCTCACGCTGTAGTAGGAATCCGGATGTTCCGGGGGGACCGACGTCGGGGTCACCACCACCTGGGCGCCGTAGGCCCGCAGCACGTTCTGCTTGTCCAACCCCACTTTGTCGGGACAGACGAAGATGCACGAGTAGCCGCGCTGTTGGGCCACCATCGCCAACCCCACACCGGTGTTGCCGCTGGTCGGCTCGATGATGGTGCCACCGGGCTTGAGCAAGCCCTGCTCTTCGGCAGCGTCGATCATCTTGGTGGCGATCCGGTCCTTGATCGACCCGCCCGGGTTCAGGTACTCGATCTTGGCCAGCACTGTGGCTTCGATGCCCTCGGTGACGTGGTTCAGCTTCACCAACGGGGTGTTGCCGACAATGTCGATGATGGATTCTGCGTAGCGCATGGGTTCAGTCCTTGGATGCGATGAGGGGGTAGGTCAGCGGGATCCGCTCGTCCCCCGGTGGCGGGAGGACGAAGCC
>JBASAZ010000093.1:0-27006 GCA_049650845.1 Ornithinimicrobium sp.
ACGAAGCCGGCGTCCAATCGGGTGCTGACGCGGTGAAGTCCACGAGCGCCGATGACTTCACGGCCGGCACTCCGTTGTCGGTGCTGACCGACGAGCGCGACGCACTGGTGGCGATCGGGATGAACGGTGAGCCGCTCCCCTTGGAGCACGGCTTCCCCGTCCGAATGGTCACCCCCGGTCTCTACGGTTACGTGTCGGCCACCAAGTGGCTAGTGGACCTGGAAGTGACCCGTTTCGAGGACTTCTCGGCTTACTGGACCGAACGCGGCTACTCCGCTCAGGCACCGATCAAGGTGTCGTCGCGGATCGATGTGCCAGCGTCTTTCGCCCAGCTAGAGGCGGGCAACGTGACCGTTGCCGGAGTCGCCTGGGCACAGGATCGCGGCATTGATAAGGTTGAAGTACGCGTCGGTGACGGCGAATGGAACGAAGCAGAGCTCGCCCAGGTGGATAACGTCGACACCTGGAGGCCCTGGCGCTGGACCTGGCCTGCAGAGGCTGGTTCGCAGCGCATTGAAGTTCGTGCGACCGACAGCACGGGCACCACACAAACGTCCGACCGGGAGCCCATTGCTCCCGACGGATCGACCGGGTGGCACAACGTGACGGTGACCGTCAGTTGAGTCAATCCGGCTCCACTACCCCCCAATAGAAAGGCACTACCATGCGCGTTCAGAAGATGTTCCTCACCGTGGCCATGGCCTCCGTGCTGACAGTGTCAGCGTGCGGAAGCGATGAAGAGGCCGCCCCGGCCGACGACGGCAACGCCGCCCCGGAGGAGAGCACCACCGAGGACATGGCAACGGAGTCCGAGGACATGGCGATGGAGACCGGCGACATGGCCGAGGAGTCCGGCGACATGGCGGCGGAGTCCGGCGCCATGGACCCGGCCGCTAACTTGGTTGGCGCCGGTTGCGCCGACTACGCCGCCGCCGTCCCCGATGGTGACGGTTCCGTGGCTGGTATGGCTCAGGACCCGGTGGCCGTGGCCGCGAGCAACAACCCGCTCCTGACCACCCTGACCGCTGCCGTTTCCGGCGAGGTCAACCCCGACGTCAACCTGGTGGACACCCTTAACGGCGACGAGTTCACCGTCTTCGCCCCGGTCGACGAGGCCTTCGCCGCCGTCGACTCGGACACGATGTCCAGCCTGCAGACCGACGCTGACCTGCTGACCACGATCCTGACGTACCACGTCGTTCCCGGCCAGCTGACCCCCGAGGAGGTCGTTGGCACCCAGACGACCGTTCAGGGCGGCGACGTTGAGGTCACCGGTTCCGGCGACGAGCTCAAGGTCAACGACGCCAACGTCATCTGCGGTGGAGTCCAGACCGAGAACGCCACCGTCTACCTCATCGACGCGGTGCTCACGCCCCCGAGCGAGTGATTCGCCGCCGCCCCAGCGCGGCACCTGAATAGCTCAGAAGCGCCCATCTGCGGATCCTGCAACGGACTCGTGGGTGGGCGCTTCGGTGCGTCAGCGGCCTGATCGGCGTCTGACCTCCTCGGCCACCCGGGCGAAGACCGGCTCCGGCAAGACGGCGCCGATACGTCGGACCGCGCCGGGATCCAGCTGCAGAACTCGATCCACCCTCGCTTCACTGGGCCGTCGCTCTCGATCCCACTCGCCGGCACCGACATCGATCCAATAGCGACCGTAACGGGCCTCGTCCTCGGCGTCCCGGTCGTGGTCCTGGCTGGTCAACTGCAAGGCCAGCAGCAGGCCCTCGCTGCGCCCGATGACCAGGACCGGTCGGTCTTTGCCCTGGCCGTGATCCTCCTCGTAGGGGACCCACGTCCAGACCACCTCACCCGGGTCCGGCAGGTCATCAGCGATAGGCGCATACGTCATCGGCGGGCTGCCACGGTAGTCGCCCGCATACCCCCGACTACCGTGCCCGGCGCCGTCATGACCCGAACGGGGACGCTCTCCCCGTGGATTGCGGCGCCGGGAAGCGCTGCGCCGGGACCGTTGCTGGGTGGTGGCGATCTCACGGATCACGCTGCGAGCAAGCGAGAGTGCGGTGGACAGTGCGCGGTTGGCCATGGCACACCTTGACACCGAGCAAAGCACGATGACAATGCCCGCAGGCCTGCGCAGATGCCGATGGCACTCGCCGCGACCTGCACACGCAATGCGTCTCGACCCGTCCCGGGAGCTGCGCCTGCCCGCTGCTGGAGTGGATCGGGGAAGCCTGCTCCGGGAGACACGCGGTTGCGTTCGTCGGCCGGTGAGCTGTCCGTCATGCTGGGCCGGTGACGCTGACTCTGACCTTCGCCGTGGTGCTGCTCGCGGCCGTGCTGCTCTCGGCCCAGGCCAACCGCACGATCATGTCTACGGCCGTCATCTTCCTTGTGGCCGGCTTCGTCGCCGGACAAGGCGTGCTCGGGTGGGTGGATCTGGCTCCCGGCGACGAAGTGGTCTCTCTGGGCGCGGAGCTGGCTCTGTTTGCGGTGCTATTCACCGACGGCATGAAGGTCGGCTGGAAGGATCTGCGCTCGGCCTGGCGGCTACCCGGTAGGGCGCTGGCCTTTGGACTGCCGTTGACGTTGCTGCTGACGGCAGGATTGGCGCACTTCGTAGCTGGACTTGCCTGGCCGGAGGCCCTGCTCATCGGGGCCATCTTGGCCCCCACCGACCCCGTGTTTGCCTCCGCGCTGGTCGGCAACGACAAGGTGCCCGGTCGGTTGCGCCACCTACTCAACGTCGAATCCGGGGTCAACGACGGGTTGGCGTTGCCGTTCGTGCTGATCCTGCTGGCCACGGCCGAAGGCTCGGGGGACCTGCACCTGGACGAGCTGGGCACCGAGATCCTGGTGGGCCTGGTCATCGGTGTCGTCGTGCCGTGGCTGGCCATCAGGCTCGAGGGGTTGCCCCTCTTTTCGGCCTCGGCCATCTACGCGCCGCTGAACGGATTCGCCATCGGTCTGGTGGTCTATGCGATGAGTGAGGCGCTCCACGGCAACCTGTTTCTGGCTGCGTTTGCGGCCGGCATCACCGTGGCCACCATCGGGCCCGGCCAACGGGAATCCTTCGAGCTGTTCGGTGAGCTGCTGGCCGAGCTGCTGAAGCTCTTTGCGCTGCTGGTCTTCGGAGCGCTCATCTCGGTGCAGTTCCTCGCCGAGATCCCGTGGACCGGGTGGGTGTTTGCCGTGTTGGCGCTCGTGATCGCCAGGCCCTTGGCCCTGGCTCCGTGCTTCTTGGGCACGGGTCTGAGTGTGCGGGAGCAGGCAGCCGCGATGTGGTTCGGGCCCAAAGGCTTCGCCTCCGTGGTCTACGGCCTGATCGTGTTGAACAGCCCGTTGGTCGCCGCCGACGAGATCTATCACCTGGTGGCGTTGACCATCGTGATCTCGATCCTGGCGCACTCCTCGACCGACGTCGTGGTCGCTCGCTGGTTCGACCAGGAGAGCGAGACCCCGCACTGGCACGGACGGCAGGATGCGTCTCCGTGAGCCTGCTCGTGGGAGACTTTGAGACTCACCCACCGTTCCCTCCAGCCTGACGAGGTCCTGACCGCGTGTCACCTATTGCTCGCCTCGCCCCGCAACCAGCGGCCACCCCGCCCGAGATCATCCGCAACTTCTGCATCATCGCGCACATCGACCACGGCAAGTCCACGCTGGCCGACCGGATGCTGCAGATCACCGGGGTCGTCGACGAGCGAGCCATGCGCGCGCAGTACCTGGACCGGATGGACATCGAGCGTGAGCGCGGGATCACGATTAAGAGCCAGGCCGTGCGGATGCCCTGGGCGGTGTCCGACCCCACGCGTTCGCACACCCCGGCGCAGGCTCTGCGAGGCGCCGGAAGCATCGCCGGCGAAACGGCATACGTGCTGAACATGATCGACACCCCGGGTCACGTCGACTTCACCTACGAGGTGTCCCGCTCGTTGGCCGCGTGTGAGGGGGCCGTGCTGCTGGTGGATGCCGCACAGGGGATCGAAGCGCAGACCCTGGCCAACCTGTATCTGGCGATGGAAAACGAACTGTCGATCATCCCGGTGCTCAACAAGATCGACCTGCCGTCGGCCCAGCCGGAGAAGTATGCCGAGGAGCTTGCTCATCTGATCGGCTGCGACGTGGACGACGTCATGCAGGTCTCGGGCAAGACCGGCCAAGGCGTGACCGAGCTGTTGGACCGGATCGTGCGCGACCTGCCACCGCCGGTCGGCGACGCCGACGCGCCGCCTCGGGCGATGATCTTCGACTCCGTCTACGACACCTACCGCGGCGTGGTCACCTACGTCCGGGTCATCGACGGCAACCTCTCGCCGCGAGAGAAGATCGCGATGATGTCGACCAAGGCCACCCACGAGCTGTTGGAGATCGGCGTCATCTCACCGGAGCCGGTGAAGTCCAAGGGGCTCGGGGTCGGCGAGGTGGGCTATCTCATCACCGGTGTGAAGGATGTGCGGCAGTCCAAGGTGGGCGACACCGTGACCGGAGCCGCCAACATGGCCACGCAGGCCCTCGGCGGTTACAAGGATCCTCGCCCGATGGTCTTTTCGGGGCTGTATCCCATTGACGGATCGGACTATCCGACGCTGCGTGATGCCTTGGACAAGCTCAAGCTGAACGACGCGGCACTGGTCTACGAGCCGGAGACGTCTGTGGCGTTGGGTTTCGGTTTCCGTGTCGGCTTCCTCGGGATGTTGCATCTGGAGATCATCCGCGAGCGGCTGGAACGCGAGTCCAACCTGGACCTCATCTCCACGCTGCCCAACGTCGAATACCTCGTCACCTTGGACGACGGCTCGAGGATCCACGTCACCAATCCGAGTGAGTTCCCCTCGGGCAAGATTGGTGAAGTCACCGAGCCCGTGGTGCGTGCCACGATCTTGACGCCCAGTGACTACATCGGATCGGTGATGGAGTTGTGTCAGACCCGTCGTGGTTCGCTGCGCGGGATGGACTATCTGTCCCCGGAACGGGTGGAGATGCGCTACACCCTGCCGCTGGCCGAGATCGTCTTCGATTTCTTTGACGCGCTGAAGTCGCGGACCCGCGGCTATGCCTCCTTCGAGTACGAGCCCGACGGCGAGCAGAGCGCCGACCTGGTCAAGGTGGACATCCTGCTGCAGGGGGAGCAGGTCGATGCGTTCAGCTCGATCGTGCATAAGGACAAGGCCTACGCCTACGGAGTGATGATGGTTGGCAAGCTCAAGGAGCTCATCAACCGGCAGCAGTTCGAGGTGCCTATTCAGGCGGCCATCGGCTCCCGCGTCATCGCTCGCGAATCCATCCGCGCCATCCGCAAAGACGTAACGGCTAAGTGCTACGGCGGTGACATCAGCCGCAAGCGCAAACTGCTGGAAAAGCAGAAGGAAGGCAAGAAGCGGATGAAGATGGTCGGCACCGTCGAAGTCCCGCAAGAAGCTTTCATCGCGGCGTTGTCGCAGGACAGTTCGGCGGTCGAGAAGGCCAAGAAGTGAACGCGGATGCTCCCGGCGAGATGACCGTGGCGGGTGGCCCGGTTGGCTCCTCGGGCGCGGCACGGGACACGGCGCCGGGCCCGCCTGTGTCGTCGCCTGCCTCGAGGTCAGCGGATGTGGCCCCGATGTCGCACACCGCTCGAGTGCGCTCCTTTACCCGTCGAGGGTCACGGATGCCCCCGGGGCACCAGTCGGCATACGAGACGATGGCGCCCCACTACGTCATCCCGGTTCCTCGGGCCCGCGACGGTGATGACACGACGGTCGATACGGCATACCAGTTGGACGTGGCCCAGGCCTTCGGGCGCGACGCGCCGCTCGTGATCGAGATCGGTCCCGGATCAGGCGATGCCCTGCGGGCGGGGGCCGCAGCTGCACCGGAGTGGAACTTCCTGGCGATCGAGGTGTGGCGTCCGGGGATCGGCCAGACCCTTGCCCGGATGCGGGCGGATCCGTTGCCGAATATTCGGTTCGTCGAGGCCGACGCGGCGTTGGCGATGGCGACGATGGTGCCGGCTCAGTGCGCTCGTGAGGTCTGGACTTTTTTTCCCGATCCGTGGCCCAAGCGGCGCCATGAACGACGCCGCTTGGTGAACCCGGGGTTGGCCTCGAGCGTGGTGGCAGCCCTGCAGCCGAACGGGGTATGGCGCCTCGCGACGGACTGGGCCGCCTACGGGAAGGCGATGCGCACGCTGCTCGATGCCGATGATCGCTTTGCGTTGCTCTCGACCGATCAGGCTCCGCTGCGGCCGATGACGCGTTTTGAACGCAAAGGACTCGAGGTCGGTCGATCCATCGCCGACCTCAACTATCTCCGTCACTGACCCCAGCCGCTGTCCGCTCGGCCCCCGTGGCGCACCAGACCGTGCGTGCTAACGATGCCGAGTGTCACGGTATGCACCGCAAAACCGGGTGTAGTCCGTGCAGACGGTGCCGAGTGTCACGGGATGCACCTGAGGCTACGACGGGTGCGTCGCGATGGGTATGCGCCGAACCATCAGGGAGTACGCGAGTGCTCCGACGGCGATCACCACTATGGCCAGCACCACCCGCCCTGTGCCGAGGACATCGGTGGTCAGGTCCCAGGGTGTCCACTGCACCTCGTGATCCAGGGCGAAGACCGAGACCAGCAGCAGCGGCGCGAGCGTCAGGGGTAGGCACAGCGTGCCCCACCACCCGCCGACCCGGTAGTACGTTGCGGCGACGAGAAGACCACTGAGGTTGCCGGCGACGAAGATCACGACCCCACCCCAGACGTAGGGCCACAGGCCGTTCGTCAGCACCTCGGCGTCGATGTTGCTCCGACCGTGATACCAGCCGGACTGGGCGTAGATCCACTGCTCCAGGACCAACAACACCGTGATCACCGCGGCGTTCACCGCTGCGGTGACGGCTGCGGTGATGAGGCTGCCCAGGGTGAACGAGCGACGGGTCATGCCGTTGGCGACGTGTGCTCCCGCGTAGCCGATGAACACCGCAATCATCATCGCGAACTGATACCAGAGCGTTCCGTGGTAGGCGAACTGGACCGCCGACATCTGTGGGTCGATCGCCCTACTGATGGTGAACAGAACCGCCGCGATCACGACGACAGCGAGCGCCCAGAACCACGCGGCGCGCTCCAGGCTGACGCGCAGCAGGATCCGCGTGGAGCGTCGCCACTGGGAACCGTGTTGCGCGGCGTTGATCGTCGACTCAGTGGTGGAGGTCATCACGACTCCTGGCTTTCGGTGAGGTGGATGAAGAGTTCTTGCAGGGGCACGGGGCCGACCTGCACGCTGGACCGCTCGGCTTCCTGAAGCGCCTGCGGATCGAGTGCGCCGAAGAGCGTGACCTGTCGCGTCGGACCGAGGTCGCGCACGCCGACCACGGTTTGGCCCGTTGCCGCCTTGTCGATCGCGGCAGCCGGACCCGTCAACGTCACCCCGTGGCGGCGGAGGTCGTCGGCTTCTTCGCTGAGCAGGACGGTGCCACCGACCAGGATGGTCACGGTCTCCAGCAGTGGCTCGACCTCGCTGATCAGGTGGCTGGAGAGGATCACGGTGCGCGGGTGCTCGGCGAAGTCGGCGATCAACGCGTCGTAGAACTGCTGACGGGTCGGCGCGTCCATGCCCAGATGCACTTCGTCGAACATCGTCAGCCGAGCTCGCGACGCCAGCCCGATCGCGGCACCGAACGCCGAGCGCTGTCCCCGGGACATGGAGGCCGGCTTGACCTTCGGGTTGAGCCCGAAACGCTTCACCAGCCGATCGGCATACGGGCGGTCGAACGTGGGCCGCGCCTGCTCGACGAAGTCGAGGGTGGCCTTGGCGGACCTGTCAGGCAGAACGTCGCCACTCTCGCGAATCAGGCAGACGGCCTCCATCAGTGGCTCGTTCTCGAACGGATCATGACCATCGATGAGCACGGATCCCGTATGCGGTCGTCTGAGTGAGGCGAGGACCGACAGCAGGGTGGTCTTGCCGGTGCCGTTGCGGCCCAGCAGTCCGTGGATGCGGTTGGGCGCGAAGTCGAGATTCACTGCGCTCAGTGCTTCCGTGGACCCGTAGCGCACGGACAGGTCCGCGGTCGTGACGGCGTATCCGGTCATGGTGACTCCTCGTGGTGGTGGCTGAGGCCGGTGGTCGCGGTTGCGCGCAGGTAGTGGGAGAGGTCCTCACGGCTGATCCCGAGCAGCTCGGCGTCGCGCAGCACCGGGTCGAGCCGCTCGGCAAAGAATGACTCCCGGCGGCGGGCTCGCAGCTGCTCAGGGGCTCCGTCGCGGACGAACATGCCCAGGCCGCGTTGCTTGTGCAGAACGCCTTCGGCCACCAGCTCGGCGAAGGCCTTGGCGGCGGTGGCCGGATTGATTCGGTATGTCGTCGCATACTGCGTGGTCGACATCACTTGGTCACCCTCGGCGAGAGCCCCGGAAAGGATCTCCCCGCGGATCGCCTCGGCGATCTGCCGGTAGATCGGTTCGCGCCCGTCGAACACAACATCCTCTCCTTCTATGGTTCATTACATGACTAGAGAACCATAGAGGTAGGCGATCGTCAAGAGACGTCCCCGACCAGCCGTCTCGGCCGCGCACCTCGCCATGCGTGCACACGGTGCCGAGTGTCACGGTGCGCACGAAGATCACGGGTGTGGGCCGTGCAGACGGTGCCGAGTGTCACGGTGCGCATGTGTCGACCTTGGCCGCAACCTCGAGCTCATCGACCTGGTGATCCTCGGAGACTCGCTGGTCAAGGCCGGCGTCACGACACCGGACGAGCTGATGCAGGCGGCCCGGACCGAGACCGGTAGGGGCGTTCGCCGGGCCCGCCGCGCTGCAGCATACGTGCGGGTGGGTGTCGACTCCCCGATGGAAAGGAGCTCGACGCAGTGGGGTGGCGCCTCGTCGTGCTGCTCTCGGGGGATATCTACTCCTCACCCGTCCAGACTCTGCAACGGATACGGGCTGCCATGCAGACCTGTGGCATGACGCTGCCGGCTCAGAGCGACGAATGGCGACGACATTTCCCGGGGCGCCAGGCACCCTGACACTCTGGCCGCGGTCATGGCCGTGTCAGACCGCGGGGTGTTGCGTACGGTGACATTCGGCATCATCTGCCCGACTCGGCGAGGCGACCATCCTGTCCGGCCGGAGGTATGCCGTCAGTCGCCGGTGGTGTCGCGCCCGCGCTTGACGATGGCGGGATCGGGTTGCTGCACGATCTCTTCGTCCTTGTCGGTGTAGTCGAACTGGCTCAAGAACGTGCGCATGGCGCTGACCCGGGCCCGCTTCTTGTCGTTGGACTTGATCGTCCTCCACGGCGCGTGGTCGGAGTCGGTCCGCCGGAACATCGCCTCCTTGGCTTCGGTGTAGGCGTCCCAACGATCGAGGGACTCCAGGTCCATCGGCGAGAGTTTCCATTGGCGGACGGGGTCGAGCTGGCGGATCGCGAACCGCGTTCGCTGCTCGTTCTGGGTCACCGAGAACCACAGCTTCGTGAGCGACATGCCCGCATCGACCAGCATCCTCTCGAAGGTCGGGACCTGGTGCATGAACATCTCGTACTGCTCGTCGTCGCAGAAGCCCATGACCCGCTCGACGCCCGCCCGGTTGTACCACGAGCGGTCGAACAGCACGATCTCACCACTGCTCGGCAGCTGCGTGACGTAGCGCTGGAAGTACCACTGACCCAGTTCGGTCTCGGTGGGCTTGGTCAGCGCCACGACTCGTGAACCGCGAGGGTTGAGGTGCTCCATGAAGCGCTTGATCGAGCCACCCTTGCCGGCCGCGTCGCGACCCTCGAAGATGACCACGTGGCGGGTCTGAGTCTCTCGTGCCCACGCCTGAAACTTCAGCAGCTCCACCTGAAGCAGATACTTTTCCACGGCGTAGTACTCGCGTGTCATCCGCGAGTCGTAGGGGAAGTCCTCTCGCCACGTGTCGACCGCGCTGCCGTCTGGTGCGATCAGATCGGGGTCAGAGCCGTGATCATCGCGCACGGTGTAACCCTCGGTGCGCAGCTGGTCGATGTATTCACGCAGTTCCTGTTGCTGGGCCACATTGCGACGATAGTGGGCCGGGGTGAACGATGCGTGTCCAGACCTCAGGGACAATCGGAGGTATGCCGCCCGTCTTGCCGCCGGGGGAGCCTGCCCCGCCGGACGGGTCGCTCCCGCCGCCCAGCCTCGCTTCGCTGGCCCATCGAGCGTTCGGCGTCTACGTGCACGTTCCGTTCTGCCGGGTCCGCTGTGGCTACTGCGACTTCAACACCTACACCGCGTTGGAGCTAGGCCCGCACGGCGCCAGTGCGGACAGCTTCGCCGGGGCAGCGCTGAGCGAAATGGACCTGGCGGCAGGCGTGCTGGCCGCCCACGGGGGCGCCGCCATGCCCGAGGTCTCCACGGTGTTTGTCGGCGGCGGAACCCCGACCCTGCTGCCGGCGCGGGATCTGGCCCGGATGCTCAACGGCATACGACAGCGGTGGGGCCTGTCGACCGAGGCTGAGGTCACCACCGAAGCCAACCCGGACACCCTCTCGCCTCAGGTCGCTGACGACCTCGCCGCGGCAGGCTTCACGCGGGTCAGCATCGGGATGCAGTCAGCGGTGCCGCACGTGTTGGCGACCCTGGATCGCACCCACCAACCGGGCAACGTGGGCACCGCGGTGGCCGCGGCGAGGGCAGCGGGTATGCAGGTCAGTCTGGACCTGATCTACGGAACCCCGGGGGAATCGCTGGACGACTGGCGGGTCAGCGTTGAGCACGCTGCGGACCTGGAACCCGACCACATCTCCGCGTATGCCCTCACCATCGAACCCGGCACGGCCATGGGTGCAGCGGTGCGCCGGGGCACGCTGGCCATGCCCAGCGACGACGACGAGGCCGACAAGTACGAACTGGTCGACGGGCTGCTGCATTCCGCCGGGCTCGGGTGGTATGAGATCTCCAACTGGGCCCGCTCACCCGATCGCCGGTGCCGGCACAACCTGTCGTACTGGCGCGGCGACAACTGGTGGGGGATCGGCCCCGGCGCTCACAGCCACGTCGGTGGGACGCGCTGGTGGAACGTCAAACATCCGGCGGCGTATGCCGATCGCCTGCATGCGGGCGTGAGTCCGGCGCATGCGCGCGAGATCCTGACGGCCGAGCAGCAACACGATGAGCGGGTGCTGCTGGGCATCCGGTTAGCCGACGGACTGAGCCTGGACGTGCTCGATGCCTCCGGTCGCCGGGCGGTTGGCGGCCTGATCGCCAGCGGCTTGCTCGATGGCGGCTGGGCCATCAAGGGTCGTGCGGTGTTGACTCGCCGCGGGCGGCTTCTGGCCGACACGGTCGTGCACACCGTACTGAGTTGAGGACCGAGGGCTACCGGGCTCGAGCTCGCAGTCGCAGGGACACCCCCGGCCACCGGCCCACGGGCAGCACTCGCTCGAGGGCGACAACGGCCCTCAGGGCCCGGTTCACGACCGGGTTCATCTGCTCCAGATCACTGCCGGCGCTGGAACGTCGGCGCAGCGCCACCACCGGCCGCAACAGGACGTTCCACGATCGCGTCGACTCGACCGTGAAACCGTTGCGCACGAACAGGTCGACCAGCTCGGGGCGGGTGTATCGGCGCACATGCCCCACGGCCTCGTCGTGCGCGCTCCACAGTCGCGGGTCGGCTGGCACCGCGATCAGCGCGAGGCCGCCCGGGCGCAGGACCCGGTGGATCTCGCGCACGGCCGCATCGTCGTCCGCCAGGTGTTCGAGCACGTCTAAGGCCACGACCGCGTCCATGCTCGCAGGAGCGCAGGGAAGAGCCGTGGCGTCGGCGCGGATGACGGGCAGCCCGCGCCCACGGGCGATCTCGGCGCCGGCCTCCCCGTACTCCAGCGCTATCGCCTGCCAGCCCGCCTCGCGCAGCACGCGGGTGTTGCCGCCCCCCGCGGCGCCGATGTCCAGGGCTGTCCCGGTGGGCAGCTCGGCGATGTCACGGGCCAACAGGACGCGTCGTTCGCGATACCACCAGTGATCGTCTTCGAGGTCGGCGAGTTTCCGGATCTCGGTGTGGTCCACGCGGGGCTCGGGCTACTTCAGGACAGGCAGTTGAGCGGGGTAGGTGTAGACCTCGCCGTTGCTCGCCTTGATGGCCGCCATGATGTGCAACACCATCGAGGCGATCCAGACCACGATGCCGATCGGGATGGTCACGATCAACAACAGACCCAACGACAGGATCGAGGCCACCACCAGCACGGCATACAGGATCCATAGGGACAGGTTGAAGTTGAAGGCGCCTGCGGCGGCGTGACGGACCCGCTGGCTACGGTCCTTGTAGATCGCCCAGATGATCAACGGACCGACGAAGTTGAGCATGCCGACACTGACCAGGGCTGCGACCGGTGCGGAGAGGTGGGCCAAAATCGACCAGGTCTTCTCCTCCGACTCGCTCAGGCGGGTACCGCTGCCTGCGGCGGGTGCCGCGTACTGCGCGGTACCGGACTGCCACTCCTGCGTCGGCGGCCTCGGGTTCGGGTCGGGCTGCTGAGGCTCCGAGGTAGGCGCCGGATCCGCTGGATCCGGCGGGGGTGGGGGAGGTGGGTTGGTGCTCATCGTTGGCTCGATTCTGTGGGGGGCACGGTGACGAAGTCGATCAGTTCTTCGACGCTAGCGAGGAGCGTTGGTTCCACATCCTGATACGAACGCACGGCGCCCAGGATGCGACGCCATCCCAACGCTACGTCTTTTTGGGTGGTATGCGGCCAGCCCAGCTCGGCGAGCACGGCATGTTTCCAGGACCGTCCGCGCTCGATGACCGGCCACGCCTGCAAGCCCAACCGCGCCGGGCGCACTGACTGCCACACGTCGACGTAGGGGTGTCCGAGCACCCTGACCCACCTCGACTGGGGCAGGCCCATGGCGGCCTCGACAATGCGCGACTCCTTTGTCCCGGGCACGAGATGGTCGACCAGGACCCCCATCCGCCGTTCCGCCGAGGGCGCGAAGTCGCGGATCACCGCCGACAGGTCGTCGACCCCGTCCAACGCCTCGACCACCACGCCTTCGATCCGCAGGTCGTCGCCCCAGACCTTTTCCACGAGTTCGGCGTCGTGTTTGCCCTCGACGAAGATCCGGGAGGCGCTGGCCACCCGAGCTGGAGCGGCGGCGACCGACCGGGAACCGCTGGCGGTGCGAGAAGCAGCCTGGCGGGCTCGGGCCAGGGCAGCGGCGTTGTCGGCCTGCGGGGGAGTCAGCACCACGGGGGAGCCGTCGACCAAGAAGCCCGGGCCGAGTGGGAAGCCACGAGTCTTGCCACGCCGGTCCTCCAGGTGGACGACCTGCATACCTCCAGCTTTCTCGACGCGGACCACGGCACCACACCAGCCGGTCTCGACATCCTCGACCACGAGTCCACGATCAGCCACCAGGTGGGCCGATCGTCCCCGCGGCGGCACCTTCCAGTCGCCGGCCAACACATCGCTCCCGTATCGATCGTTCACCGGCGCAGTCTCTCAACTCCGAAGCCCAGGCGCGGGTTGCCGCGCCTGGACCCCCGCCTTCGTCCGGCGCCTGGGGGCCGCGGGCAAGCGCGTAGACTTGGCACTCCGGTGACTTGAGTGCCAGGCTCGACCGCTCGACGTGAAGAGCGAAGCCCAGGCCGATCCAGCCAGACGGAGGTGAACCCCATGAGCGATGACCGCAAACTCGATGTGCTTCGCGCCATCGTGCAGGACTACGTCCGGACCAGCGAGCCGGTCGGCTCACGCGCGCTATTGGAGCGTCACTCCCTCGGGGTCTCGGCGGCGACGGTGCGCAACGACATGGCAGCGCTGGAGGACGAGGGCCTGATCACCGCGCCGCATACGAGTGCGGGCCGGGTGCCCACGGACGCGGGGTATCGGCTCTTCGTCGACCGGTTGTCCAGCATCAAGCCGTTGAGCGGGGCGGAGAAGGTCGCGATCCGCCGGTTCCTCGAGGGCGCCGTGGACCTCGACGACATCGTCGGCCGCACCGTGCGCTTGCTCGCCTCCCTGACCAACCAGGTCGCCGTCATGCAGTATCCGTCGTTGAGCCAGTCCAGCGTGCGGCACATCGAGCTGGTGCCGATCGGGGGCTCGCGGCTGATGGTGGTGCTGATCGTCAACACCGGCCGGGTCGAGCAGCGGGTGATCGACGTCAGGCACGACGTCAGCGATCGGCACGAGGCCATCGCTCACCTGCGGGCCTTGGTGAACCGCACCGCGGTCGGACAGGCGTTGACCGCGGCCCCTGCGCTTCTCTCGCTGGCCTTGGCCGAGGTCGAGGAGGGGGATCGAGAGATGGCCCACGCGGTCGTCGCCACGCTTCAGGCCGCGCTGGCCGAGCAGACCGAGGAGCGTCTGGTGATGGCCGGCACCGCGAATCTGGCTCGGGGTGGCAACGACTTCCCGACGTCGTTGGGAGAAGTTTTGCAGGCATTGGAAGAACATGTGGTGCTTTTGAAGTTGATGGGGAGTAGGGCATCGCTGGACGGCGACGCCGTGGCTGTCAGCATTGGTGCCGAGAATCCGTTTGAGGGTTTGCGGACCACCTCTGTGGTCACCACCACATACGGTCCCGCTGGGGGATTGGGTGTGGTGGGCCCGACCCGGATGGACTATCCGATGGCCATGGCCTCGGTGCGTGCAGTGGCGCACTACGTCTCGACCATCCTGGAGACGTAGGTCTCCGCAGACTGGCATGTTTGACCGAACGCACAACTCGACGACGCAGAGCACGATGACAAGGACTGAAGAGTGAACGACTACTACGCCGACTTGGGTGTCGAGCGCGACTCCAGCGCCGAGGACATTAAGCGCGCTTACCGCAAGAAGGCCCGCAAGCTCCACCCGGACGTCAATCCCGGCCCGGAGGCGGAATCGGAGTTCAAACGCGTCTCCCAGGCCTACGACGTGTTGTCCGACCAGGCCAAGCGCGGCTCATACGACCGAGGTCAGGACCCGTATGGCGGGGCGACCAACGGATTCGGGCAGGGCTTCACCTTCACCGACATCATGGACGCGTTCTTCGGGGGGACGGCGGCCGGAGGGCGTGGACCGCGCTCGCGGACCCAGCGTGGTCAGGATGCGCTGATCCAGCTGGATATCGACCTCGGCGTCGCAGTCTTCGGGGGCGAAGAAACGCTGACCGTCGACACCGCCGTGACCTGCACGACCTGCACGGGCTCCGGCGCTCAGCCCGGTTCGGGTCACCGCACCTGCTCGGTGTGCTCCGGACGTGGTGAGGTGCAGCAGGTGCAGCGCTCGTTCCTCGGTCAGGTCATGACGTCGCGTCCGTGCAGTGCGTGTCGCGGATACGGCGAGGTCATCGAGAACCCATGTTTCGACTGCTCCGGCGAGGGACGCGTGCGCACCCGCCGCGACCTGATGATCAAAGTCCCGGGCGGGGTCGACAGCGGCACTCGGATCCGGATGACCGGCGAAGGCGAGGTGGGTCCCTCGGGTGGGGAGGCCGGCGACCTGTACGTCGAGATCGCGGTCAAGCACCACGACACCTTCCGTCGCCGCGGCGATGACCTGCACTGCTCGATCGAGGTGCCGATGACGGCCGCCGCCCTGGGGGCGACGCTGACGGTGCACACCCTGGACGGACCCACGGAGGTCGACCTGAAGCCGGGTGCGCAGCCGCAAGACACGGTCACCCTCGGTGGATACGGTGTCACCCACCTGCGCGGCACTGGTCGCGGCGACCTGATCGTGCATCTGGACATCAAGGTGCCGACGAGGTTGACCGATCTGCAGCGTCAGTTGCTGGCGGACTTCGCGGAGTCCCGCGGTGAGTCGCGTCCGCAGGGTCAGATGGCCCCTTCGCACGGCGGCATCTTCGGCAAGTTCCGCGAAGCCTTCTCCGGGCGGTGAGCGCCCCGCTCTTCCTACTGGATGACGGCGCCCTGGTGGGGGTCGAGGTCGGTGACGGCGTGGACCTGGGAGGGTCCGAGGGCCACCATGCGGTGAACGTGTCCCGTATGCGGCCCGGTCAGCCGATCCTGCTCGCGGACGGCTCCGGGGCGTTGGCGCACTGCCGGGTCGCCGAGGTGGGCAAGGGGTCGTTGTCGGCGAGGGTGGAGTCGGTCGAGATGGAGCCGGTTCCCCAGCCACGGTTCACGCTGATCCAGGCGCTGGCCAAGGGGGACCGGGACCTGCTGGCCATCGAAGTCGGCACCGAGCTGGGGGTCGATGAGGTGGTGCCCTGGGAGGCCGAGCGCAGTGTCGTCCGGTGGCGCGGCGACCGCGCCGAGAAGGCACAGCGCAAATGGCACAACACGCTGATCGCCGCGACCAAGCAAGCGCGACGCTCACGCGTCCCGGGGCTGGGCGCCGTGACCGACCGATCGGCCGTCGTGCGACGGATCATGGCCGCCGATGTGTCGCTGCTGTTGCACGAAAGCGCCACCCAGCCCTTGTCGGGGATGACGCCGCAGGAGTTGCCCGTCGAGGGGGAAGTGCTCCTGATCGTGGGGCCCGAAGGTGGGGTGAGCGACGAAGAACTCGAGGCCTTTGTCCAGGCCGGGGCCCGTGCCGTGCGTCTGGGGTCCACCGTGCTGCGCACATCCACGGCAGGTTCGGCCGCGATCGCCGTCCTGAGCTCCCTGCGCCGCTGGCGGAGCTGACACCGCATCAGGGGAGAGGCAATGACGTCGCACCGGCCGCGTGAGCGCCGCGTCGTGAGCACGTTCCTCCGCGGAGTGCTGCACGATCGAGCAGCACCCGAGCGAACATGCAGCACCGGGAGTGGCGCGACCCGGTTACGCCTACAGTGACGTCATGAGCAACTGCATCTTCTGCAAGATTGCTGTCGGGGAGATCCCTGCTGAGATCGTCCATCAGGGCGAGACGGCGGTCGCCTTCCGCGATAGCAAACCAGCTGCCGCTGTGCACGTCCTCGTGGTGCCGAAAGACCACCACGAGAGCCTGGCGGACATGGCGGCTGTCGACGCTCAGGGGGTGGCGGACCTGTGGGCCGTGGTTGGTGACGTGGCCCGTTCGCAAGGCATCGAGGACAGTGGCTATCGCGTGCTGACCAACGTGGGAGCAGACGCCGGCCAGGAAGTCGCGCATCTGCACCTTCACGTGATGGGTGGACAGCCGCTGGGGCCGCTCCTGAATGAGGACTGAGCACGGGAAAGGTAGGCTGGGGGCTCTCATGACGATGACTTCCCCGGCGGCCCCCGAGCCAGATGCTCCCACGCACACCGTACAGATCCCCGCCGAGGTCGCGATGGTCTCGCTGCTCGGCCCTCGCGACGAGGTGCTGCGCACCATCGAGCGCAGTTTCTCCGAGGTCGACATCCACGTCCGGGGCAACGAGTTCCGGCTGAAAGGTCCTTCGCCCGACCTCGCCCTCGTCGAGCGGCTGATCGATGAGTTGCTCGACATCGTGGGCAAGGGACATCCGCTGAACCGCGAGGCGGTCGAGCGGTCGATCGCCATGCTCCGCCAGCAGACCGCAGAACGCCCGGCCGACGTGTTGACCATGAACATCGTCAGCAGCCGCGGCAAGACCATCCGCCCGCGGACGCTGAACCAGAAGCACTACGTGGATGCGATCGATCAGCACACCGTGGTGTTCGGCATCGGGCCGGCAGGGACCGGCAAGACCTATCTGGCGATGGCCAAGGCCGTGGCCGCGTTGCAGGCCAAGGAGGTCAACCGGATCATCCTGACGCGCCCCGCCGTGGAGGCCGGGGAGCGGTTGGGGTTTCTGCCGGGGTCGCTCAACGACAAGATCGATCCCTATCTGCGCCCGCTGTACGACGCGCTGCACGACATGGTGGATCCGGATTCGATTCCTCGCCTGATGGCCACCGGCATGGTGGAGGTCGCGCCGCTGGCCTACATGCGCGGACGCACCCTCAACGACGCCTTCATCATCCTCGACGAGGCGCAGAACACCTCCGCTGAGCAGATGAAGATGTTCCTGACCCGGCTGGGTTTCGGCTCGAAGATGGTGGTCACCGGTGACGTCACCCAGGTCGACTTGCCGACGGGCACCACCTCTGGCTTGCGCGTCGTGGAGGGCATCCTCGGCGACATCGAAGACGTGCATTTCGCGCACCTCACCAGCGCAGACGTCGTGCGGCACCGGTTGGTCGGCGAGATCGTCGAGGCCTACGGCCGGTTCGACGCCCAGGGCAACGGCGCACCTCGAGGAGCACAGTGAGCATCGACGTCCTCAACGAGTCGGGAGTCGTGCCGTCGGTGGTGAGTGAGCAGGAGATGCACGACTTGGCGGCGTACGTCCTGCGTGAGCTGAAGGTGCATCCCCGAGCCGAGATGGCCATCACCCTCCTGGACGAAGAGGCGATGGCCGCGCTGCATACGCAATGGATGGACCTGCCCGGGCCCACCGACGTGATGAGCTTCCCGATGGATGAGCTGCGCCCCGGCAGTGAGGACGACACCAGCACCGACGGTGTGCTCGGCGACGTGGTGCTGTGCCCCAGCGTGGCCCGCACCCAGGCGGCCGCCGCGGGGCACTCGGTGGCCGACGAAATGCTGTTGCTGCTGACTCACGGCATCCTGCACCTGTTGGGCTTCGATCACGCCGAGCCCCAGGACGAGCAAGAGATGTTCGACCTGCAGCGCACCTTGCTGCTGACCTACCTGGCCCAACGGGGTCGAAGCACCACGGCCGCACCTGCCCCCCGCCTCGGCTCGGCCTGACTCGGGGACTGCGACACCAATGACCTCTTTGATCCTGGTCGCCATTGCGGCCACGCTGATCGCCTTTCTGCTCTCGGCCGCCGAGACCGCGCTGCAACGCATGTCGCGCAGCCGGATGGAGCAGCTGCGCGAGGAACACCGCCGTGGGTCCCAAGCCCTGGCCCGGATCGTGGCCGACCCCGCGCCCTATCTCGCGGTGGCGGCCTTCGGACGGGTGACCGCCGAGGCGTTGACTGCCGTCGCGGTGGCCGTCGCCGTCGACACCCAGACCAACAGTCACTGGCAGACCACGCTGATCGCCGTGGCCATCATGGTGTTGATCTCGTTCGTGCTCGTCGGGGTCTCCCCGCGCACGCTGGGTCGCCAACACGTCGACACCGTCTCGCTGGTGGCGGCGCCCATCGTGACCATGCTGCGTCTCGTGCTCGGCCCGTTCGCGAAGTTCTTGGTCGTCTTCGGCAACGCCGTCACCCCGGGGCGGGGTTATGCCGAGGGCCCGTTCGCCTCCGAAGCCGAGCTGCGGGACCTGGTGGACCTGGCCGGGGAGACTTCGGTGATCGAGGCCGGTGAGCAGGAGATGATCCATTCCATCTTCGAGCTGGGCGACACGGTGGCCCGAGAAGTCATGGTGCCCCGCCCCGACATGGTGACGACGCACCGCGACAAGACGTTGCGGCAGGCAATGTCCCTCTTCTTGCGCTCGGGATTCTCCCGGGTCCCGGTGATCGGCGACGGCAGTGATGACGTGCTCGGACTGCTGTACTTCAAGGACGTCGCCCGTCAGGTCAACGCCCGAGGGGTGCGAGCCGAAACGATCAAGGTCAGCGAGGTGATGCGTCCGGTGCACCGTGTGCCCGACAGCAAACCGGTCGACGGGTTGCTGCGGGAGATGCAGCAACAGCGGCTGCACTTCGCGATGGTGATCGACGAGTACGGCGGCACCGCCGGGCTGATCACGATCGAGGACATCCTGGAGGAGATCGTCGGGGAGATTACCGACGAGTACGACCGTGACGTGCTCGAAGTGGCTCACCTGGACGATGGGTCGGTCCGCGTCCCGGCCGCGATGCCGGTGGACGATCTGGCCGACATGTTCGACACCACCATCGAGATCGAGGACGTCGACAGCGTCGGTGGCTTGCTCGCCGCCACTATCGGGATGGTGCCGATCGTGGGATCGACCGCGCAGGTGGGTGGCTTGTCTCTCACCGCCGAACGGATGGCGGGTCGTCGTCGCAGGGTCGCCACCGTGCTGGTCACCCGGGTGCCGGCGGAGGACCGAAGCGACGACGAGCCGGAGCCGGTCACCGAGACCGGGCACGCCGCCGCGGAGCGGGAGGACGACACCGAGAACCGGCGCAGGCGTCCCCGATCCAGGAGTGCCTCGTGAGCGAGACGAACGACCCAGAGTCGGCATACCGCTCGGGTTTCGCCGCGCTGGTGGGTCGGCCCAACGCCGGCAAGTCGACGCTGACCAACGCCTTGGTCGGACAGAAGGTGGCGATTACCTCCAGCAAGCCGCAGACCACCCGGCACACCATCCGGGGCATCCGCAACGCCGCGCACTCTCAGTTGGTGTTGGTGGACACTCCGGGGCTGCACCGACCGCGCTCCTTGCTCGGCCAGCGCCTCAACGACGTCGTGCGGGACACGTTGTTGGGAGTGGACGTGATCGGGTTCTGCATGCCCGCTGATCAACGACCAGGACCAGGCGACCAGTTCATCGCCACTGACCTGACCGAGCTGCAGCGGGCGCGCAAGGTCCCGGTCGTGGCCATTGCCACCAAGGCCGATGCGGTGGACCGGCAGCGGTTGGCCGAGCACCTGATGGCCATCGACCGGCTAGGCGACTGGGCCGAGATCATCCCGTGCTCGGCCGTCCGCGACCAGCAGGTCGATGAGGTCGGCGAGGTGTTGGCCTCGTATCTGCCGGTCTCGCCGGCGATGTATCCCCCCGACATGGTCTCCGACGAGCCGCAGATCGTCATGATCGCCGAACTGGTCCGCGAAGCGGCGTTGGAAGGAGTGCGCGACGAACTGCCCCACTCCTTGGCCGTGGTGGTGGAGGAGATGACTGCGCGTCTGGATCGGCCCGAGCATGACCCCCTGACCGACGTGCGGGTCAACGTCTTCGTCGAGCGGCCCAGTCAGAAGGCGATCATCATCGGCCGGGGCGGCTCGCGGCTGCGCGATGTGGGCAGCACGGCGCGGGTGGCGATTGAAGAGCTGCTGGGCCACCGCGTGTATTTGGACCTTCACGTCAAGATCGCCAAGGACTGGCAGCGCGATCCCAAGCAGCTGCAACGGCTCGGCTTCTAGCCCCAGAGACCGTGTGAAGACCGCCGGACCTCAGCTGCGGGGGTGACCCACGTGAGCAGCCAGCCAGTCGTTGATCGGAGCGGCCTCACGCCACAGGTCCGTGACCTTCTGCAGCGCCGCGGCCGAGAAGATCCAGTCGTGACCCGGGTCGTACTCGCGGGCCACCGTCAGGCTTTTGTGACGCAGCAACTCAACCCGTGGGTGGTCGCTCGAATAGCCGCGGGGCGCGGTCTTCAACGCCGAGCCACCGACCTGCGCGCCCTTCGCCCGGGTCTGCGCGACCAACGACTTCAGCTCCTCACCACTGGCTTCGTCGTCGATCGCGGCGTAGAAGCGCTGAAGCTGGTCACGGGTCATCAGGTAGATACCTGAGGCGGCGAAGAGGCCGTTGGCTCCGATCTGGACGTAGTACACCGCACACGAGCCGCTGTCGTCGCCGATCGCCGCGGCACCGGCGAGCTTGTAGGGCGACTTGTCCTTGCTGAAGCGCACGTCGCGATGGGGACGGAAGACCTTGCCGTTCTCGCCGAACTCCGGGCCCACCTGGGCCAGTAGTCGCTCCAGGGGCTCGCGGATGTGGTGGTCGTAAACGTCGCGATGAGCGGTGAAGAAGGTCCGGTTGTTGTTGGCCTCCAACTGTGACCAGAACGAGATGGCTTGGTCGCCGAAACCCTCGAACGGCGGCATGGTTTCGTTCATGGCGGGATCTTCCGGTCGATGTGGGCGGCAGCGGACTCTGCATACTCTCTCGCAGCATGGTTGCTCTAGTCAGGCTCGGGTGCCCGTGGTTGAGTGGGCATCATGAAGAAACTCATCAACGATCCCGCCGATGTGGTCGACGACGCGCTGCGCGGAATGGCCCTCGCCCACCCTGACCGACTGCGCATCGACCACGACGTGAAGGTCGTCTATCGCAAGGACGGTCCGCGTCAGGGCAAAGTGGGGTTGGTGTCCGGCGGTGGCTCCGGTCATGAGCCGATGCACGGCGGTTTCGTCGGCACCGGAATGCTGGACGCCGCCTGCGCCGGCGAAATGTTCACCTCCCCGGTGCCGGACCAGATGATGGCCGCGACCAAGGCGGTCGATGGGGGAGCCGGCGTGCTCCACATCGTGAAGAACTACACCGGTGACGTGATGAACTTCGAGATGGCTGCCGAGTTGGCCGAAGAGGACGCCGGCACCGAGGTCAAGTCCGTCGTGACCGACGACGACGTCGCCGTCCAGGACTCGCTGTTCACGGCGGGGCGCCGGGGGGTCGGGGTGACCGTGCTCCTGGAGAAGATCGTCGGAGCCGCGGCCGAAGAGGGTGCCTCGCTGCAGGAGTGCGCAGACCTGGCCACCCGGATCAACGGCACGGGCCGCTCGATGGGGATGGCACTGACGTCATGCACCGTCCCTGCGGCCGGGAAACCGACCTTTGATATTGGCCCGGACGAGATGGAGATCGGCGTCGGCATTCACGGCGAGCCGGGGCGGGAGCGGGTGTCGCTGGCCCCGGCCCGCGAGATCGCGGCGATGCTCGTCGAGCCGGTGCTCGCAGACCTCAGCGCGGCTCGAGGCGAGGCAGTCATTGCCTTCGTCAACGGCATGGGCGGGACCCCGTTGATCGAGTTGTATCTGATGTACAACGAAGTGGCCAAGATCCTGGAGGCCTCGGGCATCCCGGTGGCTCGGTCGCTGGTCGGAAACTATATGACCTCACTGGACATGGCCGGTTGCTCGGTAACCCTGCTGAAGGCCGATGAGGACCTGGTGCGTCTGTGGGATGCCCCCGTCAACACCCCCGGCCTGCGCTGGGGCCTGTGATGGCCGACCTCGCGGCGTTCCAAGCGTGGATCGGCGACTACGCGGAGGTGGTGAAAGAGAACGCAGAGCACCTGACTGACCTGGACCGGGCCATCGGCGACGGCGACCACGGGACCAACATGGCCCGCGGGATGGCGAAGGTCGCCGCGGTCGCGCAGGACGGAGAGTTCGCGTCGATCGACGCCTATCTGAAGAAGGTGGGCATGACCCTGGTTAGCACGGTCGGCGGCGCGTCGGGACCGCTCTACGGCACCTTCTTCCTGCGGATGGCCGGCCCCTTGGCCGATGTCGAGGACGCCGATGCCTCCGCCGTTGGCGCCGCCCTGCGAGCCGGCGTCGAAGGCGTGGTGGCCCGCGGCAAGGCTGAGCTGGACGACAAGACGATGTATGACGCCTGGGCGCCCGCGTTGGAGGCGTTCGACGAGGCGAAGGAGCAGGGTCTGGGCGAGGCGCTCTCGGCGGCCGCTGCAGCTGCGGGCGAGGGACGCGATAACACTAAAGACCTCATCGCTCGCAAAGGCCGAGCCAGCTATCTCGGCGAACGCAGCCGGGGTCACATCGACCCCGGTGCATCGAGCACGACGATGCTGGTGGAGGCCGCAGTTCGCACGCTCTCATGATCGGCATCGTGGTGGTGAGTCACAGCCACGCGCTCGCGGCCGCCGCGGTGGGCCTGGCCGCCGAAATGGTGGATGCAGAACAACTGCCCCGGATCGAGGTAGCGGCAGGCTTGGACGACTCGAGCTTCGGCACCGATGCCGCCGCGGTCGCCGAAGCGATCGGCCGCGCGGACTCCGAGGACGGTGTCTTGCTGTTGTTGGACCTCGGTAGCGCCGTCCTGTCAGCCGAGATGGCGCTGGAGTTCCTCGACCCCGAGATCGCCGGTCGGGTCTGCGTGTCCAGTGCCCCTCTGGTCGAGGGGCTCGTTGCGGCGGTGGTCACGGCGTCCGGGGGTGCCGACGTGGGCTCCGTCCGGGTCGAAGCCGAACGCGGGCTACAGGCCAAGCAGCAGCATCTCGACGACACCGAGCCGGAGGTGAGGAGCGAGGACACCGCCCCCGACGAGGGGCCCGGTCCCGACGCGCTGACCCGGCAGTTCGTGGTTGACGTACCTCACGGCCTGCACGCCCGACCCGCCGCACGGCTCGTCGGGCGCCTGAACGGTTTTGCCACCACCCGCGTGCTGATGCGCAATCTCGACGGCTCAGACCGAGTGGTCGATGCCAGCAGCCTGAGTGCCGTCGCCTCCCTCGGGGTGGGCCAGGGCGATCGCGTCAAGGTCTGGGCCGAGGGTGCAGACGCCGAAGCCCTGCTGGATGCGCTCGTGGCGCTCGCCGAAGACAGCTTCGGCGACGAGGCAACGGCAGCACCCGCGTCGAGAACAGCGGTGGGGCCCACCGAGTGCACCGGCGACGGCGCCGATGATCCAGCGCCTCCGCTCGACAGCGTGCCCAGCATGGGCTCTGGCCTCGATGCGGCCATCGGCGTCGTGCAGCGCGTGGACGAGTCCGTGGACCTCGACCGCTATGAGGGGTCCGGAGACCCAACCGCCGAGAGGGACCGGTTGGATGCGGCCATCGCTGTCGCCAGCCGCGAGCTGGTGGAGCTGGCCTCCAGGACCCGAACGCACGTCGGGCCGGCAGAGGCCGAGATCTTCGACGCACATCTGGCCCTGGTGCACGACCGTGGAATCGGCGACCCGGCACGCGTCGAGATCGCCGAAGGGACCCCCGCCGCGCGGGCTTGGCAGCGTGCTGGGGCCGATGTGGCGTCGCAGTTCGCGCAGTTGCCGGATGAATACCAGCGTGAACGAAGTCAGGACGTGCGCAGCATCACCGATCGGGTGCTTCGACACTTGATCCGCTCTGCTGACGGAGGGGACGACACCGCCTCAGGGGGGGAGCAGCGCATCCTCGTGGTGCAGGAGCTTGACCCCGGGACGGCGGCAAGTCTGGACGTGGAACAGATTGCCGGCGTCCTCACCATCGGCGGTGGCTCCACGGGTCACGGTGTCCTGATCGCGTCCGCCCGCGGCATCCCGGTGATGACCGGAGTCGCACGGGCGGCCGACTTCACCGACGGGGTCTTGGTCGCCTTCGACGCTCGCGACGGGCGGGTGCTGATCGATCCGGACGCGGCCGAACGTGGCGACTTCGAGCGCATGCTGAGCGAACGCGCCGAGCAGCAGAAGGCTGATCGGGCCGCCGCCACCGAGCCCGGACAGACCAAGGACGGGACGTCGGTCAGCGTCAAGGCGAACGTCACCAGCCCCGCCGAGGCGGCCGGAGCGGTCAGGTTGGGCGCCGAAGGCTCCGGGTTGGTCCGCACCGAGGTGATGTTCGGCGGCTGGTCGACGGCGCCCACGGTCCACGAACAGGTCGCCGAACTCACCGCGGTGGCCCGCGCCCTCGACGGTGGAGAGATGACGGTCCGAACCTGGGACATCGGCGCCGACAAGCCGTTGCCCTTCTGGGCGCAGTCTCCAGAGCAGAATCCCTTCCTCGGCGTGCGCGGCCTCCGCTCGTTCCGGACAGATCCGACCCTCCTGGTCGACCAGCTCGAGGCTGTGTGCCAGGTCGCGCTCGAGCACCCGGTCCGGGTGATGTTTCCGATGGTCGCCACCGTCGAAGAGGTGCACTGGGCCCTCGATCAGCTGGCCGTGGCGGTTGCTCGACGTGGCGGTGCTCGACCTGAAGGCCTCGACGTCGGCATCATGATCGAGGTCCCCGCGGCGGCACTGCGCGCCGAGGCGATGACGACCCAGCTCGACTTCGTCAGCATCGGCACCAACGATCTGACCCAATACACCCTGGCGGCCGAGCGCGGCAACGCTGGCGTGGAGCACCTCTTCGACCCGCTCGACCCGGCCGTGCTGGCCCTGATCGCCCAGGTATGCCGCGACGTCGCCGACGGGGTCAGCGTCGGGGTGTGCGGGGGGGCAGCCAGTGACCCGGCCGCGGCCGCCCTCCTGGTCGGATTGGGCGTCGACGACCTGAGCGCCACCCCGGTGGCCGTGCCGCGAGTCAAAGCCGCCCTGCGACGGCACACCACCGAGCAGATGCAGGAGCTCGCCGAACGCGCACTGCGCTGTGAGTCGGCGACGGAGGTCCGCGCCCTGATCGTCGCAGCGATGAGCTAGCGGACCCCTCGAGTGCGGAACTGGATGCTGATCCGCGGTCCAGTCGCTGCGGTGGTCTTGGGCACGCAATGGTCCCAGGTGCGTTGGCACGATCCACCCATGACGAGCAGATCACCGTGACCGAGAACGTGCCGGATCGACGCCCCGCCGCCGCGTGGCCGCAGCATCAGCGCGCGCGGCGCTCCCAGGGATGCGATGGCCACCATGGTGTCGCCCGTGGCCCCTCGACCGAAGCGATCACCGTGCCACGCGACGCTGTCTGAACCATCTCGATACAAGCACATGCCCACGGTGCGGAACGGCTCACCGAGGTCGCGCCGATAGTGCTCGCTGAGCATCTCGCGCGCCTGGACGAGCACAGGATCGGGAAGCGGTTCGGCCTCGCCGTAGTGACGCAGCAGCCGGGGAGTGTCCACGACGCGGTCGAACATCTGTCGTCGTTCGCCCTGCCACTGCACTCCGGCTGCACCGTCGAGACGCAAGCGGTCGAACAGCTCATCCGATCCGGTCATCCACCCTGGTCGCACGTCGATCCACGCCCCCGAGCCGAGGATGGTGCGGGTCACGGCGTCACGCAGGGGCCGCAGGCCGACCTCGTCCGCCTGGTCCAAGAGACTGCCCTGCCAGCTCACTGTCATTCCCCGAGTATAGAACATGCGTTCGATTTTACCCATCGACTCACGCGAGGTGTGGGCGCGGGGGAGAATGGGCAGATGCCGCTCTATCGGGACGCCGCCATCGTCCTGCGCACGCACAAACTGGGGGAGGCCGACCGCATCGTCACGATGCTGACCCGAGGGCGCGGCAAGGTGCGCGCCGTGGCCAAAGGCGTGCGACGGACCAGGTCCAAGTTTGGCGCACGGTTGGAGCCGGGGATGGTGGTCGACGTGCAGTGCTACGAGGGCCGCAACCTCGACACAGTCACCCAGGCCGAGGGGCTGGCGTCCTACGGTGAAGCAATCTCCCACGACTACGACGCCTGGACCGCCGCCCACGCGATGCTCGAGCTCTGCGACCACCTGATCAGTGAGCACGAGGTGGCTGCGCAGCAGTTTGTGCTGCTGGCAGGGGGCTTGTCCTCGTTGGCCAGTCGCGTGCACGAGCCTCGGCTGGTTCTCGACAGCTATCTGTTGCGGACCATGGC
>JBASAZ010000094.1:0-27712 GCA_049650845.1 Ornithinimicrobium sp.
CACCTGATCAGCTCGACGCAGGCGGGGGCCCGATTCGGGTGGCAGCTGGCGGCCGTCATCATCGCGGCCAACCTGTTGAAGTACCCGTTCTTCCGTTTCGGCCCGCAATACACGATGGAAAGCGGGCGTTCGCTCGTCGAGGGGTATGCGGCCAAGGGGCGCGGCTACCTATGGGTTTTCTTCGCGCTGGCTGCCGTGTCGTCGGTGATATCCACCGCCGGGGTCGGCCTGCTCTGTGCCGTGATCCTCAGCTTCATGCTGCCGGACGGGTGGGGTCTGGGAATTCCGTTGCTGGCCACGATCATGATGGCCTCGGCCTGGTTGCTGTTGATCGCAGGTCACTATAGGGCACTGGACCGCGTGACGAAGCTCATCATCGTGGTGCTCACGGTGGCCACCATCGGCGCCACCTTCATGGCGGCCTCGGCCGGATCGGCCCGAGCCGCCGACTTCGTCGAACCCTCCCCGTGGACCTGGGCCACCCTGCCGTTCCTGGTGGCCATCATGGGATGGATGCCGGCCCCGATTGAGATCAGCGCGTTGAACTCCCTATGGATCCAGGCCAAACAGAAGTTGCATCCCAGCGCCGCGAAGGACGTCATGTTCGACTTCAACGTCGGATACGCAACCTCTGCGGTGCTGGCCTTGTTCTTCCTGGCCCTTGGCGCGCTGGTGCAGTACGGATCGGGTGTCGAGGTGGCCACCGAAGGCGGCGCCTACGTCGACCAGCTCCTGCAGATGTACGGCAGCGCCATCGGAACGTGGGCGGTGCCGCTGATGTCCGTGATCGCCTTCGCCTGCATGTACGGCACCGTGATCACCGTGATCGACGGCTACGCGCGGGCCTGCGCGGAGTCCCTTCGGCTGCTGCGGGGTGAGTCCGAGTTCTCCAGCCGTTCGTTGAACCTGTGGTTGAGCGGCATCGCCGCACTGGGGTTGCTCATCGTGGTGGCCATGAGCGCGTCCCTGGCCACCATGTTGACCTTCGCGATGATCAGTGCCTTCATCACGGCACCGGTCTTTGCGTGGCTGAACTTCAGCCTGATCCGTGGGCAGAGCACGTTGAGCCCGACGCTGCGCTACCTCTCCTATGCCGGGCTGGTCTATCTGGCCGGGTTCGCTGGCCTGTTCGTGCTCAACTTTGCCGGGCTCGTCGGCTAGCGACCGGCCCGCTGACCAGCCGTTCCAGAGCCGCGTACGCGAGGTACAGCAGCGCCAGCGCGATGGTGATGTGCAGCAGCAGGGCCAGCGCCACCCCGATGATCATTCCGGCGGGCCAGGCTTCACCCCAACCAATGGCCAGCACCGCGGGCACGATCACGGCGAACACGGCGCCTAGAGCCAGCTCCGTCATGGCGGAGCGCTCCCCCATCCAGGGCAGCACGTTCCAGATGTCAAAGAGGTCCAGGGTGGCCAGGATCCCCAGGATGATCACGACGCCGATCGTGGCGATCAGGGCTATCCGTTGCCGCAGTTGGGGCCCCTTCCACATCGTGGCGACGGTGACTGCCGACCACATCAACCAGGCCCGCACCTTGCCCGTGCCCAGGCCGATCATGGCGGAGCGAAAGATGCGGTCGGCCTCGATGCGGGTGATCTCCGGTCCGATGAAGTGCCCCGGCCGGGTCAGCGCGTCGTGCAGCACCGCGGCCGGCAGGAAAATCCCGCTGCGCGGCACCAACCAGGTGAAGACGCTGGGGACCGAGGCCAAGTCGGTCTCGAACGTGCACAAGTCGGCCGGCACGGTGAACGACTCGCGGTGAGTGTCACTGTCGTAGCCGATCTGTCGGAGCAGGGTGAAGTCCCGGCCGTCGACGCTACGCAGCTCCAGGCGCAGCGGGCCGCCGTCTTCGGGGTCGAAGAACCTACCCATGTCGCACCATCCTCAGTTCGGTGATGCCGTCGTGTCCATCCGTGATCTCGGTGCCGTCTGCGGCGAACCGGTGCCGCCGGTAGAAGGCAATGGCCCGCTCGTTGCGTTTGGCCACCCAGAGGTATGCCGGACCCTCGCCGAGGACCTCACCCATCAGGTGCTGCGCCAATCCGGTGCCCCGGTGTTCGGCGGTGATGTTCAGCGCCCAGAGCTGCTGTGGTGTCGGCGCCGCATCCTCCCGGGCGGGGCCGACCGAGATGAATCCCACCAGCCCGTCCTGATCGTGTTCGACCACCCGCGTGGTGTCCCCCGAGCGCATCAGCCCCTCCCCGTCGACCCCTTCGAGTCTGCGCTGCCAACCTCGCACGAACCGCTCCGGCGACAGCGCGGCGAACGCCTGCGGATCCATGATCTGTGCGTACGTCGACTGCCACACCCGGCAATGCACGCGACCCAGCGCTTCAGCGTCCGAGGCGACCGGTGGCCGCACGGCATACCCGGGCAGGTCAGTCATCGCCGGACCTCACTTCCACCGCACACGGCTCAACGGCGCCACGCAGCCCGCATCGCCTCGCAGCAAAAGTACCGCCTCTGGTCACAGTTCGGAGCGGACGATCTCGGCGGCCGCATAAGGATCCACATCACCGGTGACCACCTGCTCGGCAAGCCCGGTCAGGGATGCCCCGGAGCGCAGGTCGCCGATCTGTCGACGCAGGCGGGCCAACACGATGGCCTCGATCTCTCGCTCGGCCCGGGCGACCCGACGCGCCTGCAGCTCACCGTTGGCCTTCCCCGCCTCCCGGTGTTTCGTCAGGGCTTCCATCATGTCCTCGCTGCCCTCGCCGCGGTCTGCGATGGTCTTGACTACCGGCGGCCGCCAGAGACCGGGCTTGCTGCGGTCACCCAGGGAGATCATGTGCCGGATCTCCCGGACCGTGGCGTCGGCGCCGTCCCGATCGGCCTTGTTGACCACGAACACGTCCCCGACCTCGAGGATCCCGGCCTTGGCCGCTTGGACCCCGTCGCCCATCCCCGGCGCCAACAGCACCACCGTGGTGTCGGCCAGCCCGGCGATCTCGACCTCACTCTGGCCCACCCCCACGGTTTCGATGATCACCACGTCGCACCCGGCGCCGTCCAGGACCCGCAGCGCTTGCGGCGTGGCCCAGCTCAGGCCGCCGAGGTGCCCGCGGCTGGCCATCGACCGGACGTAGACCTCGGGGTCCAAGGCGTGGTCGACCATCCTGATCCGGTCCCCCAGCAGCGCACCGCCGGAGAACGGCGAGGAGGGGTCGATGGCCAAGACTCCCACCCGCTTGCCCAGCGCGCGAAAGGCGTGGACCAGCATGGTGGTGGTGGTCGACTTGCCGACGCCCGGGCTGCCGGTGAGGCCGATGATCCAGGCGCCGCCGGTGTGCGGGGCCAACAACGCCATCACCTCCGGCAGCGCGGGGTGAGCGTTCTCGACCAGTGAGATCAGTCGTGCAACCGCGCGCGGGGAGCCCGCGCGGGCCTGCTCGATAAGCGCCGGTATGTCGTATTCGCGGGACGCGCGCATATGCCCTGGGGAGCCGGCTCAGCTGGTCGAGGCAGGGGCCGGCACGCGCAGGATCAGCGCGTCCCCTTGGCCGCCTCCACCACACAGCGCTGCGGCGCCGACCCCTCCGCCGCGACGGGCGAGCTCGAGGGCGAGGTGCAGGGTGATTCGAGCGCCCGAGACCCCGATCGGGTGGCCCAGAGCAATGGCTCCGCCGTTGACGTTGACCCGTTCGGGGTCCACCCCGAGCTCGGCGATCGAGGCCAGACCCACGGCGGAGAACGCCTCGTTGATCTCGATCAGGTCCAGCTCTGCAGGCTCGATGCCGTCCTTGGCGCAGGCCGCGGCGATAGCCCGCGAGGGTTGAGACTGCAGGCTGGAGTCCGGACCGGCCACGACCCCGTGAGCGCCGATGTGGGCCAGCGGAGTCAAGCCGAGCTCTGCGGCCTTCTCCTCGCTCATGACCACCACCGCGCAGGCCCCGTCACTGATCGGTGAGGCCGACCCCGCCGTGATGGTGCCATCGCGGTCGAACGCCGGGGGCAGCTTGGCCAACGCCTCGGTGCTGGTCTCAGCGCGGATGCCCTCATCGGCGGTGAACGGCACGGGCTCCCCGCGTCGCTGCGGCACGAGGACCGGCACGATCTCGTCCTCGAAGAGGCCCCCGTCCCGCGCCGCAGCCGCCCGCTGGTGGCTGCGGACGGCGAAGGCGTCCTGCTCCTCGCGGGTGAAGGAGGCGGCCCTGTCGCTGGCGTTGATGTCGTCGGTCAAGCCGCCCATCGCCTGATCGGTGAAGGCGTCCCACAGGCCGTCATAGGCCATGTGGTCGCGCATCGTGACGTCGCCGAACTTGTATCCGGTGCGGCTCTTGGCCATGAGGTGGGGGGCGTTCGTCATCGACTCCTGGCCACCGGCGACCACCACGTCGAACTCCCCGGCCCGGATGAGCTGGTCGGCGAGCGCGATGGCGTCCAGTCCCGACAAACAGACTTTGTTGATGCTCAGCGCAGGCACCGACATCGGGATTCCGCCGGCCACCGCCGCCTGCCGCGCCGGGATCTGCCCGGCGCCGGCGGTCAGCACCTGGCCCATGATCACGTAGTCGACCTGCTCGCCGGTGATGCCGGAGCGTTCGAGGGCGCCGGCGATCGCGATCCCTCCCAGCTCAGCGGCAGAGAAGTCCTTGAGCGATCCCAACAGGCGGCCGATCGGGGTGCGGGCCCCGGCAACGATGACGGACATGCGGCTCACTGTAACCCCGCCGCCAGAGACTGCCCAGCGACGATCCGACCGGCGAGGACGGTGGCGCCCACGGACATGCCGGCCAGACCTGCGGCTTGGTCCCGGGCGGACGCCGCCAGTAGGGGGTCGGCGTCGAGTAGCACCAGATCTCCCCGACCTCCAGCCTGCAGGCGCTGGCCGTCCACACTGGCCGCCAACGCCTGTCTCGGCGTGAGCGCCTGCTCGTCGTGCCAGCCCGGTTCATCCAGCGGGCCGCGGTGGACGGCGGCGGCCATGGTGCGCCACGGGTCCAGCGGGGCGACGGGTGCATCCGAACCCAACACCACTGGTATGCCGTGCCGGAGCAACTCCGCGACCATGAATGAGCGGTCCGTCCGGTCGGGCCAACACTGCTCGGTCACGCTGCGATCATCGAGCAGATGGGAGGGCTGCACGCTTGCGGTGACCGGCAGGGCCGCCCATCGCGGGACGTCCTGTGCTCGGAGCAGCTGAGCGTGCTCGATGGTGCCGGTAGCCCCCGTCGCCTCGAAGACGTCCAGCACCGCTGAGACTGCGGCGTCGCCGATGGCGTGCAGGGCCGCGGTGAGTCCATGCGCGTGCCCGCGGCCGACCAGCTCGACCATCTCCTCGACGCTGAGATTCGCCTTGCCCGCCGGGTCGGCCAGTCGCGCGCCGTCGGCATACGGCTCGCAGCACCATGCGGTCCGGGTGTTCAGCGAGCCGTCGGAGATGATCTTCAGCGGCCCTTGGGTGACCAGGCCCTCGGTGCCTGGCAGCACGGTGCCGGTCGACCAGCCGAGGGCAATGATCTCCTCGAGCCGGGCCGGATACACCCCCGTGCGCACCCGTAGTGGCCCGATCCCCGCGGCATACCGCTGCGGCCACTGCTCCCAGGGACGAGCGAACTCCAGATCGACGATGCCGACCACCCCTTGCTGATGAGCCCGGCGGATGGCCAGCTCCATCGAGGCTTCGGTCTCCTGCTGAGCCCCAGGCAGCGCATCGAGGGTGGCGTAGAGGTTGAACCACTCGTCCTCGGCGATGACGTCGTCGCGCGGCGCAACGCCGAGCATCGCCTGAGCTGCCGAGTTGAGCCATCCGTGGTGGCAGTCGCCGCTGATCAACGCGACCGGCATCGATCCGGACACGGCGTCCAGCTCCGCCACGGTGGGCTGGTGCTCCCACTGCGCGCATCGATGCCCCAAACCCGTCAGCATCCCGGTGGGGGTCTGGCCGGCACCGTTGCGCAGTGCCTGAGCCACCAGATCGCACGCCTGGCGCGAGTTCGTGACCCCACTGGTGTCCAGTCGGTTGTAGGACATCGCCCACTGGGTCATGTGGACGTGTTGATCCCACAGGCCGGGGATCGCCCACCGGCCCTGCGCCCGCACCAGTGGCACGCCGGTCCGGGCGTCGACGGAGCCGGTGGGAGCGATCGTCTCGATCCGCCCGTCGGAGATGACGATGTCGACCAGATCGTCGCTACGCGATGAAGCCTCGGGATCGGGCTCCTCCAACGGCACCAGCCGGGCGCCCTGCACCACCACGTCGTTCATGTCCGAAACCGTACGCGTTGGGGCCCGAGAAGGTGACTCGCCCGCGACTGTGCGCGATCGAGTCGATGGCGGGATCGCTCTTCGATGCCCGCAGCCGCCCATCGTCTGCCGGTAACCTCAGGCCATGACTGATGACCACACGTTGACGGTGCTGGCGGTGGACCACGTCGGCATCGCCGTGCCCGATCTGGATGCCGCCATAGCGTTTCACTGCGGCGCCTTCGGCCTCGCGGTCATGCACCGGGAGGTCAACCAGGAGCAGGGCGTGGCCGAGGCCATGCTGGCTCCGCCGCATTCGCCCCCCGGGGCCACCGCCCTGCAGCTCCTGGCCCCACTCACCCCCGAGTCGACCATCGCCTCCTTCATCGGCCGCAGCGGGCCTGGCCTGCAACAGCTGGCCTACCGGGTCGCCGACGTCGAGGCGGCGGCCTCCGCGCTGCGGGCCAGCGGAGTCCGGTTGTTGTACGACTCGGCCAAGGTCGGCACGGGGGGCAGTCTGATCAACTTCGCTCACCCCAAGGACACTGGCGGGGTGCTGATCGAGCTGGTCCAACCCGCCGACCCGGCTCACTAGCGGCTCCGCCCCACGAGTCGTCGCCCGGACTCTCACCGGCCGCCGACGCTAGGCGACGATCAGGCGCTCATCGACTTCAGTGGGCAGCTGACCGACATCAGGGGCCACGACGGACACGATCTCGTTCAGGGCCCGTCGCACCATCGTCTCGCCCACCCAGAGGTGCTTGCAGCCCTCGATCGCTTCGATCCGCAGTTGGGTGAGCGAGGCAAACCGCTCCCGCGCCTGCGCCGGGCGCAGGAAGTCGTCGAACTCGGGGATCAACGCCACGATCGGCTTGCCGAACTCGGCCCACTGCTCGAGGTGCTTCTCGGTCACCTTGCGTAGCGGCGGGCTGAGCAGGATGGCGCCTTCGATCGAGGGATCGGTGCCGTGCATCAACGCCAGGTCGGTGCCGAACGACCAGCCGAGGAGCCAGCGGTTGGGCAACACCGGTTGCTCGTGGAACTCGGCGAACTCCACTGCGGCAGCGACGTCGTATCGCTCGGCGAACCCTTCGTCGAAGACTCCTTGGCTCGTGCCTCGCGGCGAGGACGTGCCTCGGGTGTTGAAGCGCAGCACCGCCACGTCGGCCAGCGCCGGAAGGCGATACGACGCCTTCTTCAGGACGTGGCTATCCATGAATCCGCCCGCCGTGGGCAACGGATGCAGGGTGACCAACGTGGCCACCGGATCTCGATCGGCCGGCAACGCCAGCTCCCCCACCAACGTCACGCCGTCAGCCGTATGCAGCTCGATCTCTTCGCGACGGGCAGCCAACACGGTGTTCGACCGGACCTGGTGCAACTGTGCCTCACTCATGGCCGCTCACCCTAGCCTTCAGGCGAACGAGCCGCCCGGTCGGCGCCGATCGCGCGCGGCCCAGCACTGGGCGTGCCAGTGGCGCCGATTCTCCACCCCGTGCATGGTCTCGCTCGGCCAGACCACGGTATGGGGGGTGGCCGCGGAGACCTCCTGTTGACAGCCCGGGCAGCGAAAGGTTCGACCCGAATCGCTGCCACGGACCTGGCGCACCATCCACTGCAGACCCTGATAGCTGACATCGCTGGGGCCGTCATCAGCCATCGACCGGTGCGCCACCGGGCCGGGACGCTGCCCCGGCTGGCGTCTGGGGCGGTTGGACCTCGGCATACCGGCAATGGTTTCACGCTCGGCGCACTACAGTGGGCGATCGTGCGTGTGGTGATAGCTCGGTGCAGCGTGGACTACGAGGGGGCCCTACAGGCTCACCTGCCGCTGGCTACCCGTCTGTTGATGGTCAAAGCCGATGGGTCTGTGCTGGTGCACTCCGACGGCGGCTCCTACAAGCCACTGAACTGGATGGCTCCGCCGTGTCGGATGACCGAGCTCGAGCCCGAGGACCTCGAGCGCCTGGAAGGCGTGCAGTCGGTGTGGTTGGTGCAACACGGCAAACGAGACGACACGCTGCGCATCAGAATCTACGAGGTGCTCAGTGACACCTCCCACGACTTGGGCATCGACCCTGGGCTCGTCAAGAGCGGGGTGGAGTCGCAGCTGCAGGAGCTGCTGGCCCAGCACATCCACACCCTTGGCCCCGGCTATCGCCTGCTGCGCCGCGAGTTCCCTACGGCCATCGGTCCGGTCGACATCCTGTGCAAGGACGAGGTCGGTGCCACCGTCGCGGTCGAGATCAAACGTCGTGGAGACATCGACGGAGTCGAGCAGCTGACCCGATACCTGGACCTGCTCAACCGTGACCCCCATATCGCCCCGGTGGTCGGGGTATTCGCGGCCCAGGTCATCCGACCGCAGGCACGCACGCTCGCCACCGACCGGGGCATCCGTTGCGTGACCCTGGACTACGAAGCGCTGCGCGGCATCGACGACGCGGACGAGCGGCTGTTCTAGGTCTAGGACCGCCCCAGTGCGGGCCTGAGGGCGTGTCCGGCACCCCGAACGTAGGGCAGAATCGCGGGATGACCCGCCGCGCCGCCATCGCCGCACCGAACCCCACTGCGACGCAGGCCGGTTTGATCGCGCTCTCCCACGGTGGCAATGCCGTCGACGCGGCGATGGCGGCCATGATTGCGGCCTCGGTCACCGAGCCCGGGATCATCAGCCCCCTCGGGGGGGCGTATCTCAACATCTGGCCCGAATACGGATCGCCGCTCGTCGTGGACGGAAACGTCGAGATGCCCGGACGTGGGGTGGAGCCGGGCCGCTTCGGTCAGGGGCTGATCGAGTGTGTGACGACGTACGGAGGGGGCCTGACGACCTACGTGGGGCCGGGCTCGGTGGCCACCCCCGGAATGTTCGCGGCGATGGGATGGGCCCACCAGCACCACGGCAAGGCGCCGTGGAGCGAGCTCTTCGACCCGGCCGTGCGCGCCGCGGAGCAGGGTTTCACCGTCAGTCAGACGGCCGAGACCTACAGCGCGCTGGTGGCGAACAACATCTTTGCCTGGGACCCGGTGACCTACGACGTCTACACCAACGAGGGGGGGCCGCTTCGCGCCGGTGACATCATCGTCGACCCCGATCTGGCGGCGGCGTTGGCCCTCATCGGGGCCGAGGGGGCGGACGTCGCGTACACCGGCGACCTGGGGCACGCCCTGGCCGACGACGTGCAGGCTCGCGGGGGACTGCTCACCCGAGCCGACCTGTCGGCATACCGACCTGTGGTGCGTCCTGCCCTGCGGGCCAGCCTGGGGTCGTGGGATCTGGCGATGAATCCGGCGCCGGCCATTGGTGGCCCGGTGCTGACCGCCATGGTGCGGCTGCTCGGCGAGCTCGATCCCGCGGAGATCACCGCCGTGAACGCGGCACGGGTCATGCGGCGAGTATTGGACCTGCGGTTGGCCAACGTGGATGTCGCCGCCGACTTGGAGGCGGCCGGCCGCGACCTCCTGGAGCAAATCGCGGCCATGGCTGATCAGGTCCTGCCGACCCCGGCCTCCACAGCACACGTGTCGGTGGTCGACAGTTCAGGTATGGCCTGCTCGATCACCGCGAGCTCGGGCTACGGATCGGGGATGACCATCGAAGGCACCGGGATGTTGGCCAACAATGCACTCGGGGAGCCGGAGCTCAATCGTCGTGGGATGCACACGTTGGCCCCGGGCACCCGGATGGCTTCCAACATGGCCCCGACGACGGCTCGACATCGCGACGGCACGGTGCTGTCGATCGGCACCCCTGGGGCCGATCGGATCACCACGGCCCTGACGCAGGTGCTGCTGCACATGTGCGTGCACGGTGAGTCCTTGCAGGAGTCGATCGACAGACCTCGCATGCACGTGCGTCACCTGGACGACGGCTCGGTGCGTATCGATCACGAGCGGGACGCCGAGCTGTCCACTGCGCTGAGCGGAGCCGGCTTGCCGCTGCACGAGCACGAGCCGCACGCCATGTTCTTCGGTGGCGTCGGCGGGGCGATTCGACACAGCGACGGGGCCCTCAGCGCCGGCGCCGACCCGCGACGGGCCGCTGCGACGGCGGTTGGGTGAGTACCCCGCGCGCACCGCGACTCGTGCGCGATCTCAGTGATGCGCAGCTGCGCGAAGCCGGCGCGCTGAAATGGTCCCTCGATCCCCCGGGAGTGATTCCTGCGTGGGTCGCCGAGATGGACTTCGCGCTCGCTGAGCCGGTCCACCGGGCCGTCTGCGACTACGCCGCTACGGGCGTCTTCGGGTATGCCGATCCTCGCGGGCCCGCGGTGGTCGGTCAGGCCCTGGCAGGGTTTGCTCAGCGTCGCTGGGGCCATCGCATCGACCCCGAGCGGGTGCTGTTGGTCGGCGACGTCATGGACGGGCTGGCCCTCACCCTGAAGCACGTGGCGCCGCCTGGTCCGGTGATCATCCCGAGCCCGGTCTATCCGCCGTTCTTCGTCGTGGCGCAGTCCCTGGGCCGGGAGATCCGGGCCGTTCCGGTGGTCCGCGCCGCCGTCGCCGCTGCGGCGGGAGCGGCCGGTCCGAGCACGACGGCAGCGCTCACGCTCGACCTGGACGGCATCGAGGCGCAGGCCCGGAGTGGGGCACGGACGCTGTTGTTGTGCCATCCGCACAACCCTGTCGGCCGCTGCTGGTCCCGCGCCGAGCTCGCCGACCTGCGGGCGATCGTGGAGCGTTATCGCGTGCACGTGATCAGCGACGAGATCCACGCCCCGCTGACGCTGCCCGGGGTCGACTTCGTCCCCTACGCGGCCGTGGCCACGCCCGAGGCTGCCGTGACCACGCTGATCTCGGCAACCAAGGCGTTCTCCATGCCTGGCCTTCGCTGCGCACAGATCGTGAGTCATCGCGCGGAGCACCACGCGATCCTGTCGGCCCTTCATCCGGTGTTGAACCACTCGATGAACACCATCGGCCAGCACGCGAGCGTGGCCGCCTACACCAACGGCGAGCCGTGGCTGGATGAGGTCCGGAGCGTGATCGCGAGCCGTCACGCGTCCTTCCGGGACTCGCTCGGCGCCATTCTTCCGCAGATCGATATCGAGGTCGCCCAGGCGACGTATCTGGCGTGGCTCGACGTGAGCAGCCTCGACGTCGAGGATCCGGTCGGCTCGGCACTGGCCCACGGGGTCCGGGTCGACCATCAACGCCAGGCCTTCGGCCCCGGCAGCGAGGGCCACGTCCGGGTCAACCTTGCGACCTCGTCGCAACGCCTCGAGCAGATCGTCCACCGGCTGGCCCGGGCCTGGGCCGACGGGTGTTCCCCGCCTGGCTGAGGCCTGCGAAGATGTCACCATGGTTACCCTCTCGCGCATCTATACCCGCACCGGCGACGACGGAAGCACGTCCCTGGGTGACTTCAGCCGGACCAGCAAGCTGGACCCCAGGCTGGTTGCCTACGCCGAGACCGACGAAACCAATGCGGCCCTGGGAATCGCGGCCACCTCCGGCCAGGTGCCCGAAGAGATGGCCACGGTGATCCGACGTGTCCAGAACGATCTCTTCGATGTTGGAGCCGACTTGTGCACTCCCCTCCTGGAGGTCCACGAGCATCCCCCGTTGCGGGTGCAGCAACAGTGGATCGAGGAGCTCGAGCGCGACTGTGATGCGTTCAACGAGGGCCTGTCACCGCTGCGCTCGTTCATTCTTCCGGGCGGATCGTCGTTGGCCGCAGCGCTGCACCTGGCCCGCACCATCGCCCGACGCGCCGAGCGCTCCACCTGGCACGCCATCGACACCTACGGCACGACACCAGCCGCTCCCGAGGCCGACGGCGGCACGGGAGGCGTCAACCCGTTGACCGCTACCTACTTGAACCGGCTCTCAGATCTGTTGTTCATCTTGTCGCGGTCCGCAAACCAGGCCGTAGACGGGGACGTGCTGTGGGTGCCCGGCGGAGGGCGCGAGCCGTCGCAGGAGCCGGCGACCGACTGAGCCCCGGGTATGCCGTCTCAGGCCACGTTCGCGTGGGACCCCGGGGGGATCGCCTCGACCCAGGAACGCAGTGCGGTGTACCGCCCCAAGGTGACCGCCAGCTCGAAGGTCTCCTCGCCGTAGCGACACGGCACGCTGATCATGTCCACGCCGCGCAGCGCCGATGCCACCTCGGCGCCGTCGACGGGTAGTCCGATGTTGACGTCGAGGACGTCACGATCCCAGTGACGGACCTTCGACGCGAAGGAACCGCCTGATCTGCTGTAGATCAGGCGGTTCTCTTCGTAGGTCAGGGTGCCGATGCTCCAGGAGTCGCTGCTGCTCGGGCGATAGCCACACTGCGAGCGGCTGGTGGACCCGGCCGACCCTCGCACCACGGTGAACGCCCACCAGCCCAGCACGACCAGGGAGGCGGCAGCGGCAATGCCCACGACCAGCATCGTCACCGCGAACATTCCCGTCGTCATGACCCCTACTTAGGAGGCGCTCTTGCTCAGGGTGGAGTCGTCAATCGTGTCCGCCACGATGGTGACACGGTTGTGGTCCACCGACAGGAAGCCGTGGTCGATCGTCACTGTCTCGGCGCCATCGACGCCTTCGATCCGCACCTCACCGCCGACGAGCACCGCCAGCACAGGGGTGTGTCCGGGCATGATGCCGAGGTCACCTTCACTGCCCCGCGCCCGGACCAGGCTGGCTTCGCCTTCCCATACGGTGCGGTCAGCGGCGACCAACGAAACATTCAGTTGACTCATCGAGCCCTTCCTTCAGCACGCAGTGCACGCACAGGTTCTTCGTAGTGTACGGGCGGACTTAGTTGTTCTTTTCCAGATCAGCGGCCTGACGCTCGACGTCGTCGAGACCACCGCACATGAAGAACGCCTGCTCGGGGAAGTGGTCGTATTCACCGTCGGCGACCTTCGTGAAGGCTTCGATCGTCTCTTCCAACGGCACCGTCGACCCTTCGAGGCCGGTGAACTGCTTGGCAACGTAGGTGTTCTGGGACAGGAACCGACCGATGCGACGCGCTCGACCAACCAAGATCTTGTCCTCTTCGGACAGCTCGTCGATGCCGAGGATGGCGATGATGTCCTGCAGCTCTTTGTAGCGCTGCAGGATCGACTTCACCCGCACGGCCGTGTCGTAGTGGTCCTGGGCGATGTAGCGCGGGTCCAGGATGCGGCTGGTCGAGGTCAGGGGGTCCACCGCCGGATAGATTCCCTGGGAAGCGATCGGTCGCGACAGCTCCGTGGTGGCGTCCAGGTGCGCGAAGGTCGTCGCCGGGGCCGGGTCGGTGTAGTCATCGGCCGGTACGTAGATCGCCTGCATCGAGGTGATCGAGTGACCGCGGGTGGAGGTGATCCGCTCCTGCAGGACGCCCATCTCGTCGGCCAACGTGGGCTGATAGCCCACCGCGGACGGCATCCGGCCCAACAGGGTGGACACTTCGGAACCGGCCTGGGTGAACCGGAAGATGTTGTCGATGAACAACAACACATCCTGCTTCTGCACGTCTCTGAAGTACTCAGCCATGGTCAGTGCGGACAGGGCAACCCGCAGTCGGGTGCCCGGCGGCTCGTCCATCTGACCGAACACCAATGCGGTCTGGCCGAGCACACCGGCCTCTTCCATCTCGACGATCAGGTCGTTGCCCTCGCGGGTGCGCTCACCCACCCCAGCGAACACCGACACGCCACCGTGGTCGCGGGCGACCCGAGCGATCATCTCTTGGATGAGAACGGTCTTGCCGACGCCGGCTCCGCCGAACAGGCCGATCTTGCCACCCAGCACGTACGGGGTGAGGAGGTCGATGACCTTGATGCCGGTCTGGAACATCTGGGTCTTGGGCTCCAGCTGGTCGAAGGCCGGAGCCGGGCGGTGGATGCCCCAGCGCTCGCCAACGTCCAACTTCTCGTCGCCCTCGAGGTTGAGGCACACGCCCGTGGTGTTGAAGACCTTGCCCAGGGTGACATCCCCGACGGGAACGGTGATGGGCCCGCCGGTGTCCTGCACCGAGGAACCGCGAACCAGGCCGTCGGTTGGCTGCAAGGAGATCGCGCGGACCATGTTGTCGCCGATGTCCTGGGCCACTTCAAGGTTCAGCGTGCGGGTCTTCCCCGACAGCTCGACCTCAGCGGTCAGCAGGTTGTACATCTCGGGGATCTGACCCGGGGGGAACTCGACGTCCACGACCGGACCGATGATCCGGGAGAGTCGGCCGACGCCGCCTTCGGTGTGCTCCTGCTCGGGAGCCTCAGTGGTAGCAGTGCTCATAGTTCAGTGCTTCCTTCTCACTTGGCATCGGCGAGGGCGTTTGCGCCACCCACGATTTCGCTGATTTCTTGGGTGATTTCGGCCTGGCGCGCTTGGTTGGCCAGCCGAGTGTAGGTCTTGATCAGTTCTTCGGCGTTGTCCGTGGCCGACTTCATCGCCCGTTGGCGGGCGGCCAGCTCGGACGCCGCCGCCTGAAGCAGGAAGTTGTAAATCCGCGACGTGACGTACTTCGGCAACAGCGCGTCGAGAACTTCGGCGCCGGAGGGCTCGAACTCGTACAACGGATAGACGTCTGCGGATTCCGTCGGCTGTTCACCCTCGGCCACCTCCAGGGGAAGCAGCCGCACGACCTCGACCTGCTGGGTGACCATGTTGACGAACCGGGTGGAGACGATATGCAGCTCATCGACTCCCCCGTTCTCGCTGCCGGCGATGAAGTCCTGCACCAAGCGGGTGCCGATCTCCCGCGCGGTCTCGAAGGTCGGCGCGTCAGAGAATCCGGCCCAGCTCTGCGCGTAGTCCCGTCGGCGAAAGCGGAAAAAGCCCTCAGCCTTGCGGCCCGCCAGGTAGGGGACGACTTCACGCCCGTCCTCCTGCAAGAGTTCGCGCAGCTGCTCGCTTCGCTTCAAGACATTCGCAGAGTAGGCACCGGCCAGGCCGCGGTCGCTGGTGATGATCAGCATCCCGGCCTTGGTCGGGTTGTCGCGCTCGGTCGTCAGCGGGTGGTCCACATTCGAGAAGGTGGCAACCGCCGAGACCGCACGGGTGATCGCCCGGGCGTACGGGGTCGTCTCGTTCACGCGCTGGCGCGCCTTGACCACTCGAGACGCAGCGATCAACTCCATGGCTCGAGTGATCTTCTTCATTGACTTGATCGACGTGGTCCGCTGTCGATACTCGCGCTGTTGGGCTCCCATATCTTCCTTCTCAGCGCTTCTGAGTGGTGATCTGCTCTTGGTCGACGTCGTCCTGGTCCATCGCATCGACGTTGTCGTCGTCCTCGTTGCTGCCCGGACGGATTCCCGAGTCCTCACTGGCGCTGAACTGCTTCTTGAAGTCGGCCATCGACTCCTCCAAGGTGTTCGAGGTGTCGTCGCCCAACTTGCCGGTTTCGCGTATGCCGTCCAGCATCTCCGAGCGCTCGCGACGCAGGTAGTCCAGGAACTCACGCTCGAAACGGCGGATGTCCTCCGTCGGCACGCTGTCCAGGTGGCCCTGCGTCCCGGCCCAGATGATCGCGACCTGCTCCTGGATGGGCAAGGGTGAGGATTGTGGCTGCTTGAGCAGCTCCACCATCCGAGCACCCCGGTCCAACTGAGCGCGCGAGGCGGCATCGAGGTCCGAGGCAAACATGGCGAAGGCTTCCATCTCGCGGAACTGGGCGAGGTCCACCTTCAGTCGACCCGACACGCTCTTCATGGCCTTGATCTGCGCGGCGCCACCGACGCGGGACACCGAGATACCCACGTCGATGGCGGGACGCACGTTGGCGTTGAACAGGTCACCCTGGAGGTAGATCTGACCGTCCGTGATCGAGATGACGTTGGTCGGGATGAACGCAGCGACGTCGCCGGCCTTGGTCTCGATGATCGGCAAGCCGGTCATCGAGCCCGCGCCGAGCTCGTCGGACAACTTCGCACAGCGTTCCAGCAAGCGCGAGTGCAGATAGAAGACGTCCCCGGGGTAGGCCTCGCGGCCCGGTGGGCGACGCAGCAGCAGAGACACTGCACGGTAGGCCTCGGCCTGCTTGGAGAGATCATCGAACACGATCAGGACGTGCTTGCCCTGATACATCCAGTGCTGGCCGATGGCTGATCCGGTATACGGAGCGAGGTACTTGAAGCCCGCCGAGTCCGAGGCGGGCGCGGCCACGATGGTGGTGTAGTCCAGGGCGCCGTTCTCTTCCAGGGTGCTGCGCACCCCGGCGATCGTCGAAGCCTTCTGGCCGATCGCCACGTAAATGCACCGGACCTGCTTGTCCGGGTCGCCGGACTCCCAGTTCTGACGCTGGTTGAGGATCGTGTCGACCGCGACCGTGGTCTTGCCGGTCTGGCGGTCACCGATGATCAGCTGACGCTGTCCGCGCCCGATCGGGATCATCGCGTCGACCGCCTTGATGCCGGTCTGCAGGGGCTCGTGGACCGACTTGCGGGCCATCACCCCCGGAGCCTGCAGTTCCAGCTCGCGTCGTTCCTCGGACTCCACGTCACCGAGACCGTCGATGGGCTTGCCCAGCGGGTCAACGACGCGGCCCAGATAGGCGTCGCCCACCGGAACCGACAGCACTTCTCCGGTCCGGCGAACTTCCTGCCCTTCGTCAATGCCGGCGAAGTCACCGAGGATGACCACACCGATCTGGTGAACATCGAGGTTCAGGGCCAAGCCGAGGGTGCCGTCTTCGAACTTCAGGAGCTCGTTGGTCATGCACGAAGGCAGACCTTCGACGTGAGCGATACCGTCACCGGCGTCGGACACCCGTCCGACCTCTTCCCGAGAGGCGGCGCTGGGGTCGTAGGACTGCACGAATGAGTCAAGTGCGTCGCGGATTTCCTCCGGACGGATGGTCAGCTCCGTCATTGTCTTCTCCTCGTTGATGTCCCGCAGCACGCGAGAGGTCTTACCTGGTCGATCGGATATGTCATAGGGGTTGCTATCTGCTCACGTGACGTCGGGCGTCGGCGAGGCGGTTGCTGATGGTGCCCTCGATCACTTCGTCACCGATCTCGATGCGCACGCCACCGATGACGTGCGGATCCATGACCACGTTCAGGTGCACGTTGCGGCCGTACTGCTTCTTCAGCGCGTCCACCATCCGCTGCTGCTGTTGCTCGCTCAGCTCGGTCGCGGTGGTCACGATGGCGGTGATCTGGCTTTGCCGTTTCGCAGCGATCTTCAGGAAGGAGTCAATGGCGCGGTCGAACCGCATGGTCGGCGTGGCCACCGCGTGGCCGGCCAACCGCAAGGTCTCCGGCGCCACCTTGTCGTGAAGCAGTCTCTTCACCAGATCGCGCTTGCGCTCCGGCTTGGCCCGCCGATCACTGAGCGCTGCTTGCAACTCGGGGTCACCGCTGACGATCCGGTTGAACCGGAACAGCTCGTCTTCGACCTGTCCTAGCCGATCTTCGCGCTCGGCACCGGCGAGGAAGGCCTCGACCGCCAGCTCCTCCATCGCCTGGGTCAGGTGCCCGTCCCGGGTCCAGCGTTGAGCCACGGTGTGCCGGGCCACCTGCTGAGCCTCATCACTGATCCGGCCGACAAATAACCGGTCGATCAGGCGTGAGCGGTCCCGGCCCTCTCGCGAAGGATCGGCAGCCGCCCGGCGAAGCGCCGCCGAGCCGCCCAACACTCCGGCGACGGCTAGCAGATCTTCGGCCAGAGCGGCGGCATCGGTGTCACCGTCCAGGGCCTCATTGAGCGACCTACGGGCTTCCGCCTGTGAAGCGCGGGAGGCTCCTTCCATCAGGAATCCCCGCCCGAGGAACCGGCTCCCGAGCGGACGACCGCGTCGTCAGCGGTGGTCGATTCCAGCTCGGCCAGGAAGCGCTCGATGACCCCACTCTGACGCGTCTCATCCTGCAGTGACTCGCCGACGATGCGGCTGGCCAGGTTGGTGGAGATCTCGCCGACTTCGCTGCGCAACGTCACCATCGCCTGCTGACGCTCCGCCTCGACCTGCTTGTGCGCCGTAGCCGTGATGCGGGCAGCTTCATCCTTGGCCTGCGCTCGCATGTCCGCGATGATCTGAGCGCCGTCCTCCTTGGCCTTTTCGCGGATCCGACTGGCCTCGTCGTGCGCCGTAGCCAACTGATCTTCGTACTGCTTCTTGGCCGCCTCGGCCTCCGCCTTGGCCTGCTCGGCCTCTTCCATCCCGCCCTCGATCGCGGCGGTGCGCTCGTCGTAGTTCTTCTCCAGAGCGGGCACGACGTACTTGGCGAAGACCCAATACAGAATGCCGAAGGCAATCAGGCCAACAATCATCTCGGCCGGATGCGGCAATAGCGGGAAGCCCTCGGGGTAGCCGGGGCCGCCTTCAGCCATGGGTAGCGAAACGCTCATCACGTCCCGTCCTCTCTCTTAGGCGGTAGAAGCGGAGGGATCAGCCTTGGAAGACGAAGGCGAAGACCAGACCCAGGATGGCCAGCGCCTCGGTGAGCGCGAAGCCGGTGAAGGCGATGGTCTGCAGCATGCCACGGGCTTCGGGCTGGCGGGCCACACCGTTGATGTAGGCGGCGAAGATCAAACCGACACCGATGCCCGGGCCGATGGCAGCCAAACCGTAGCCGAGGAAGGCAATGTCACCAGTCATGTGCGAATTCCTTTCAAATAGCTCTGGGAACGGTTCCCGGAGCTTGGTCGTGGAGCTATTGAGTTGTGGTCGAGGCGCACCTGTGCCCGGTCGAGCTCAGTGCTCCTCGGAGACCGCATCCGAGATGTAGAGCGCGGCCAAAATCGTGAAGATGAACGCCTGGAGGAACTGGATCAGCAACTCGAAGAAGGTCATCACGATGGCAAAGAGGAGCGAGAAGACGCCAGATGCGTTCAGGAAGATGTTGCTGCCGTGCAACAGCAGGAACTCCCCACCGAGGATGAACAGCAACAGCATGAGGTGCCCGGCAAGCATGTTGCCGAAGAGCCGCAACGCAAGCGTCAACGGCCGGATCACGAAGTAGGTCAGGAACTCCAGGAAAAACATCAACGGGATGAGCCAGATCGGCAAGCCGGGCGGGACCAGGGACTTCAGGTAGCCCACAACGCCGTGCTTACGCTTCAAGGCCACGGCGTGATACACGACGTAGACGATCAACGTGAGGACGATCGGGAAAGCGATGCGCGAGGTCGTCGGGAACTGCACGAACGGGATGATTCCGGCGACGTTGTTGACCAGGATCAGCGTGAAGAGCGTGAGCAGCAGGGGCACGAACGGCCGGAACTCCTTGCTGCCGATGACGTCGCGACCAATGGTGTTGCGCGCGAAGTTGTAGATGCCCTCGGCGACGAACTGCCGCTTGCTCGGCACGATCGACAGCTTCCGGGTGACCAGCAGGAAGAAGCCCGCAATGAGCACCACCGACAGCAGCGCGACCAACGACGGTCGGGTGAAGGTCCAGTGGCTGTCCCCGCCGATCAGCGGCCACCAGAAGTCCTCGACTCCAGGAGTCACGAACTCGTCCTCCGCGGCGGCGAAACCCGTCATGGTTGCCGACAACGCGTTCAGGCTCACAGGCACTCCTTGGCTGAGACGGATGATGTCGTGGGGCCTGTCTCGGCGCAGACGTCAACGCGCAACGGTGTGCAACCCGTGCGCTGAGCACTTCCGACAGGACTGTGGCGCCAGGCTACCGGACATTGAGCAGGCCGAGCCACCGACGACGCTCTCACGCTCGTTCCTGCGTGTGAGCCTCGTCATACACCGGGACGCGAGCACGCCGCCACGCGCGCATCTGGGCGACTTGCCACACCACGACCGTGACCAACATGGCGATCCCGGCCGAGCGCATATCCAAGGACTCGATCCCGCGGGCCACGATCAGCACACCGAGCAATACCAGGACCTGGGCGAAATACAGGGTCATCCCTACGGCCATAAACAGCATCGGGTCAGCGTTCTTGACGAAGCGGGACATCCCGAGCAGCGCGGAGCCGAAGAATGCCAAGGCGATGCCCGTGCCGAGCAGGCCGGCCACCAAGGCTGATCCACCGTCGAGAACGCCGAGGATCGCAGCCGTCAGCGCTCCCGCCAGCGCGGAAGGCGGCAGTGATCCACGCAACATGACGGTGAACACACTGTCCGTGCGGGGCGGTTCAACAGACTCGGGGGTGGCCATCTCGTCCAATCCGGTGTGCGGCATCGGGGGCGGGATCAGTCAGGGCGCGGCGCGCAGGAACCGCGACACCGTCAGGATACAGACCGACGAGCCCACGGACGCCACGTCAGCACAACCGCCATCGTGAAGACAGCACCGATGCCCGTCAGCGACACCCACACCGGCACGTAGGCGAAGGACACGGCACCTACCGCGATGAGCCCGGACCAGAGATACAACAGCGCCACGGCGCGCCGATGGCTGTGACCGATCTTCAGCATCTGATGGTGAATGTGGTGGGCATCGGGCTTCCACGGCAGCTGACCGCGCCTGGTTCGTCGCACGATCGCCAACCCCATGTCCAGGATCGGCAAGGCCATGATCGCCACGGGCAGCAGCACGGGAAGCAAAATGGCCGTAACCGCCGAGGTGGTGGCCACGCTCGAGTTCGGGTCGACGCTGCCGGTCATCGAGATGGTCGCGGCCGACAGCAACAGGCCCAGCAGGAGGGCGCCGGCGTCGCCCATGAAGAGTCGCGCCGGGTGGACGTTGTGCGGCAGGAACCCGACGCAACAGCCCATCAGCGCCGCGGTGATGAAGGTCGCGCTGGAGAACACGTTGGGTGGGTCGAAGGCACGGCTGACCAAGTAGGTCCAGGCGAAGAAGGCGCCGGCCGAGACCAAGACGACGCCTGCGGCCAGCCCATCCAGGCCGTCGACGAAGTTCACGGCGTTGGTGGAGATCACCACGATCAAAATGGTGAGTGAGACCAGCACCGGTTCGGGCAAGATCGTCACCCCGAAGACTGGCAAGCTCAGCAGCTGCACGCCGAAGTAGGCCATCACTCCCCCGGCGACCACTTGGCCGGCCAGTTTGGTGAGCCAGTCCAGCTCACGGACGTCGTCCAGGGCTCCCAGCGCGGTGATGATCACCGCGGCCAGCAGGACCCCGTAGATCTCGGGTGTGTCGAAGAGCTGACCGAGGAACGGCAGTTGGCTGCCGACCAGAACCGCGGCCGCGAAGCCGATCAGCATGCCGACTCCCCCCATCCGGGGGATCGGGGTCGAGTGCACGTCACGAGCCCTGACGGGTGTGACCGCACCCACCTTCAGGGCCACACGCCGCACCGCCGTGGTAGCCACGAAGGTGAAGATGGCTGCGGTCAACAGGACCAACAGATATTCGCGCATCGACTATCCCGAAGGACAGCCGATGGCACGCCGTTGAGCCCAGCGGGCCACCATCAGGGAGTCGGGTATGCGGGGTGTTGCGTCAGCAGCGCCGTGACCTCATCGCGCAGGGCGGCGGCGGTCTGGTGGTTGGGGTCTCCATCAGTCTGGGTGACGGCGCGATGGATGATGTCGGCTATCTGCGTCATCTGCTCCACACCCATGCCTTGGGTGGTCACCGAGGGGGCGCCCACCCGGATGCCGGAGGCTACGTTGGGCTTCTCCGGGTCGAACGGAATCGCGTTCTTGTTGAGCACGACCCCCGCTGCGTCACAGCGCTTTTCCGCAGCGGCGCCGGTGACCCCGACGTCGCGCAGGTCGTGCAGCGACAGGTGGGTGTCGGTTCCGCCGGTGATCGGCCGGATCCCGCGCTCGCCCAGCGCCCCCGCAAGCGCCCGTGAGTTCGCGATCACCGACTGCGCGTAGGCCTGATAGTCCGGCGTCGCGCACTCCGCGAAGTTCACCGCTTTGGCTGCTATCGCGTGCATCAGTGGTCCACCCTGCATCATCGGGAACACGGCGCGATCAATCTTGGCGGCGTGCTCGGCCGTGCACACGATGGCCCCACCGCGCGGCCCACGCAGCACTTTGTGAGTCGTGAAGCTCACCACGTCGGCGTGCGGAACCGGAGAGGGAATGGCTTGGCCCGCGACCAGACCGATGAAGTGCGCGGCGTCCACCCAGAAGATCGCCCCCACCTCGTCGGCGATCTGGCGGAACCGGGCGAAGTCGATCAGCCGCGGGATGGCTGACCCACCGGCGATGATGATCTTCGGGCGATGCTCTTTCGCGAGCGCTTCCACCTGGTCGTAGTCGATGTCCTCGGTGTCCTTGGCGACGCCGTAGTGCACGGCGTTGAACCACTTGCCGCTGAACGACACCTTGAATCCGTGCGTGAGGTGACCACCGTGATCGAGCGACATCGCCAGGATGGTGTCGCCGGGCGCCGCAAAGGCGCCGTAGATGGCCTGGTTGGCGCTGGCCCCGGAGTGGGGTTGGACATTCGCGTGATCGGCCCCGAACAGTGCCTTGGCCCGCTCGATCGCCAGTGTCTCGGCCTTGTCGACCTCGGCGCAACCGCCGTAGTAGCGGCGGCCCGGGTAGCCCTCGGCGTACTTGTTCGACAACGTCGACCCCAGGGCGGCCAGCACCGCTGGACTGGTTTGATTCTCGCTTGCGATCAGCTGCAGTCCGCTGCGTTGCCGCTCGAGCTCGCTCACCAGCAGGGCAGCGATCTCCGGATCGGTGTGCAACAGCGCCCCGAAGTCGGGTCCGTAATAGGTCTGCGGGGTCATTTCGGTGTTCACGCCATCTCCTGCTTCCCTGCGACCGGACCGGTTCCGGTGCTCAACTGCCCACTGTAGGGGGTGTCGTCGGCCGCTGGCTCGCGGTCGGCCCGAGGGCTCGCAGCGCGTCGCTGTCGACGACGATCCCGCTGCCCCGCACGCTGCCCACCAGATGCGGTCCGTGCGCCGGTCGGCGAGGAGCCGACGGCCCAGACTCCGCGGTGTCTGCCGATGGCTCGGCGCGGTCGTCGGTGGGCTCGACCGCCTCGGGAGCCTCCTGGGGCGGCGCGGGTGGAGCGTCGTGCAGCACGGTGTCACCGAGCACCTCACGCAGGGACTCCGCGGACAGCGAGCCGTGACGCAGCACGACCGGCTCCTCGCCGGTGCAGTCCACGATGGTCGACGCCCCGTGTTCTTGGCGCGGACCGTCGTCGAGGTAGATCGACACGGCTCCACGCAGCTGCTCGTGGGCCTCCTGCGCCGTCGTCGCCGCCGGCTGACCGGTCAGGTTGGCGCTGGTCACCGCCATCGGGCCGACCTGCGACAGCACGTCCAGCGCCAACGAGTCCTGCGGCATCCGCAACGCCACGGTGCCGTTGGTCTTGCCGAGATCCCACGCCAATGAGCTCTGCGCGCGCAGCACGACAGTGAGGGCGCCTGGCCAGAAGGCGCGGATCAAGATCTTGGCGTACAGCGGAACGTCACTGGCCAACCCATCAACGGTGCGGGGACTGGGAACCAACACTGGAGGGGGCATGTCGCGGCTGCGATGCTTGGCGGCCAGCACCATAGCCACCGCGACCGCATCGAAGGCATCCGCGCCGATTCCGTAGACCGTATCGGTGGGCATCACGATCAAACGCCCGGAACGAACGACCTCCGCAGCCTGAGCGACCGCATCGGCACGCGCCGTCTCGTTGTGGCAGTCAAGGATCACGGCGCACAGTCTGGCACTTCACCGTGAGCAAACGCTGCACGGACCACGGCGACGCGCGCCGATGGGCGGTGCAGTGTCGCATGGGCCATCGAGGGCGTCCTGCGCCCGCGTCAGCCGAGCCGATCCGGGCGTCGCGTCCTGGCCTGAGAGGGCCCCAGTGCTAGACCCGCACCGCCTCGATCACCCGAGGGCGGTGTGCCCAATCGCGAAAGTCGCGAACACCGGACCACGATCGGCTGCCCCGCAGTAGGGCACCCAGATCCTCGCCTTGGGTGTGGGAGTGCTCCATCAGCAGGACACCGCCAGGACGCAGCAACGTCGCGGCGCGGGCGGCCATGGCCGCGGGGAGTTTCAAGCCGTCCTCGCTGTCGCCATAGAGTGCGACCGATGGGTCATGGAGCCTGACCTCGGGGTCCACGGGGACGGCACCGTTGGGAATATAGGGCGGATTACAGGTAACCAGGTCCACCTGTCCCTCGAGGTCGCCGAAGGCCGCCTGCCCATCCCCGAGCCGGAGGTCGACGTCAAGACCCAACTGGGCGAAATTGTGCTGCGCCCACCCATGCGCATGCGCAGAAAGCTCCACGGCATGAAGGTCGGCGGTCGGCACGCGCTGCTTCAACGCGGCGGCGATGGCTCCACTGCCGGTGCACAGGTCGACGATCACCGCGTGGTCGTGCGCCAAGGCGACGTCGTAGGCCCGCGCGACGAGCACTTCGGTCTCGGGACGGGGTGTGAACACACCTGGTCCCACCGCCAGTCGGACGCCGGCGAAGTCGGCATACCCGGTGAGGTGCTGCAACGGCACTCGTTGGGCTCGTTGCGCCACCAGGTCGAGGTATGCCGAGGCAGCGTCATCCTCCAGCGTTCGGCCCAGCATGGCCAGTCGCAGAACTTCCCCCCGCGAGCTGTCCTGGGCGGAGGCCAACAGCAGCTCAGCGTCTGCCCGGGCACTGACGATGCCGGCCTGCACCAACTGGGCCGTCGCCGAGCGGAGCAACGAGTCGATGAGCGAACTCACGGCGACGTGTCGGCCAAGCTCGCCAAGCGGGCGGACTCATCGGCCTCCATGGCCGAACTGACCACCGGGTCCAGATCACCGTCGAGGACCTGGTCGAGGTTGTAGGCCTTGAAACCGGTGCGATGGTCGGCGATGCGGTTCTCCGGGAAGTTGTAGGTCCTGATGCGCTCGCTGCGATCCACCGTGCGCACCTGGCTGCGACGTTGCGCGGAGGCTTCGGCATCGGCTTCGTCGACGGCCAGCTGGTGCAGTCGCGCGCGCAGCACACGCATCGCCGACTCCTTGTTCTGCAGCTGCGACTTCTCGTTCTGGCAGGAAACCACGGTCCCGGTGGGCAGGTGCGTGATGCGGATCGCCGAGTCGGTGGTGTTCACGCTTTGGCCACCTGGGCCGCTGGAACGGAAGACGTCGATCTTGAGGTCGTTGGGGTCCAGCTCGACGTCCTCGGGGTCTTCGACCTCCGGCATCACCAACACCCCCACGGCCGAGGTGTGGATGCGGCCCTGGCTTTCGGTCACCGGCACTCGCTGCACCCGGTGCACTCCGCCCTCGTACTTCAGCCGGGCCCACGGCGCTTCGCCGATCGAGGGGATGCCGCTGGCCTGGACGGCAACCCGAATGTCCTTGTAGCCGCCGAGGTCGGACTCGGTTGCGTCCAGGACCTCGGCACGCCATCCCCGGCGTTCGGCGTAGCGCAGATACATCCTGACGATGTCACCGGCAAACAAGGCCGACTCCGCGCCGCCCTCACCGGCTTTGACTTCCAGGATGGCGTCTTGGTCGTCGTCGGGGTCGCGTGGCAGGAGCAGGTGACGCAGCTCTTCACCGGCAACTTCTTCGGCGTGGGCCAGCGCGGGCACTTCGGCAGCGAATCCCTCGTCTTCCAGCGCAAGCTCACGCGCGGCTGTGTGGTCATCATTCGCGGCTTGCCACGCCCGGTATGCAGCCACTGTCGGGGACAGCGCTGCATACCGCTTGGTCAGTTTGCGAAAGACCGCCGGGTCGGCGTGAACCGAAGGGTCGGCAAGGCGTTCCTCGATGGCGAGGTATTCGGCCAGTAGTGGTGCGGCTGACTCATCCATGCCGCCTCCTGTGACGAGCTGGGCTTACTTGGCGGCCTTCTTGCCGTAGCGCTCCTGGAAGCGAGCAACGCGACCACCGGTGTCCAGAATCTTCTGCTTGCCGGTGTAGAAGGGGTGGCACTGCGAGCACACGTCGGCGGTCATCGTGCCGCCGGTAGCGGTGCTACGAGTGGTGAACGTGGCCCCGCAGCTGCAGGTGACCTGGGTTTCGACGTATTCGGGGTGAATGTTCTTTTTCACGTAGTTCTCCTTGGGTGGTGTTCCTCCGGGTCGCCCTGCTGCTGCAAGAGCGTGAACCGGTAGGCCAACGGATGAGTGTGCCAGAAGGCACAACGATTGACTAACGTCTCGCGACCGCAGCGCATTCCGGCTGACGGGATCGGGTGCCGACCGCACCCGATCCCCCGACCTAGGCGGCGCAGATCAGTCTTCGTCGTCGAGCTTGATCGAAGCAGTCTGCTGCACCTGGGTCAGGAACTCGTAGTTGTTGCGAGTGTTGCGCAATCGGTTCAACAGCAGCTCCAGCGCCTGTTGGGAGTCCAGCGCCGTCAACACTCGGCGGAGCTTCCAGGCGATCTTCAACTCCTCGCTGGACAACAGGATCTCTTCGCGGCGCGTGCCGGAGGGGTTCACGTCGACGGCCGGGAAGATTCGTCGATCTGCCAGCTGGCGGGATAGCCGCAGCTCCATGTTGCCTGTGCCCTTGAACTCCTCAAAGATGACCTCGTCCATCTTGGAGCCCGTTTCGACCAGCGCCGTGGCCAAGATGGTCAGCGACCCGCCCTCCTCGATGTTGCGCGCCGCGCCGAAGAAGCGCTTCGGCGGGTACAGCGCGTTGGAGTCCACGCCACCGGACAGGATCCGACCGCTGGAGGGAGCGGCATTGTTGTAGGCCCGACCCAGCCGGGTGATCGAGTCCAACAGGACGACGACGTCGCCACCTAGCTCCACCAAGCGCTTGGCGCGCTCGATGGCCAACTCGGCCACCGTGGTGTGGTCATCGGCCGGCCGGTCGAAGGTCGAGGCAATCACCTCACCCTTGACGGTGCGCTGCATGTCGGTGACTTCTTCGGGGCGCTCGTCGACCAACACGATCATCAGGTGCGCTTCGGGGTTGTTCGTCGTGATCGCGTTCGCGATGGACTGCAGCACCAAGGTCTTACCTGCCTTGGGGGGAGAGACGATGAGGCCTCGCTGACCCTTACCGATCGGGGCGACCAGATCGATGATCCGGTTGGTCAGGTTCTTGTTATCGGTCTCCAGCCGCAACCGGTCCTGCGGATACAGCGGCGTCAACTTGCCGAAGTCCGGGCGCTTCTTGGCATCGTCCGGCGTCATTCCGTTGACGGTGTCGAGGCGCACGAGCGCATTGAACTTGCCACGGGCGTTCTTTCCGCCGCCCTGCTGGGGCTGGATGTCCGGCTCGGCGCCGGATGGGGCCTTAATGGCCCCGGCAACCGCGTCGCCCTTGCGCAGGCCGTTGCGGCGGACCATCCCCATCGGAACGTAGACATCGGTCGAGCCGGGCAGATACCCCGTGGTGCGGATGAAGGCGTAACTGTCCAGGACGTCGACAATGCCGGCCACGGGGACGAGCACGTCCTCTTCGGAATAGCCTTCCTGGTCATCCTGATAACCCTCGCGGCCACCGTTCTGAGGCCCAGAGGTCCCGGACGCGCCCCGGCCGCCACCGCGCTTGCGGTCCCGACCCCGCTGGCGCTGCCGACGTCGCCCTCCACGAGAGCCATCGTCGTCGCTACCGTCGCGATTGTCGTTGTCACGACTCTCGGTCCCCCGGTTGTCGCCACCTCGGTGGTCATTGCCCCGGTTGTCGCTACCCCGGTCGTCGTTACCCCGGTTGCCCCCGTTGTCGCTACCTCGGTCGTCGTTACCCCGGTTGCCACCCTTGTCGCTACCCCGGTCCTCGTTACCCCGCTTGTCAGCGTTACCAC
>JBASAZ010000095.1:0-8939 GCA_049650845.1 Ornithinimicrobium sp.
AGCACCCGGGTGGCCTCGACGCTCTCGACGCGCCGGCCCAGCGGACTCTCCCGGCGACCATGCGGCATGGCCGGCCCGCTGCCCTGCGCCAACCGCACCGGCTCGCGCAGCCCGTGCAGCACGACACCGTCGCTCGTGCAGAGGTTGTCGCTCACCGGTCGAGCCTTCGAGCCGGTCGAGTCGCGGACCAGGGTGGACAGGCCGGACCCTCCCGGCCCCGCCAGCACCACCCCGACGCCCTCGACCGCCATCGAGGAGACGTGCAGCGGGACCAGGCCACGGGTGCCGGCCCACCACAGCGCCGGGTACTGCGTCAACACGGCCCGGGTCAGCAGCTCGTCGCGTCCGGGTGCGGCCACGGCCAAGGCCCGGTGCCGCACCCGGGGTCGCGGCACGGCGAGCACACGCAACGTGGGGCCGATGGCGCTCAACCACAGGTCCAGACCGCTGCCGCAGGCGTCCAGCATCAGCACCCCGCCTCGACCGGACCAGACTCCTCGGGTCACTGCAGCGAGCCCCTCGGGGGTCAACGACGCGTGCTGCAGCACTCGGACATGCACGGCGGGGGCGTCCGAGTCGGTGGGTTCGGAGGCGGGCGGGCTCGGCGAGGCCGTGGTGCTCAGGCCGTGGGCGAGCCGACGACTCCACCGGCCCGGGGGCACCTCCACGACGAGGTCGAGGCCAGCGGTGCGGCAGTGGACTGTGCTCATCACGGCTCCTGCAGCGTCTTGAGGTCGTCCGCCTCGCTCGTCGCGTAGAGCACTCCCCAGCTGGCGGCGTCACAGTGGTAGGTGATGACCCCGAGGAGGGGTTTATCGAGCAGGGCCAGCACGTCTCGGGTCGCCGTGAGCGCTCTGCCGGTGGCTACCCGGGGGGACAGCACGACCACCCCTGCCTCGGACGAGTCGTCGTGGCCGCCCCCGAGCAGCGCATAGCTCAACCAGCTGGCCCCCGCCGGACCGGCGGCGATGGCGTGCAGCATGGTGTCCAGCAGCCCGGACTTCTGCTGGTCCTGCTCGACCACGGGCAGCAGCAGGACGCGGCTGATCCCACCCGCATGCGCGAGCATCTCGATGCGCTCCAGGAGCGGATGCAGCCCTCGCTGGGTGATCTGAGTGCGCGCGTCGAGCTCACCCAACGGGGTCGTTTGCAGCGCACTCGCGATGGCGGCCAGGCCGCGCCAGCGTGGTCGCACCGTCTCGAGCGTGGCTGCGATCGCCAGTCCGCTCAGCAGGGCCACCAGCACCCCGAGGGCCGCCTGTTCCAGGACCGGCGCCGGCCCAGGGGAGGACGGGGTCTGCACCGGGTCGACCAGGACGGAGGTGGACCTGCTGGCCGCGGCCACGATGAGCTCGGATCGCTGCCGCAGGTCCTCCTGCAGCGTTGTGGTGATCCCGTCGAGCTGGGCCTGTAACTGGCGGACATCACCAGGGCTGGCCGTGCCCAACCGGGGGATCAGCGCCTCGCGCGAGGCTTCCAGGCTGGAGATCGAGTCGTCGAGGTCCTGCACTCGATCCGTCGCCGCGCTGTAGCCGGCGTCGTTGGAGAAGGCGAGGACCTGATCGGTCAACGACATCGCCACGGCCGCCGCCTGGTCCGGGTCGACCCAGGTGACCGTCAGCGTCACGATCGCAGATGCGCCGATCCGGGAGACGTCGATGTGCTCGGCGGCGAACCCTCGGGTGTCGGCGCTGATCGCGGCCTCGGCCAGGGCCCGGTCGACGATTCCTGGACTGGTGGCCAGCCCCAGCGCCCGGGCACTGACGCCGTCGGCCTCCGTTTGGGAGCTGGGCAGGGAGGTGCCGACCTGGATCCGGCTCTGCGCCGCATACACCGGGTCCTTGTTGAGGGTGAGCGCGACGGCGCCGGCGGGTAACGCGATCAGCAGGACCAGGAGCAGGATCCAATGGCCGCGCACGATCCGGTGCAAGGCGGCATCGATGCTCATCGCGGGCGCCTAGTGCAGGACGCCCACCGGGCGCATCCGCGCGACCGGACGGACGATCTGGTGCCCCGTCAGCACCGACATGGCCGCGTTGACTCCGCCGTCGTCCAGGTGCGTGACACGGTTGGGCTCGCGATCGTCGTAGTGGAAGCGCAGCGTCGAGCGTCCGTGTGGGTCCGGCCCGCTGGCCCCGGAGCGCTCCATCTGCTTGATGACCGTGCCGGCCCCGTGACAGGCCGTATGCAGGCTGACCGAGGCGCGGTGATCAGCGACACCCAAGTAGGACGAGGTCCGATGGGTCCCCGGCAGCAGCACCGCCTGCCCGGTCTGGGCGAAGGTGGTGCCCGGACGCATCAGGTGTGCGGGGAAGGCGCGGCAGGAGTTGTGCCGGTGGACGACCGCCGGCTGCCCGCCGACCTGCTCCTCATAGATCGAGTTGTGCGGCGAGTCGACGACGAGCCGGGCGCGGGCAGCGCCCAGGTGTTGGGCGGCCAGGCTCTGCAGCGCGGCATACGTCGCCATACGGAACGCGTAGCCGTAGTTCATGGCGGCTGCGTTGGCCAGCATCAACCGTTGACCTTCGTCGCTGTCCAGGCTGACCGGAGCCGCGGCCCGGGTGAAGTAGAGCCGCAGCCGCTCGCGCAGCTGAGCCGCGCTGCGGGCACTGGCCAGGTGGTATAGCGGCTTCTGTACGGCCATGGCGGCGGCCATCACCCGTGCGGTGTCCTTGCGCCGGGCGAAGAGGTGCCCGATCTCTCCGGTGAGCACCCCACCTCCAGCGTGGAACTGCAGCACCAGTTGTCCGTGGCGCACTCCGAGGGCCTTGGCGGTCTCGTCGTCCAGGATGTCCTCGACTTCCTGCAGCTCCACGAAGTGGTTGGTCGGGCCGACGGTGCCGAACCGAAGCCGGGCCAGCTGCATGGTCAGCGCGGGCAGTTCCTTGATCAGACGATCGGCCCCGCCCCAGCGCTCCAGATTGAGTCGGCCGTCGTCCTCGACCCGCTCCAGGTCTGCCTCATCGACGCCGCATCGGTCCACCGCGAACTGACCGCCCAGGGTTGCGGCGGCCTTGACATCGGCATACGACAGGTCCCGACGCCCACGCGTGGGATAGGGGTACCGTTCGCGCACGGCGCGGAAGAAGCTGCTCATCGCCGCGTCGGTCGGTCGATCCCCGTCCAGCGCGATCATGGCCATGCCGCAGTTCACCGAGGAGCTGGTGAAGGTGGGGCGAATCGTCTCGCGGGTGGCCACGGCGATGGAGGAGGGGAGCTCCATGGTGCGCTTGTGGTGGAAGTCCGGGAGGACGACCGGGGGCGCAGCCAGGTCGAGCTCGGCGGTGCTCAGTCGAAAGCTCTCCACCAGCGGCGGGTCGGCGCGCAGGTGCTCGTCCTCCAGCACCGTGGGCCGGGAGGCCGGGTTGGAGGGTCCAGCGCTGATCAGATGGAGGTCCACGGGCGTTCTTCTCTCGTCGGGTTGAGCGGCTGGGATCAGTAGTCGTCGGGGTAGGGGGCAGCCCGGTGACCGTTGGTCCCGGAGCACTCCCCGTCTTGCGGGGGTGCGTAGGTGGGCACCAGCTCGCTGAGGTAGGAGGTGACCTCGTGTGACCGGTTGTCCTGGGCCGCGTTGTAGAGACGGTGCACGACGGCCCGGAACTGCGGCGGAACCGTGGGCGGCAATGCGCCGAAGATCCGGGGATGGGTGGTGGGTCGCTGCACCTCCTGGTCGCTGAAGAGGACCTCGTGGAGCTTCTCGCCCTTCTGCAGGCCGGTGAACCGAATGTCCAGCTCGGTGGTGTCGATGTTGAGGTGACGGGCGTAGTTCTCCACCAGATCGACGATGCGCACCGGGGAGCCCATGTCGAGCACGAAGGTCTCGCCGCCGACCGCCATGTGGGCGGCCTCAAGGACCAGGCCGACGGCCTCCTCGATGGTCATGAAGTAGCGACTCACCTCGGGGTGGGTGATGGTCACCGGGCAGCCGCTGCGCATCTGCTGGCTGAGCACGGTCAGCAGCGAGCCGCGACTGCCGAGGACGTTGCCGAAGCGCACCGCCGAGACGACCGTGGCCGATCCGGCAGCGGCCTTGGTGATGAGCTCAGCGAGCTGTTTGGTCGCTCCCAGCACCGATGTGGGGTCGGCGGCCTTGTCGGTCGAGATCAGCACGAAACGTTCGACCCCGTGGTCGATGGCTGCCTGCACGACGTTGTGGGTGCCCATGACGTTGGACTTCACCCCTTCGCAGGGGTGGCCCTCCAGCATCGGCAGGTGCTTCAAGGCGGCGGCGTGAAAGACCAGGTGGGGACGGTGATCCCACATGATCTGCTCCATCCGTCCCGCGTCCCGGATGTCGCCCACCACCACGTCCGCGCCGCCGTCGAAGGAGCTACCGTTCAGCTCGAGCTGCAGGCGCAACAGGTTGGACTCGTCGTGATCGACCATCAGCAGCTGGGCGGGACCGAAGCCGCGCAGCTGACGACACAGCTCGCTGCCGATGGACCCGCCGGCGCCGGTCACCAAGACCCGGCGGTCCCGGATCATATCCGCGGTCGCCGCCGAGACCAGGTGCAGCTCGGGTCGACCGATGAGCGCGCCCGTCTGCAGATCGCGCATGTCGGTGCCGACCACGTCGCGGTGCAGCAGGGCGATGAACGAGGGCAGGAAGCGGACCTTGACCCCGACCCGGTTGGCGGTGGCGGCGAGCCGACGTGAGGTCTCCCAGGGCAGGCCGGGGATGGCGATCACCACGGCGTCGATGTGCTCTGCGGTGATCACCGCCAGCAGGTCCTCCAGGCGGCCAAGCACGGGCAGGTGGCGAACGCGCTTCTTGGTGACGTCGTCGTCCAGGAAGCCGATCGGCTCCAGCCCGAAGGCGTCCACCCGCCGCAGGTCCCGGGCCAGGGCCCGACCGGCCTCACCCGCTCCCACGATGACGGTGCGGAGGGGATGGTCGACGCGGGCGACGGTGTCGGAGGGCTGCGTCAGTGTGGTCATCATCGTGTTCCGATCTCTTCGAGGGCCCCGGCGACGGTGTCGATCTCCATGTCGGAGATCACCGCGTCCAGCGGCAGCGACAGGGTTTGGGCGAAGACAGCGTCCGCCCCGGGGAGCCCGCCGGCAGGACTGGCGCAGGCGCTCCCGTAGTAGGTGAGGCGGTGGGCCGGGATGAAGTGCACCGAGGTGCTGATGCCCCGCCGGCCCAACTGCTCGATGAGCTCATCTCGTCCGATGCCGTATGCCGGGCCAACCCGCACGGCATACAGGTGCCAGGCGTGTCGCCCGGCTAGTGGTTCGCGGGGCAGGGTCAGCCCGGGGACCTCAGCCAGGTGGGTGCTGTAGCGATGGGCCACCGCGCGGCGTCGCGTCTGAACCCGATCGAAGTCCGCCAGCTGAGCCCGGCCGATCGCGGCCTGCAGGTCGGTCATGTTGGCCTTCAGGCCGTGCTCGGCAACGTCATACCGCCAGTTGCCACCGGGTAGGTAGCGGCGCCAGGCGTCCCGGGACATGCCGTGCAGCCGGGCTCGGGTGGCGTCGTCGGCCAGCCGGTCGTCGGCGGTGGTGAGCATTCCACCTTCACCGATGGCCAAGTTCTTCGTGGCGTAGAAGCTGAAGCAGGTCGCTCGGCACAGGTTCCCCACCGGGCGATCCCGCACCCACGTGCCCAACGCGTGTGCGGCGTCTTCGACGACCATGTCGAGGCCGATCCGGGCTGCGGCAGCGAGGGCGGCCGAGTCCGCAGGGTAGCCGGCCAAGTGCACGACCAGCATCGCCGTCGGCCCGACCAGGTCGGCGGCAGCTGCTGCTGTCGTGGCCTCTGAGGGCGTGCCGGTGAGTGGGTCGACGTCGACCAACACGGGGGTCAGGTCGGCGGACAGGATCGCCCCGATCGCTCCACAGAACGTGTTTGCCGACACCAGCACGGGGGAGCCTTCGGGCAGCCTCAGCCCACGGAGGGCGAGCTCGATCGCAGCGGTGCACGAGGAGACGGCCACGGCGCGAGGGGCGTGCACGCCCCGGGCCAGCTCGTGCTCAAAGATCGCGACCTGGGGTCCGGTGGTGACCCAGCCCGACTGCAGCACGGACAACGCCGCGTCCATCGCAGCGGGGCAGATCTGGGTGCGGGTGAACGGGATCGTCGTGGCAGGGGCGGGCAGCGTCTCACCGTCGACCCGATCCGCGCGGACCGGGCCGGGGCGCAGGCGCTCGGTGTCCTCGCCGACTCGAGTGACCGTGGACATTGGTCCTCCCTTGGTCGTTGCCGATGGTCCGGTCGTTGCCGGTGGTCCGGTCAGTGCTGGTGGTGCGGTCAGTGCCCTAATAGCAAGGTAGGTGCATCCCCCAAGGCGGTGATCCGCTGAAAAGACGACCCCGTCTACGTCTTTTGTCGCAGGAGCGGGTGGCCCGTCTGACGGATCAGCGCCACCGCGGCCAGTGCGGATCGCACCCCCAATTTGCCGAGAATGCTCTGCACGTGGGTGCGGATGGTGTTGGGCGACAGCTCGAGCTCCTCGGCGATCTCACTGCGCCCCTGCCCTCGGCACAGACAAGCCAAGACCTGCTGCTCGCGAGGAGTGAGTCGCTGCAGCAGGGCCACGCCCGGGTGTGCTTCGGCCGGGACAGGCAGGCTGCGCAAGATTTGAGTGAGAAGCGAAGCGGGGATATGCGTCTCGCCTCGGGCGACCCCCCGCAGGGTGGCCAGCAGGTCATCAACGCTGGCGGACTTAGGCACCCATCCGCGTGCGCCGTTGTGGACCGAGACGATGAGGTGCTCGTCGTCTTCGTCGCCGATGACCACGATCCCCAACCCGGGGCGGCAGCGGGCCATCTCGGCCACGAGCTTTGCAGCTCCGTGGCCGGCGGTGGCCAGATCCAACAGCACAAGGTCGACATCGAGCTGGGGCAGTCGGGTGCGCAGCTCCGCCGTGCCGCCCGGCAGGGTCACGACCTGCAGATCGGGCTCCACGGCCAATCGGCAGGCGATCGCCTCGGCGAACACCCGGTGGTCGTCGAGGAGCACAAGCCTCAGCGGGCGTTCGCTCATGGACTCATCGTGGCGAATAGCCCGAGTCTCAACCTCCCCCCAGGAGCCGAGACCGTCTACGCCATTCGTACGAGGTATCTAGTCCTCCTGCATCGTGCGCACCACGGCGGGCCAGCGGAACGACTCAGCGTGCTCGTGGACGAAGGCCACCGCCTGCAAGCGGGTGTGCACGCCCAACTTTGTGAGAAGGCTTTGCGCATGGGTATGCGCCGTGCTGGACCGCACTCCCAAGCGTTGTGCGATCTGGTTCGTGCTGTCGCCTCGGGTGATCAGCCACAGGGTCTGCCACTCGCGCGGCGTGAGGAAGGAGAGGATCCAGAGCGGGTCCTGCGGGTCTGCCCTGGGGGAGAGCACATCGCGGAGCATAGACGGATCGACGGCGACACGCCCCTCGGCCACGGTCTGCAGCGCATCACAGATCTGCGCGATGGGCTGCCGCTTGCTGACCCAGCCCGAGGCTCCATGGCCGAGCGCCTCGCGGATCAACACGACGTCGGTCAGTCCGGAGAGCATCAGCACCTTGGTGCGGGGACTCGCGGCCAACAGTGCAGGCACGGCGGCGACTCCGGAGGCATGGGGGAACCCGGCGTCGAGCAGGCAGACATCCGGCGTGAAGACGGACACCATGGAGGTGGCCTGCTCGGGGTCCACAGCGAGGCCGCAGACCTCGTGGCCTCGTTCGCTCAGCGCCGCAGCCAAGGCCTCGGCCAGCATCACGTGATCATCGACGACCAGCAGCTTCATCGGCGCGAACCCGGCGGGCGAGTCACTGGCACGTTGGGCTGATCAGCTTCGGCACTCGGATCTGCGCTCGCGTACCGCGGGGCTGCGCGGAGTGAAGGCTGAGCTGGGCGTCATAGGGAGCGAGGTTGGCCCGAGCCACGTCGAGCCCGATCCCGTGCACGGTCGGCAGGTTGCCCACACCAGGACCATCGTCGACCACGTCGATGGTGACGGCGTCGTCGGTGGCGGAGACCCGCACGTCAACGCAACCGCCGGCCGAGGCGCGGACCGCGTTGTCCAGGATGCAACTCACGGCGCGCCCCAACGTCGAGACGCAGATGCGGGCCCAGCCGTCGGGATCGCGCACGTAGTGGATCTCGCTGGTGGGGTGAGTACGAGCCCGCTCCACTGCTGCTGCCACCACGTCGCCGACGTGCACCGGATCGGTGTTGGCTACGCTCGTTGCGACCAGGGCGCGCTCGATCACTTCGTTCATCCACGTCGCCTGCCGGTAGATCATCTGCCACCGGGGGTCAGCGTCCTGATCTCGGTCGGCGGTGAGCAAGATCGCCGCCACCGGTTGGACCAGATCGTGGCACAGTGCTCGGAACACGCCATCGCCGGATGGCCAAAAGCCAGTATCCGGCATTGCGACATTGTTCATCATTCCCACTTTCCGGGAGACTCTGATGCCGTTGAGCGCGGCCCATTTAGGAAGCCCCACTGCCGTTTTCGACGTTAGCGCAAGATGAACGGCGTGTATAGAGATAGCAAACCACGAGCAAAAAATGCAAGACGGAAGTAAATTCTGCGGTCTTGCGAATACTGCCCGTGCATGTTTGTGTCAGGGCTGCGCCCCCGGACCGGGGCGCGGTCCTCGATGGATCAGGGGCGACGGATGCGGAGCGACCGATCAGGGACGGCGCCCACATGAGGTGGCGAGGTCCGCACCGTGGGCGTCGAGTGCCGTCAGCGTGTCCTGGGCCACCGTGCCGTCCTGCGTCTGCAGGGCCGCGTGGTAGGCGTTCAGGTCGTCCGCGATCAGCTGCAAGCTTCGGCCGGTGTCCTCATCGCTGCTGCTCGCCAGGCTCCCTCGGACCCCCGCGGCCTGCAGTCGGGCCGTCCGGCGCAGCGCGGCGACACTCTTGCCCGAAGATGGCGCCAGCTCGTGTGGGAGGTTGCGCCATTCGTCGAGGCGGCGGCAGCCCGCGTCGCTGCGGGACGGCTTGAC
>JBASAZ010000096.1:0-6200 GCA_049650845.1 Ornithinimicrobium sp.
GGTACCCCGGTTGCCACCCTTGTCGCTACCCCGGTCCTCGTTACCCCGGCTGCCACCCGTGTCGCTACCCCGGTCCTCGTTACCCCGGTTGCCACCCTTGTCGCTACCCCGGTCCTCGTTACCCCGGTTGCCACCCTTGTCGCTACCCCGGTCCTCGTTACCCCGCTTGTCAGCGTTACCACCGCGCCGGTTGTCATTGCCCCGATTGTCATTGCCCCGATTGTCATTGCCCCGGTTGCCACCGTCGTCGTCATCCCGGTGGTCATTGCCCCGGTTGCCACCGTCGTCGCCATCCCGGTGGTCATTGCCCCGGTTGTCGGCCTCGGGGACGGCGCCGGGCGTCGTCACTGCACCATCCTGACCGTTGCGACCGGCGTCGGGCGTGCTGGCGTGACGGTGTGCTGTGGACGCACTGTCGCCGTTGCGGGACCCCGATTCCGGGCCGGCCTGCGCCGTGTCGGCGTGACCTTGGTCGTTCTTCGCAGCTTCCTGCGGAGCCCGCGTGCCGTTACTCGCGCTCGCAGCTGACCCAGCGCCCCCGCGTGCGTCACGAATGGCGGACACGAGGTCGGCCTTACGCATCTTGGGGTTGACCGAGATGCCCATTCCCCCAGCCAGGCGCTGCAAATCAGCAAGGCGCATCGCGCTGAGCGAGCCAGACTTCGAGGTGGCCGCTACGTCGGTGGTTTCAGTCACAGAGTTTCCTTTTTGTCCGTCCCCCCGGGTCCGGCCGGGGTGAGGGTCATCAGTGGATCAGCGCTATGCGCTGTGGAGGGTGCTGGTCGGGATTTCAGATCGGTCGCTACCGATGACGCGTCTCAACTGAGCGGGAAGTCCACCTGAGATTGTCAGCGAAGTTGCGACTCGCCCTGTAGGCCCAACTCGCGATCGGGCAGTAGATGCTCCGATGTGCCCCGTGAGGCGTGAATCACACTATCACCCAGACGTACGACGAGCGACATTGACGATATCGCCGAGCACCGCAGAGGCCGTTTCGGCCCCACCCGCTCCCGCACCGTGCAGTCGCAGGGTGCCGGCTAGCTCCGCTTCGATCACCACCGCGTTCTGGCCTTCCCGAACTTGTGCCAGCGGGTCGTCCACCCCCAGGCTCACCGGGCGCACCGCAAGCTCGATTCGCGGACGATCCGGGTCGCCCGAGGCCCACGCCGAGGCGAGCAGCTTGATGACCTGACCCGAGCCGGCCGCCGCCGCGAAGTGCTCGTCGGTGAGGTGAGCGATGCCCTCACGGTGGACGTCCTGCATACCGACGTCTACCCCCCACGCCAAACGAGCCAGGATCACGATCTTGGCGGCTGCATCGATTCCTTCGAGGTCTTCGGTGGGGTCCGCCTCCAGATAACCGAGCTCACCGGCCCGCTGCACGGCCTCGGCGAAGCCCAACCCATGACGGGCCACCATGTCGAGCACGTAGTTCGTCGAACCGTTCACAATGCCGCAGATCGAGGAGATCCGATCGCCGGCGAGCGCCTCACGCACGACCCGCAGCACCGGCACCGCCGCCACCACTGCAGCCTCGTAGCTCAGGCTTGCGCCGTGCTCATCGGCCAGGGCATGAAGGCGCGTGCCGTGCGCCGCGATCAGCTGCTTGTTGGCGCTCACCACCGGCGTTCCCGCGCGAAGCGACTGCTCGATGAACGCGGACGCGGTGTCTACCCCTCCCATGACCTCGACGACGAGGTCCGCCCCGGCCACGAGCTCCGCCGTGTTGCTGCTCAACAGGTCCTGCGGCACCACGCCGAGGTCACGTTCGCGGCTGAGGTCACGCACCGCGACCCCGACCAGCTCCAGGGGGCGACCCGAACGCCGGGCATAGAGGTCCGGCCGGGTGATCAGCTCGTGAGCCACCGCAGCCCCGACGGTGCCGAGGCCCAACAGGACGACGCGGAGGGGAGCGCGATCCATCATCACATCCGCTCCGGAGCGCCGACGCCGAGCAGGCCCAGCCCGTTGGCCAGCACCTGGCGGGTGGCGTTGTTGAGCCAGAGCCTGGTGCGGTGCAGGTCGGTGATCGCTTCGTCGTCATCCATGGGCCGCACCCGACAGTCGTCGTACCACTTGTGGTACCTCCCGGCGAGGTCCTCCAGATATCGCGCTACCCGGTGCGGCTCACGCAACGACGCGGCCTGGGCCACGACGCGCGGGAAATCGCCCAGGACGGCCAAGAGCGCGGACTCCGAGGCGTGCGTCAACAGGCCGGGGTCGAACCCGTCGTTCATCTGTATGCCGTCCTGCTGCGCGAGCCGGTCGACGTTGCAGGTCCGCGCGTGGGCGTACTGCACGTAGAACACCGGGTTGTCGTTGGTGCGCTGCCGCATCGCCTCCCCGTCCAGATCCAGCGGTGAGTCTGCTGGATACCGCGCCAACCAATACCGCACGGGATCGACGCCGATCCACTCCAGGAGGTCGGTGAGGTTGATGGCGTTGCCGCGACGTTTGCCCATCCGCTCCCCCGAGATGTTGATCAACTGCCCGATCAACACCTCGATGTTGCGCTCGGGATCATCACCAGCGCAGGCCGCGATCGCCTTCAACCGATTCACGTAGCCGTGGTGGTCAGCACCGAGCATATAGATCTTGCGCTCGAACCCGCGGTCCTTCTTGCTCAGGTAGTAGGCAGCATCGGAGGCGAAGTAGGTCGGCTCGCCGGTAGCGCGCAACAGCACGCGGTCCTTGTCGTCGCCGAAGTCCGTGGTGCGCAGCCACACCGCCTCCTCGGCATCGAACACGTGCCCCTGGTCACGAAGCCGCTGCACCGCGGTGTCCACCGCACCGGAGTCGTGCAGGGACTTTTCGGAGAACCAGACGTCGAAGTGCACCGCAAACGCGGCCAGGGAGTCCTTGATCTGCTGGACCTGGAGCACCGACCCGTGCTCACGGGCGATAACCAGCGCCTCATCGGCAGGCAGCTGCGACCACCCCGGTTCGGTGTCATCCAACTGGGCGGCAAGGGCGTCGACGTAGGCGCCGGAGTAGCCGCCCTCCGGGGGTGCTTCACGGCGCGCCGAGGCCAGAATCGAGGCGCCCAGCTTGTTCATCTGTCCCCCGGCATCGTTGAAGTAGTGCTCGGCGACCACCCCGGCGCCGCTGGCCTGCAGCAAACGCCGTAGCGAGTCACCAAGGGCAGCCCAACGGGTGTGCCCCAGGTGCAACGGGCCGGTGGGGTTGGCCGAGACGAACTCGAGGTTGATGACCTCGCCGGCGAGCTCGTGGTTGTGGCCGTAGTCGGCGCCGGCCAGGACGATCGAACGGGCCAACTCCCCTGCGCTTGCGGCTTCAAGGGTGATGTTGACGAAGCCCGGACCGGCAACCTCCACCCGGGCCACGCCCTCCACTGTGCCCAGCTGGCTGGCGAGAATTTCGGCCACTGCTCGCCCGGGCATACCCGACGGTTTGGCCAGCTGCAGCGCGACGTTGGTCGACCAGTCCCCGTGGTCGCGGCTCCGCGGACGCTCGACGCGCACCTGCGGCACCTGCGGCACCACCAACTCCCCGTTGTCGTGGGCCTGGCTGATGGCATCGCGAATGGCGTCGGCAAGCTGCTCGGGAGTCACTGGGCAACTCTATCCGCGCCGGCCACCGAAGGGGTGAGCAGCAGCACGGTCGCCAGCTCGAGACCACCGGACCGGTCTGCGCCGACCCTGAGCAGCGATGTCGTTGGGACGCCCTCCTCCTGCTAGCCTGGCTCGCTGTTGCCCCCGTAGCTCAGGGGATAGAGCACCGCCCTCCGGAGGCGGGAGCGCAGGTTCGAATCCTGCCGGGGGCGCCCACGATGATGGCGCTCGGCAACCTGCGGGACGGCCCGGATGGGCCGACTACGCCGCAGACCGTATCGACGACACGTCATACCTTTTGCTGATGTCTTTTGTCTGTGGACCCTGGTTGACTGGAACTCATGAGCCACAGTGGGACGATCACGTCATCGGGGGCGGGGACCGATATCCGGATCCGGGGCCTGGCCAAGACGTTCAAGGACTTCACGGCCGTCGACGACCTGACCTTCGAGGTGCAGCCCGGTCGAATCACCGGCTTCCTCGGTCCTAACGGCGCGGGCAAGACGACGACGCTTCGCATGCTGCTCGGCTTGGTCCGCCCCAGCGCCGGAGAAGGTCTGATCGGCGGCAAGCGGTATGCCGAGCTGCCCGCACCGCTGGCGGTCGTGGGAGCGGCTCTGGAGGCGACGAACTTCCACCCCGGCCGTAGCGGCCGGGATCACCTACGTGTGCTTGCGGCGACCCACAAGATCCCGGACAGTCGAGTCGATGAGCTGCTGGAGCTCGTCGGCATCCCGGCGGCCGCCCGCAAGAGAGCCGGGGGCTACTCGATGGGCATGCGGCAACGGCTGGGTCTGGCCGCGGCACTGCTGGGCGATCCGGAGGTGTTGATCCTCGACGAGCCGGCCAACGGGCTGGATCCCGAGGGCATCCGCTGGCTACGTGGTCTGCTCCGCGCGCTGGCCGCCGAGGGTAAGACCATCTTGATCAGCTCACACCTGCTCACCGAAGTCGAGCAGACGGTCGACGACGTGGTGATCATCGCCAACGGCAAGCTCATCAGGCAGGGCACGATCGACGACCTGCACGGTGAGCCCAGCACTCTGGTCCGCACCGCCGACGCCCCCGCCATGCTCGAGGCGCTGCGCGCGCACAACATTTCCGGTGAGGTGAGCGACGTCCACGGTGTCGGGGTGGTCGAAGCCCAGACCGGCGACATGACCGCCGTGGGTGAGGCGGCCCACGCAGGTGGGATCCCCGTCCACGAGCTGCGGGCCTTGCGCACCGACCTGGAGCGGCTGTACTTCCAGCTGACCGAGAGTCCGGAGCATCAGAACCGCAACCTCGGCGAGGGCTCCGGCCCGGCGCAACCTGAAGACGCCGACGCAGACGCAAGCCGTTCGGAGGTCACGGCATGATCAGGCTGGTCCGAACCGAAGTGCTCAAATACACCACCACCCGGATGGTCTGGGGCATGGCACTGGCTATGTTTCTCCTGGGTGCGATTTTCGCGGCGATCACCGCCGCGTTCTTGATCTACGGATCCTTCGAGATCGGTGGCCAGGACGTCAAGGCGACCACCATCATCGAGCCGCTCACCCTGGCCCGGATGGTCTACACCGGTGGCATTCAGATCGGCTACCTCCTGGCCCTGGTGATCGGCGTGCTGAACATCGGCGGGGAGTTCCGCCACAAGACCGTCAGCGGCACGTTCCTGGCCACCCCGGTCCGGAGCAAGGTGATCGGCGCCAAAGTGCTCGCCCTCGTGGTGATCGCCACCGGTAACGCCATCGTGCACCTGCTGGGCTGCCTGATCGGGGGCGGCGTGCTGTTGTTCATCAACGACTTCGCGCTCTTTCCTGAGCCCCTGCAGCTCCTGCGAACCTTCGTCATGGTCGCCCTGGTGCTGGCCCTGTGGATGTTGATGGGTCTGGGGGTCGGAGTGCTGATCCCCAACCAGGTCGCCGCCCTGTTCGTCGCCGTGGCGGCCGCCTGGATCGTCGAGCCCCTGCTCGGTTTCCTGCTCACGCTGACCGACTGGGGCAGCGAGGTGGGGCGATACTTCCCGAGCCAAGCCACGGCCACCACGCTGGGGGTCTTCGACAACGTCGACCCGGGGTTGACTCAAGCGTTGGGCGGAGCGGTGGATCAGCCCGCGTGGTACGTGGCCGCGCTCATCTTGCTGGCCTACGCCGGGGTGATGGCCTTGATCGGTTTGCTGTTGACGCGATCGCGCGACATCGCGTGAGCCGATCGGCCCCGTAGACGGCGGCCCATCCCCGCGGCGTCGTTCGCCACCATCGGCCACAGACAGGGCTAGGCTGGGTGACACACTTTTGGCTCCCCCAGTTCAGGAAGAGGCGTACCCGCCGTGTCAGCTCCCTCCCGTAAGAGCGCAAATCCCGCAGGTGGCCCAGGGGAGACCGACTTCGGGGCCAACGAGTGGCTCGTCGAGGAGCAGTACGAGCACTACTTGGAGGACAAGGACTCGGTGTCGCAAGAATGGCGCGAGCTGTTCAAGAACTACAGCCCGGACTCCTCCAACGGGCACGCGTCGGCCGAGCACGCGGCGCCGGCCACCAAGCAGGCGGCCACCAAGAGCGAGTCCCGCGCCGACTCAGGCGGGCAGAAAGCTGCCGACAGCTCTTCGGGGGGAGCCAAGGACGCATCGGCATCGGGCCCGAAGCC
>JBASAZ010000097.1:0-2272 GCA_049650845.1 Ornithinimicrobium sp.
GCGTAGTAGCGAGCGACCCTGTCATGTTTGCCGCCACTTAGCCTCAAGTCGTTAAGCGCTTGATCAATCGACTCGATAGGGGTACGTTGAGCACGTGCTCAACGAAATTGCGTTCTCATGACTACCCGCGGCGAGCAGTACGAGCAACAGCGAAATCAGATCCTCACGGTCGCACTCAATCACTTCACCCGCGATGGCTTCGCTGGCACTTCGCTGCGCGGGGTCGGGCGCGAACTCGGCGTGAGCTCCGGCCTGCTCTTTCACTACTTCGCAACCAAGGAGGCGCTGTACACCGAACTTCTGCGTATCGCCGCGAGCCGGATGGCGATGGACCTCGACACAGCGACGGGCGATCCGGTCGCATTTCTTCGAGGACAGGCCGAGGGCGTCCTCACGCTCCTGGCGGAGCAGCCGGTCGCGGCACGTTTCTTCCTCCTCGTTGACTACGCCCAGCGCCATCCAGGCATCGATCCGGAGGCCGACCGTCTGCTCGCTGACCACCAAATCGTCGAACAGTCCATTCCGGTCCTCGCCGCCGGGCAGCGCATGGGTGTCGTCCGCGACGGCGACCCGCATGCGCTCGCGCTTGCGTTCTGGGCCAGCCTCCAGGGCATCGCCCAAGAAGTCGCCGGCCGAGATGACGTTCCGCTCCCTCAAACCGAGTGGATTCTCGACTTAGTGCTCACACCAGGAGGGCCCCGATGAACCGCACCGTCCCTCACCTGTTGATTTTCGTCGCTGTCGCCCTGACTTGCGGCTGGGCCGGCGTCCTCCTGGACCGCCTCGTCGACACCCCAGAGGGGGAACAGGGGCCCGGCATGCTCCTGTGGCTTGTGGCTCCTTTGCTAGCGGTTGTGGTCCTCAGATGGCGGCAGGGCAGTTGGGCCGACGCGGGCTTACGCCCACGGCTCCCGCAAGCCACACGCTGGTACGCGGTCGCTGTCGTGCTCCCCATCGCCATCGCGGGCGTGGTCATTGGCCTCGCGGCGCTGACCGGTACCGTCACCGTCAGTCATGACTGGACGGCTTACGCGACGCTGGCGATCGGTGCCATAGCGTTCAACCTGGTCAAGAACATGTTCGAGGAGTTCGCGTGGCGCGGCTATCTGACCCCTCGGCTCGATTCGCTGGGGATCGGCGACGGGATGCTGTATCTCATCGTTGGGCTGGTGTGGGGCCTGTGGCACCTGCCGTACTACCTCTTCCTTCTCGACGTACGCCTCATGGCGAACACGCTCGATGCGCCGAAGATCGTATTCGCCCTACTCGCAGTCATCGTGCTTACAGGCTGGTCTGTGGTACTGGTCGAACTCTTCCGGCTCTCCAGCTCGGTATGGCCTCCGCTGCTGCTGCACACGGTGCACAACTCGTTCGTCGACCCAATCGTGTCCGAGAACTTTGTCTCGATGCCGACGTGGCTTGGGATCGCCCTCTCACCCACTGTGGGTCTGGGCACGGCAGCACTGTGGGTCGTGGCGGGACTGTGGTTGCGGAGCCTACGGCTTCGGTCGGTGGCGACACTCGCACCGGCTACGTCGCCATCCCATTCCTCGTGATCCAGCTGAAGCAACACTCAAAGCCTTAACCGAATCCACACATGGGCTGCGCTGAAGCGCCCCACGTTCTCTGCCGTTGGGTCGTCATATCAACTGCAGCAGCGGCTGCGATCGGCACGGTCGTGATCGGCGGCATTGGCGCCGACTCAAGGGCTTACGCCGGATGGTCCGCGACACGAACCCCGCTCAGCTCCAACGCCGCGGCTCTAGCCGGCCAGGAGTGTCACGACATGCTGACTGAAATGCTCGACCCAACTGAACGACCCACGACCGCTGAAATGGAGTCTGTCCAACTCAAACTCAGTGAATCTCGAGGACCGTGGACCTTCACCCTGATGGCCGACGGTCAGAACATCCAAGGAGCCTGCTTCATCCCATCCGAAGCAATCGATGGAACCTTTGAAGGATTCGAAGAATCCAATACCTTCGGGGGCATCGCCACGACCGACGACCCACTAGAACTACAGGGCGATGAGATCGAAACCTCCTTCGGGGGAGTAGGCAGCACAAATGAAGGGCTCTTCGGTTACCTCACCGGCCGCGTCGGCGACAACGTCACAGCTGTCAGAGTCACCGCCGCTGGGCAGCGCGTTGACGCATCCGTAGTCGACGGTCACTGGGCGGCCTGGTGGCCAGCCGGATCACAAGACCGAAACGACCCAGACATCCTCAACACCAAACTTCAGGTAACACTGAAAGATGGCACCCTGCTGAAC
>JBASAZ010000098.1:0-4579 GCA_049650845.1 Ornithinimicrobium sp.
GTCCTACGGAAGCGAGGCCGAGCGGGTCCGCGCTTCGCTGGAGCGGGCGGCACGGCGCGCGCCCTACGCCGCAGGACTGGTCCCCGACACCACCTGGACCAGCTTGCTCGAGGCGGCCTCGGACACCGTGGCCACGCTGCGCGGCCTGGCCGCCTGACAGCGACGCGGCAGGGCCGTGACAGTAGCCCCCTCGATGCTGGGTGCAGCCACCCGAACGGGTGGTCCCCGACGCACCCGAGAGGAGAGACGCCATGGACACCGCCACTGTCGCGGGCACCATAGCCACGGCTGTGTTCGCCGGCAGCACCGCACCGATGGTGTGGCGCGCCGCGCGCACTCGCGACATGACGTCCTACAGCAGGCCCTCCCTGGCGTTGACCAACGTCGCGAACGCGATCCACACCGTCTACGTGCTGAGCCTGCCGCTAGGGCCGGTCTACGTGCTGCACTCGGTCCACGTCGTCGTCGCCTTCTTCATGCTCTGCTGGCACGTCCGGCACGTGCGGACCGCACCGAAGGACCGCCTCGGGAAGCTCGCCCGTCCAGTCGCCCGCCGAGTGAGCTCACCAGAACTGACGGGCCGACGCGGTGCTCAGCCAGCGTCGGCGTTGCCTCCGGGGGTACGACGACATTCGATCGGTGCACGCCGACCGTCTGCTGGCCGTCGACCGTCCTGACGTGCAGCCCTCCTCCCGCGGCTAGGAGGGCTGCACGTTGACGCTGGCGTGCTCGCTGACACCAAAACGGTCATGCAGGGGCACCAGGACGGTCGGGGCCCACCAGTTCCACGCGCCCAACATCGTCATCGTGGCCGGCACCAACACCATCCGGACCAGCGTGGCGTCGATGAAGACCGCAGTGGCCAGGGCAAAGCCGGTCTGTTTGATAGCCAACATGTCGCCGAAGGCGAACCCGGAGAAGACGATCACCATGATCAGCGCGGCGGAGGTGATGATCCGCCCGGAACGCTGCAGACCCAGTCGCACGGCCGTGTTGTCGTCGTGCCCGGCCTCGTGCAGTTCGATGATCCGGGCCAGCAGGAACACCTCGTAGTCCATCGACAACCCGAACCCGAAGGCCAGCACCAGCAACGGGATGATCGACTCGACTCCACCGGCCGAGGTGAAGTCGAGCACCCCTTCCAGGTGGGGTCCTTGAAAGACCCAGGTGGTCAGGCCCAAGCTCGCCCCGAGCGAGATCACGTTGAGGATCAACGCCTTGGCCGGAATCACCACCGACCCCGTCAGCAGGAAGAGCAGGATGAACGTAGCCCCGGCTATCCACGCCACGGCATACGGCGCCCGGTCGATCATCGACTGCACGAAGTCAGCCAGACTGGCCGCCTGACCGCTCACCAGGATCGGGAAGTCCGGTCGATCGCTGCGCAACGAGTCGACCACCTCTCGGGCCGAGTCGTCGGTGGAGCCGCCCTGCGTGCCGATCCTCACGACCGCGAAGTCTTCTTCGGCCTGCACGGACTCGATGGCATCCACGCCGGGAAGCGCGGTCACCGTGTCGCTTGCCCACACCTGCACGTCCTCGACCGGAGCCTGCGCGACCACGGTCACGTCGGCTCCGGCGAGCGCAGGGTAGTCCCGATCGAGCATCTCGAAGAACACCCGCTGATCAGCGTCCTTGGGCAACAGGTCCACGCCGGAGGAGGTCAAGCGCATCCCGAGCACCGGCGAGGCCAAGGTGAGCAGAATCGCAACCGTGGCCAGCACCGTGACCGCCGGGCGTCGCTGGACCGTGCGGGCGAGGGCACTGAACCATCCTTCGTCCGCGGACACCTCCGCCCCGCGGCGCTTGCCCAGTCGGCGCGCCGCGACGGCGCACAGGGCCGGGATCAACGTCAAGGCCACCACCAACGCGACCAGCACGACGGCCACCCCGGCAGCGCCGATCGCCCGCATGATGGGGGCCTCGAACAGCGTGAGACCGGACAGCGAGATCCCCACGATCAGCGCAGAGAACAGCACCGTGCGTCCCGCTGTCGACACCGCGCCGCAGACGGCGGACATGACCTGCCCGTCGCTGAGGTCGCGGTGGGCCACTCCCGGGGCCACGATGAGGACTTCCTCGCGAAAGCGGCTCACCATCAGCAGCCCGTAGTCGATGCAGAGAGCCAGTCCCATGACCGTCACGATGTTGACGACCGTGGCGTCGAGGTCCATCAGGTAGGAGAAGCCCAGCAGGATGCCGAGGCCGCCCCCGATGGACGCGATGGCGCCGACGATCGGCATACCCGCTGCCAAGAACCCACCGAAGACGATGATCATCACGACCAACGAAGCAGGCAGCGCCAACCCCTCGCCCTTGGCCAGGTCGGCAGCAACAAGAGCGTTGATGTCATCGATCAACTGGGTCACCCCGCCGACGGTGACGGTCTCTGAGATCGGCCCCAGGGCAGCGGGTGCGATCGTTTGCACCTCATCCACGACCTCACCCTGTGCGCTCTGCGACAGGTCTCCCGGCATGTTCACCGCAATGGCGAAGGCGCCGGACTGCGGGTCTTGCTCGGCCACGAACGCGAAGGCCTCGGGGGATTGCGGCCACCCCGCAGTGGTCATCGGCGATTGCACGTCGCTGACCTGCTCGATGCTGTTCAGCTGCTCCACCGCGTCCCGCACCGAGGCGGCCGTCTGCGGAGCCAAGACGTCGGCACCGGTGACCGAGATCAAGACCGTCGCCGACTCTTCGTCGGAGGCGCTCAACAGGTCGTAGGCCTCTTGAGCCTCGCCGGGCGCCTCAGTGGTCCCGGAGGTGAGGCGGTCGAAGACCGACTGCTCGGTGATGACCCCCAAGCTCGCCGCGAAACTGAGCATGATCAGCACCGCCCAGCATCCGATGTACCGCCACGGGTGACGCGCCGTGCTCTGCCCCAGACGGAGCAGGACAGGGTCGGGTGCTCGGCGATGTCTCGCCACGTTCCGGGTCACCGGGCTAGCCTGCCAAACGTGCCTGGACTTTCTGACGGTGACCTCTTCGCCGCGACCGCCGACCGCCCGGTCCGAGACGATCATCTCCCGTTGGCGGCGCGGATGCGTCCCCGCACACTCGATGAGGTGCGTGGCCAGGGCGAGGTTCTGCGTCCGGGGAGCCCGCTGCGCAGGTTGATCGAGGGGCGCACCGGAAGTGCCGGCGCGCTCTCCGCGATCTTGTGGGGGCCGCCCGGAACCGGCAAGACCACGCTCGCCCACCTTGTCGCCAGGTCTGCCGAGCGCACCTTCGTGGAGCTGTCCGCGGTCAGCGCCGGGGTCAAGGACGTGCGTGCCGTGCTCGACCAGGCCACCACCGACCGAGCCCTGTACGACCGACAGAGTGTGCTGTTCCTCGACGAGATCCATCGATTCAGCAAAGCGCAGCAGGACGCGTTGCTGCCCGGTGTCGAGAACCGGCTCATCGTGCTGGTCGCCGCGACGACCGAGAATCCGTCGTTCAGCGTGATCGCGCCGTTGTTGTCCCGCTCCATGCTGGTGCGGTTGGAGTCCCTGGGCGACGCCGACATGATGGCGTTGTTGGACGAGGCGCTGAGCGCAGAGCGAGGGTTGGGCGGTCAGTTCGAGCTGTCGTCGGCGGCGCGAGAGCACATCGTGGCTATCGCCGCGGGCGACGCGCGTCGCGGGTTGACCACGTTGGAGGCCTCCGCGGGAGTGGCGCTGGACTCCGCTCCGGGCCTCGACGAAGGCGTCGCGGGACCAGGCGGGCAGGAGGGGAGTGGCACGCCGGTCACTATCGCCCTGGAGCACGCCGAACAGGCCGTGGCCTACGCCGCTGTGCGATACGACCGGACCGGGGATCAGCACTACGACGTGGCCAGCGCGTTCATCAAGTCGATGCGGGGTAGCGATGTGGACGCTGCGTTGCACTATCTGGCCCGACAGCTGGAAGCGGGGGAGGACCCGCGTTTCATCGCCCGCCGCATCGTCATCAGCGCCAGCGAGGATGTGGGTATGGCCGACCCAACCGCGTTGCAAACTGCGGTGGCGGCCCTGCACGCCGTCGCCCAGATCGGTATGCCGGAGGCACGGATCGTGTTGGCCCAAGCCGTCGTCCACAACACGCTGGCGCCTAAGTCGAACGCCGCCTACACCGGCATCAACGAAGCCATCGCCGATATCCGAGCCGGCAAGGGAGGCCCCGTTCCGGCTTCGTTGCGGGGCAGTGGGTATGCCGGCGCGAAGGCGTTGGGGCACGGTGCCGGATATCGCTACACACACGACGAGCGGGCTGGGGTCGGACCCCAGCAGTTCCTGCCCGACGACGTCCTGGGCGCCGACTACTACCGCCCGACGGATCGCGGGTTCGAGGAACGCCTGCAGTCCCGGTGGGCCTGGCTGCGAGGCGTCATCCGCGGAAGCTGAGCACGAGAGGGGGCACGGTGCGGACACGGCACGGCATGGCAGAGATAGAGTGCGGCGAGGCATCGGAGCACACGACCGCCGCAATCTGCCCTAAGAGGAGTCATGGAAACCGCTGAGATCCGCCGTCGCTGGCTCACGTTCTTTCAGAGCAAAGGCCACGCGGTCGTCCCCAGCGCCTCGCTGGTCAGTGAGGACCCGACCCTGCTGTTCACCGT
>JBASAZ010000099.1:0-9733 GCA_049650845.1 Ornithinimicrobium sp.
CTAGCCGTCGCCTGCCAGGACCTGTGGATGGGCGGGGTGCGCGGGGAGACCCTGCGCTTCGAGCTGGCCGCCGATACGTGAGCATGCCGCCGACCACTCCCGGGCCCGAGCATGGGGCCGTCCTCGCTGCGGCCGCCGCGCGTCTCCACGACGAGCGCGCTGCCGTTTGTGCTCGGGTGACGGGGATGGGCATAGACATGGCACTGCTCATCGAGGCCTCGCGCGACTCCAATGCCGATGACGAGCATGACCCGGAGGGCCAGACCATCGCCTTCGAGCGCGCCCAACTGGCGTCGTTGACGAAGCAGGCTCGGGAGCACCTGAGCGAGATCGACGCTGCTATCGAGCGCGTGGCGGGTGGGACGTATGGGGTGTGCGACGTCTGCGACCAGCCGATCAGCCCGGCACGGCTGGAGGCACGACCGACTGCGCGCACCTGCGTCGATCACGTCCGCGCCGAGGCGTAGAACCTGCAAGGACAGGGGGCCTGATTGAGATATCCGCCTGAGCAGGCGCGGTCCTGACGCGGACGCCCTGAGGGCTAGGCGCGTTCGACCTGGCGAAGCCCGCGGGTCGGCGTCCACCACTGGACCACCAACACCGTGGCTTTGTCGTCAAGGTGGGTGTGCACGACCTCGGTGATGTCGGCTCGGAAGAAGTCTCCCTCTGCTCCCTTCGCGGTCTGCCCGGCAGGGATAGCCCGACCCGAGATCTTCGCCTCGCCCGGCCACTCCGCCTCCGACCCTTCGACCGGGTCCACCGTGGCGCTGTGCAACGCGAAGCGGGGGTCCCGGAGCAGATCGGCGCCTTTGCGTGCGTGGGGCATGGAGCCGAAGGTCAACTCGCCGTCGTCGAACACGGCTTCGATCCCGGAGATGCGGGGTGATCCGTCGGCGCGGACCGTGGCAATCGTCTTGTGTCGGTGCGCCTCGAAGACGGCCCGCACCCGCCGCGCGAACTCGCTCTCCGCACTGCTCAAGCGCGACACCTGAGGTCAGTTCGAGCACGAACTGCAGCTGGTCGGAGACTGAGCCGCCCACCGAGCATGGTCGTCATCGACAGGGGGCGTGTCAACGGCAGGCGAAACTGTCGGGATGTGTCAAAGATCTGCACGATGGTGCCCGTGTGTCATGGCCGTGCCATTGCTACCTGAGTTGATGGCCTACGTCCGGTCGAGTGAATCGTCAGATTTGGGCGGGGCGGCAAAGGCGGACCCGAGGCTTCAGTAACTCCCGGGCTCAACCTGACTATCGGCTAGTGGGCGCTTGGTATTCGGCAAGCGTGATGAGTCCGTTGGCGCTCACATGCTCGAAGTTCAAGACGCGGTTTCGCAGATTCGCCGCTGGTACAGGATTGGAGTGGAGGAAGTGTTTGAAGCGCCAGCCGTGCAAGCGTGCTACAGGTCTGTCGCTGTCCGTGATGGCCAAGGCTAGGAACCGGCCACCGTCACGAAGTCGCTCGGTCGCTTTGCGGATGAGCTCGGCTGGGTTGCTGTGGTGAGACAGCAGCCACGTTGCCGTGATCAGGTCGTAGCGCTCATCGGCCACCAGTGCGGTGTCGGCATCGACGTGACGGAATTGGGCGCGGCTATACGGGTAAGCGGCGCGAGCGGCGCTAATCATCCTTGCCGAGGAGTCCACCCCCACATAACTGTCGATCGTGAGGCCAACGCCGGCAAAACGTTGCAGGTTGCGGCCGGTGCCACATCCGAGGTCGAGGACTCGCAACGGTCGATCGCCGAGCAGCTGGAGACGATGACCAAAGGCGGCGTTTGCTTCGCGGCCGATGAGGTGCTCCCACAGTGTGGCCCGCATGTCGAAGTGACGGACGAAGTCGGAGTCGTATAGCTCGGCGACGCCCAGATCTGCGGCTATCGGTGGTGCAGTCATAAGTGTTGTCTCCTCTCGGGAGAACTCCTCGGTGATGTGCGGCTCAGGCACGTGAGACACGGCCGCGAAGCGCGAGGACTGACAACGTCAAGGTCACGACGAACACGGCGCCGACGGCTCCGATCCCTTGCGCGAGCACGGGGAGGTCCCAACCGACCATCAGCAATGAGCGCAGGGCCTCGAGGAGGTAGGTCACGGGGTTGTACTGCACGATCTCGGCCATCCACCCAGTCATGGCCTCGCGTGGCACGAAGGCGGTGCTCAGGAACGCGAACGGCATGAAGAGCAGAAAACTGGAGTTGACTGCCGCAGGGTTGCCCGTGCGCAAGGCGACCGCGTACGGGAAGCCCGCAAAGGCGAGCCCCCAGAGTGCGCACAAACCGAGAAAGGCGAGGAATCCCAACGGGCCAGTAACGAACCGTACGCCGAAGAGCAGACCCGCCACCGACACCAAACTTGCCAGGACAAGGACCAACACGAGGTCGGCGATCATGAGCCCGAGCAACAGGGCGGTCCTTCGGATAGGAGTGACCAGCAACCGATCAAAGTACCCGCTTTGTATATCGGTAACGAGCGCAGCCGCACGCGAGACCCCCGTGATTGCGAACACTATGCCCATCGGCAAGAGGAACGCCTTAAAGTCGAGGCCGCCAGGACTACTTGCCATCACCAGGTCTTGCAACGCACCGACCTGGACGGCATAGAAGAAGACGCCGATGAAGAGTGATGGGATCACCGCTTCTGGGTCGCGCAGGATCTGCCGCAGCGCGCGCAGTGCGACCGATGTGAGGTCTTGCAGGAAGCCGGCCGGTTGGGCAAGCGTCCTGACGCGCTGGCTCTCGTCTGGACTAGGTCGAGTGGTCACGGTGGTGGTCATGCTGAGACTCCTTGTTCGGGTATGGCATCGGTGGGCACGTCTGCTTCGAAGCGTTCGCCGGTGTGGTGCAGGAAGACGTCGTCGAGCGTCGGGGTGCGGGTGGCCAACGAACGGACATTGACCCCTGCACGATCCAGGGTGGTCGCAATGGTCAGCAGGGTTGCCTCGCCGTCGGCGACGGACATGGTGACGGCGTCACCGTGGAAGGTCACGTCCTCCACGGCAGGCAACGTGGTGAGCGCCTCGACAGCTTCGGCGACCTGATGCTCCAGGACAGTGGCGATGACAAGGTCACGGCCGATCTGCCGCTTGAGGTCTGCTGGTGTTCCTTCGACGACTAACGACCCGTCGATGATGATGCCGACTCGGTCGGCGAGGGCGTCCGCCTCTTCGAGGTATTGGGTGGTGAGGAAGATGGTTGTCCCGGCGTCGTTGAGTCGTCGCACTTCGGCCCACATGCGCGCGCGGCTGGCCGGGTCGAGCCCGGTGGTTGGTTCGTCGAGGAAGAGGACTTCGGGTTGGTGGACCAGGGAACCGGCCAGGTCCAGGCGTCGCTTCATTCCTCCGGAGTAGGTCTTGATGAGATCGTCGATCGATTCGCCGATACCGACCAGATCGACGACCTCTGCGACGCGGCGGTCGATCGTTGCCCGGTCCAGTCCGTAGAGGCGACCTTGCAGGCGAAGCAGCTCGCGGCCCGTTTGGGATTCATCGAGTGAGGAACCTTGCAGAGCGACACCGATGCGCAGGCGGACCTGTCCGGGCTCGGTGTCGACGTCACATCCGGCGACGGTTGCCTGGCCGCTGGTGGGCGCAAGCAAGGTGCACAGCATCCGCACGGTGGTGCTTTTGCCTGCCCCGTTGGGCCCGAGGAAGCCGTAGATCTCTCCTTGCTGGACGTGGAGGTTGATGGAACGGACCGCGGGCTGGCCGCCGAAATCACGTCCGAGTCTGGTGGCAACTATCGCCCCGGTTGCGGTCTGGTTTTGGGAAGGCATGAGGACTCCTGGTTGAAGAATGGGTATGTGGGATGACGGCCAAAAGGGCAGTCGCTGTTCACATCGTGATGACAACTTTTCCTTGAGCGTGTCCCTCTCCTAGGTAGTTCAGGGCCTCGGGGACTTGGCTCAGCGGGTAGGTCCGGTCGATAACGGGGGTGAGCGACCCGGCTTCAAAGAGTCCCTTGAAGAAATCGAGGTCTTCTTTGGTCTCGTGGGCATACATCGACCCCATCTTTTGGCTTCGACCGAGCGACATCAGTCGCGCTTTGAGCAGCCGTGGAATCGGCCCAAGCCATTTACCCTTGGGCCCGCCGATCATGACGAGGATGCCCTCGGGTTTGAGGACGCTGCGAGAGTCTGAGAGCGAACGGTTGCCTGCGACGTCCAGCACCACGTCGTAGTGCAGGTGGGTGTCGGTGAAGTCCGCTTGGGTGTAGTCGATGGTGTGGTCGGCCCCGGTTCCGGTGACGATGTCCACATTCCTCGTGCTGCATACAGCGGTTACCTCGGCTCCGAGGCTCTTGGCGAACTGCACGGCAAATGTGCCTACTCCGCCTGAGGCGCCGTTGATCAGGACCTGGTGACCTGCACTGACCTGGCCGTGGTCGCGGAGCCCCTGTAGGGCAGTGAAAGCTGCCACGCCGAGGGTCGATGATTGTTCGAAGCTGGCCTCGGCTGGCTTGGGTGCGAGTTGTTGCTCGGGCACTGCGACGTACTCGGCGCATGCTCCGCCGCCGGTCCAGCCGAAGACTTCATCGCCGGGGGTGTAGTCCCGCACGTTCGGTCCGACGGCCTCGACGGTCCCGGCGAGATCGATCCCGGGGATGTTGCGCTTGGGTTTGCGCAGTCCTGCGACGAGGTGGACGAGGTAGGGCGTCCCGGTGAGGTAATGCCAGTCGGCCGGATTGATCGAGGCGGCGTGCACCCGCACCAGCACTTCGTGGTCGCTGACGACGGGAGTTGTGACATCTCGAAGTTCGAGCTCATCAGGCGAGCCGTAGGTGGTGTAAACGATTGCTTTCATGGGTTTCTCCTAGATTCAGCGTGCTGGTGACGATCCAGGTGGACCGCCTATGACGACTGTGGCCAATGTGGGTGGGCTATCGGTGTTGGAGTGGCAGAGATTCAGTGGAGAGGGGTGGGTTCGCCTCCACCTGGGCACGACCCTTACGGCGACCTCATGTGCGGCTCGAGCCGATGGCCCGATACCCGCGTGCCCACCGCGTTGGTTTGCGGGGATTCGAGGAAGAATCGTGTGAGGTTGCTCCCGCACTCGATGACCGCGGGCGGCAGGCGTCTGCACGATGTGGCGCCCGACATAGCCCGTAGCTCCGGCAACGACAATCGTCCCGTCCATCATGATCAGCGGTCCCGAGCCTCGACCGTTGGGGCCGAAGGCGAGTGTCGGACGTGCGCGCCGGGCGTCGGGTTGCGGCGCACCCCAACGAGGAGCAGGTACCCGATCAGCCAGAATTCGCCGATGCTCGCGGGCAGGGACAGAAGGTCGAGGTCCGCGACGGTGGTGGCGCCGGGCGCGAGTTGTGCGACGAAGGCCACGAACACGTATCCGATCCCGCCGCCGATAAGGATCCAGCCGAGCGGCCGCGGCATGCTGCCGGACCTCAGGACCAACCAGCCCATCGGGATGAGCCAGAGTCCGAAGAAGAGAGCGCCCACCGACCACGCGGCGCCGTGCAACTGGTAAAGCAACCCGACGGTAGCGCCCGGATCTATTGCTCCGAAGCCCTGCCCGGGCTCAAGCGCAACCTGCAGAGCTGTCGCTGTGAAGACAGCCCCCACCATCATGATTACTGCGTTCACCAGGCCGAAGGCTGCGAGGCACCCAGCTGCGAACGAATCCACCGCCCGAAAGAGTCGAAAAAACCACACCGAGGCCAGTGCGGCCGCGACGACGAGGACGAGTTCGGCGGCGATGCCGAAGCGGGCGAGCCCCTCGTGCTGAACGAGGTTCGCTGCCGTCGCCGCACCGTCACCCGACACGTACAACTGGGGCGTGACGAGCAAGAAGAGGATCAGGCCTGACGCGGCGAGGCCGAGGTAGAACAGCCCGGTGATGCGGGCGGTGCGGTCCGATTTCATGTCAGTTTCCTAGGGTTGGGTTGTGCTCGAAGGGCTATCGTGAAGAGGTCGGGTCGAGCCGCAGCGTCAGAACGCTGCAGTTGCGGTGGAGCCCGTCAACGAGGGTTCGACCCGGACACCGCCGGGTTCCCAGTGCGACTCGTCCGAATGGAGGCATGCTCATCCCGTCGCCCGTCCCTGGGCGGAGAACCGTGACCACCGGTTTCGCCAACTGCGAGCGAGGAGAACAGACCCGTGCACATACAGTTGCTAGGCGGGGTCCGAGCTAGCAGCAATGATGGTGCGTCGCTCGATGTCGGCCCGGCAAAGTGCCAAATTGTCCTCGCCGCCCTCTCGCTTGCGGCTGGGTCAGCGGTCCCGGTGACGCGCTTGGTCGAGCTGGTATGGGGGGAGGACCCACCGCGAACGGCCGCCAAGACGGTGCAGACCTATATCGCTCGGCTCCGCAAGGGCTTGGGACCGGACACCATTGTGCGTCTGGGCGCTTCATACCGCCTGGATGTGCAGCCAGACTCGGTGGACGCCCTGCGGTTCCAGACGCTACTCGACCGTGGGAACACTGCGGCCGCCCTTGCCGAGTGGACGGGGGCTCCCCTAGCCGGGCTCGATTCCCACGGGCTCGCCGCAACGGTCGTCGCGCTGGTTGAACAATATCTAGGTGCGGTCGAAGTCGATCTCGAAGCCGTGGTCGAAGCCAACCCACCGGCGGCTATTGGTCCGTTGACCGAACTCACGTCGACTTACCCGTTCCGTGAAAGTCTCTGGGCGCTCCTCATGACCTCGCTGTATCGGGCTGGACGGCAGTCCGACGCTCTCGCGGCGTATCGCACGGCGCGAAGCCATCTGGTCGAGCAGCTTGGGGTTGAACCCGGACCTAGGCTGCGCGCACTCGAGTCGTCGATCCTGGACCACGACGAGCGGTTGGACGACCCGCGCTCGACGAGAGGGTCAAGCCCAGAACCGCCGAGCGGTACCGTGACGTTCGGCTTCTGTGAGGTCGAGGATGCTGAGCGACTGTGGTCGACGCACAGGCTGGAGATGACAGTTGCGGCGGCGCGCCTCGATGAACTCGTCCGGGCGGCCGCGGCTGACCAGCGCGGTCGCGTCTGGACCACCGCCGGCGGGGCGTTCGGCGTCGCGTTCCACCGTGCAGCGGACGCGGTGCGATGGGCCGATCAACTACACACCACGGCCAGAGAGCCTTGGCCCGGCGCAGTCGCGCTCCGACTCCGGGTCGGCGTACACACTGGAGAGACAGAAGAGCGCGGGAGAGAGTACTTCGGTCCCGCCGTCGAGGTGGCGAAACGCCTCGCGGATGCTGCGCACGGAGGTCAGACTTTGGTGTCGGGAGTCACAGCGGCGCTACTCGATCACGTCGACCTCCAAGCTCTGGGCAGCTTCCTCCTTGAAGGAACGGTCACGGAGCAGCTGATCCTCCAACTCGGCGACCACGATCACCCACCGCTGAGAATCGACGCTGGTCGGCGAGGGAACCTGCCTCGCCGGTCCGACCGGCTCATCGGCCGAGAGGAGCAGCTCGACACCACTGCCGAAGCCCTCACCACTGCCCCTATCGTCACGCTCGTGGGGCCAGGAGGAATTGGCAAGACGCGGTTCGCGCTGGCGGTGGCACACAGATCCGCGACGGAGTTCGAAGGTGGCACCTGGTGGGTTGAGCTGGGTCTCATCGGTTCGCCGAAAGATGTGCCCCGTGCGGTCGCGGACGCCTTGGACGTGAAAGAGAACGCCACCCGAACTCTGACCGAGTCGATCGTGCTGGGGTTAGGGTCACGCCACGCGCTGCTCGTCCTGGATAACTGCGAGCATGTCATTGATGGTGCAGCAGCTCTGGCCCACGCCGTCGCCGAGGGATGCCCCCACACCCGAGTGCTCACCACCTCCCGGGAGGCCCTAAACGTCGCGCACGAGCAGCTCATCGGCGTCCCTCCCCTCGAACCGGCCGGAGCGGGCGTCGAGCTCTTCAACGAGCGTGCCGCCGCCGCAGATCGAGCATTCGATCCAGACACCAGCCGAAGCGACGTCGAAGAGATCTGCCGCCGCCTGGATGGCGTGCCCTTGGCCATCGAGCTAGCCGCCGCGCGCACCCGCAGCCTGTCCCCGCCGGAAGTGCTGGAACGCCTCGACGATCATCTTCGCCTGCTCACCGGCGGTCGGCGAGTTGGCGTCGAGCGTCACCGGACGCTTCGTGCCACGATTCAGTGGTCCTACGACCTGCTCACCACTCCCGAGCAGGTGGTCTTCAACCGGATATCCATCTTTGCCGGAGCCTTCGACCACACCGCAGCCGCGGCGGTGACTGCCGACGAAAGCCTCGCTGACGTTGACGTCGACGACCTGCTCAGTGCGTTGGTCGAGCGATCGATGCTCATCTCCGAGTCCGGTCCTTTCGGCAGGCGACTTCGCCAACTGGAGAGCATCCGCCAGTTCGGAGCCGAACGATTATTCGAGGCCGGTCAGACCGAGCTAATTGCTGTGCGTCACGCCCAGTGGTGCCTCGACAAGGTCACCATCATCCATGGCCTCCTCAACGGGCGAGCCGAGATCGAAGGCGCGGCCCGCCTCGGTGAACTATGGGTGAATCTGCGTGCCGCCGTGGACTGGGCCTGCGCGACACGCCACTACGAGCTCGCCCACGCACTCGTCCGCCCCGTCGCCTCAGAAGTCCTCCTTCGGAGCCAAAGCGAGATCTGTGACTGGTACGAGCGGATCCTCGAGATCACACCGGCAAAAGAGGAGGAACTAATCGTTTCTGGGCTCACGTGGGCGGCCCACCGATACATGCAGAACCGTGACCCGCGGTCCTACCAGCAACTTGTCGACCGCTACGGAGAGCCGGACCGGCCCGAGACCCGGTACGCGCGGGCGTTCGCCAACGACAACAACGAACGCCTACTGGTCGAGGCCCTACCGGCAGCCCACGAGTTCCGAGCGCGAGGCGAAGAGGACCTGGCCGGTATTAGCGAGGTCTGGTTCGGCGGAGCGCTGCTGGGCACCGGCCGATTCACCGAGCACGACACCCTCATGGCCGAGCTGGAAGACCGGTATCGTGCCCACGGCCCACCCACCCTGCTGAGCTGGGTCCTACTCATGAGCGGCTTCTCCGCTTCGTTCCAGGGCAACCAGACCAAGGCGGAACAGTTCTTCGAAGACTCGATCAACATTGACGTTCCCGACAGCACTCCGTCGCTGAGCAAGCCCATCGAGGCCCGTTCGGCCCTTCGACGTGGAAACCGGCCCCAAGCCTTCCGGGTCCTGCGCTCCTTCATCGATGACTTGCTCGAATTCGACATGATGTCCGGCACGACCTTCGCCTGCATCGAGTTCATCAACATGATGACCGGCATCGACCGGCCGGATGACGCCGCACGAGTTCTGGGCTACCTCCGCACCACCGGCTTGCTTGAGACCAACGCTTCTCCCTTCTCGCAGCTCGTCGCCGACGCTGCCAACAAGCTCGCTACCCGCGTGGCACAGCGCGACGACCGGCACAGAGAGCCTGAGCCCACCCTCGACGAGCGCCAAACGCTTGCGTACATGCGTCGAGTGCTGGAGCAGCTTCTCGACATCGAGCACCCCACCCACCTAGGTCAGGCCAATGACGAAGTACGAACCCAGACGTAGGGCAAAGGCCCCAGCAAAACGGCCGGAGCCCAAGGAAGCGCCTCCGTAACCGGATGTTGCGAAACTTCCGAATCGTACAGGTTCAGCAAATTCTTAGAACTAAGCGCCTCGACTACATATTCGTGCACTTGACACCTACGAGCCGCCATCCCGGCATCGGTAGCGCGCGTCGATCAGGCGCTCCAGAGAACGAGGTGGACACGCTCATGGGGGGCGCCCTGTCG